>JBCCVP010000067.1:0-25360 GCA_039195135.1 Pseudomonadota bacterium | reverse complement strand
TCGTCGGCAGCCGTGTAGGTCACGGCGAGGTTGGTCACGTCGTAGGAGTCCTGAAACAGGAACGGCGAATTCTGCGAGTCGTTGAACACATCGTCGGAGTAGATGTAGTCGCCGCGGAAGGTCAGGTCCGCGCCGCCGCGCAGGGCCAGGGAATACTCAACGCCAAGCTGCAGCGAGTGTTCCGGCGTGTTGACCAGGTTGGCGGTCTCATCGATGGTGAGCGACAGGCCGGAGATCGGCCGAATCGACTGGTACTCCGCGTCGGTGTAGCCGTAGGCCAGCTCCAGAAGCCAGCGATCGCTGACCAGGGCCGTGACCTCAAGCTCGAGGCCGGTGATATCCACGCTGCCGGCGTTGGCAGTGATTGGCCCGCCCAGGTTGTCGAAAAACGTCACCTGCGCGTCGTCGTAGTCCATGGAGAAAAGTGCCGTATTGATGCGCAGCCGGTCGTCCCAGCCCTGCCACTTAAAGCCCACCTCATGAGCTTCCACAAACTCCGGATCAAACGTCAGCGGCGCCGGCCGCGCCTCGACGTAGCGCAGGACAAAGCCGCCGCTTTTGAAACCCTCGGAGTAGTTGTAGTAAAGCAGCGACCGATCCGCGAACTGCCAGTCGACGCCCAGGCGGATGGTGGTTTCGTCAAAAGAGATCTCGTCCACCCCGCTGCCGTTGCCGACAATCGGAATCAGGCCCTGGGTCAGGTTGCCGTTTTCATCCACCGCGGCCACTGGCACGGGCAGGGGATTGCCGTCCGCGTCAGCGGCGATGTACTGGGTGTAGGCAAATCCCTTGTCATCGCTGGTGCGGCGAACGCCGGCGGTGATCGCCACCGTGTCGGTGGCGTCCCAGGTGCCCTGCAGAAAGAAGGCGTCACTGGAATTGTCGACGGTGGCAAAGTTATTGACCGCCGCAGGAAACCCAAACGGATTCATCGGGTCGTCGACGTTGGGCAGGAAGATGGGCACGAAAACGTTGTCCGTGCCGTCTTCTTCAAAAAAATAGGCGCCGGCGATGTACTGGAGCCGGGCGCCGATGGTGCCGGTGAGCTGCAGTTCGTGGCTGGTTTGTTCGTGCTCGTAGTCTGGATTAAACGTGTGGGTGATCGCCAGCGGCGTGTTGTCCGGGTCTCGATTGAAGCCGCCGTCCGTATCCCGGTAGCCGCCGATGTATTTGAGTGCCCAGTTGCTGCCGGAATAGTTGGCGATGAATGAAAACCCGTGCAGATCCAGCTCCGTGCCGGTGGGTCCGGTAGTGAAGCTCACGTCATCTTCCGGATCGCGAATAAAATCGGTCAGGGGGGGCAATGTTGGATCAAACGCTGCGCGAAACAGGTCGTAGCCGATGGTGCTGGCCCCGGGGGTAAACCCTAGGATCACCGACGCGGCGCTGTTTTCGTCGATCTTGGTGTAATCGTAGGTTACCTGGAAATCCAGGTTGTCGGTGGGTTCGTAGATCGCCTTGGCGCGAAACGCAATGCGGTCCTGATCCCCGAGTTCGCCCCCGACGAGCACGCGGTCCACGTAGCCGTCCGCCGATTTGCGCGAAACCACAAAGCTGGTGAGCAACTGTTCGGAAACGGGTAGATCCACCGACCCCCGAAAATCCAGCCGTGAAAAGTTGCCGGCGGTGGCCGACACCGATGCGTTGAATTCGTCCGACGGGCGGCGGGTGGTGATGTCCATGGCGCCGCCGATGGTGTTGCGGCCAAACAGCGTGCCCTGGGGACCTCGCAGCACCTCGATGCGTTCGATGTCCAGCACGTCAAACACGCCACCGGCGGACCGGGACAGGTACACGCCGTCCACGTAGGTGCCGACGCCCGGGTCGGTGGTCAGGCTGAAGTCCGTGTTGCCAATACCGCGGATGAAAATCACCGCTCCGGACGACAGGCCGCTGACCGGCGAGGTGGTATCAAACACCAGATTGGGCGTGAAGTTGGCCAGTTCGGAAATGTCAGCAATGTTCTTGCTGTCGATGGCGCCGGCGGTGAACGCGGTCACGGCAATCGATGTTTCCTGCAGACCCTGTTCGCGCTTCTGGGCGGTAACCACCACCTCTTCAAGCTGAGCAAAAGCGGCGGAATTGCTGGCGAGGAGCAGGCTGGCGGTCAACAGCGGGCGGCAACGGCGGCTCGTGGCTGCGGCCAGCTTGCGACGGCGAAGGGCAGCGGACATGAAGAACACCTCGCGGGCTTTTTGAGTGTTCTCAAATGCTAAAAACCCCGACCGCTACCGGCCATGCCGCAGGGGGAACTGCGGGTTGTTTAAAAGTGCACAGCGCTCAGGGCGAAGGGCTATCGTCCAGCAGCCAGCGCAGGCCAGCCCGAAAGGCAGCGGGCGCCGGCGTGAAGTGGTTGTGACCCGCCGGCCGGTAGATTTTCAGCTGAAGGGGCAGTGGCCGGTCCTGCCAGAACTCGATCCACGCCCGGGCCGGCCCCCGGAAATCCGGATGATCGTTCTCTGCCGCGCTCACAAACAGCCGCGGCGGTGACGCAACGTCGCTGCGGATTTTGTCGGGATCGGTAAAGTGATCCAGGTTTCGGTGCAGGGCTGGGTTGCTGGCGATCAGGCCGGCAAACAGCTCCGGCGCGTGAAATGCCGTGTCGATGGCAAACTGGCCCCCCAGCGACTGGCCAAACAGAAGCCGCTGATTGGGGTCGCCGTTGTAGCGGCGCTCGACGAAGGGAAAGACAGACTCCACCAATCGCTGGCGAAACTGGTCGGCGCCGCCCCAGTAATCCCGCTCCGGGGAGGGGGCGGTGAAGTCGGTGGAGCGGTAATTGCCTCCTTCAAAGGTGTTGGATGGATAGCTGATGCCCACGATTAGCATCGGTGGGACCTCATCGGCCAGCCTCAGGTAGCGATAGTAGGCGGCCAACAGCGGAAACGTGATGCCGCCATCCAGCAGGTAGATGGTGGGAAAGCCGTTTTCGCCCGGTTCTTCCTCCGGAATGCGGACATAGGTGTAGTAGGAACGCTTCGGGTTGTTTGACTGAGTGACGCCGTATTCGACGCGGCCGAGGCCGTGCAGGCCGGCCAGGGGCAGTTCGTTTTCGCTGGTTGCGGGCGCGGTTTGAAGCGTAAGCGACAGGGTCAGGAAACCCAGGGCACTCGTGCGGCAGGGCAGCATAGCGGGCTCCAAAATCCTGATGTTATCCGAATCCGGTCCGGGACCGGTGCTGATTTAGAACGTTTTGGCGTTCCCGCGGCCGTGGGTAGCGGCGGGGAGTAGCGGTGGGGTGTAACGGCCGGGCGCGCCGTTTTGTTCTTTCGCTTGAATGAGTGTGGAGCATGGGTCACTCTCGGCGCATGGATGAGTCGGACCTTTCCGCTGAGGTAGCAAGATATAAGCCCTACTATTACCGGCTGATTGCCGGTAAGCGTTATGCCTGGTGTAGCTGCGGCCGCAGCGCGACGCAGCCGTTTTGTGACGGGTCGCATCAGGGCACGTCGCTGAAGCCTTTGCCGGTGCGGGCGGAACACTCCCAGGAGGTGCTTTTCTGCGGCTGCAAGCAGACGAAGACGCCTCCTTTCTGTGACGGTACCCATACCCGGCTCCTCGACACTTATCCCCTGGATGACCCGAACTCGGAGGCTAACCGCCACGTGGCGGAGGTCGCGCAACCGGTTGCGGGGCGGCTTCTCCTCAACGGGCACTGCTTCATTGCCCGCACCGATGAACTTGCGACGCAGCAGAAGCAAAACCTGCACTGGTCCACCGTGGTTGACCAATCCGTGGGGGCCCGATACCAGGCCCAGTTCCATATCGAAGTTGGCCCGGGACGCTCGCCGGCGCTGGGCTTTGGTGAGCGAGAGGTCGTGCTGCTGGCAATCGTCGGCGAGGGGGAGCTGAGAATCGGGCCGCGAACTTTTCGCTATGCGGCAAACACGGGCTATTACGTGAGGCCCGGTGAACAATTTGCCCTGCATAACCCCGGTGAAGTCCCGCTGCGTTTTTTTGCCTCGGTGTGCCCCCTCGCGGAGGCACCGAACCTGAAACAAGAGCCCAACGACTATTTCGATGAGGCTTGTCCGAATCGATCCGTCACCATCGGTGCTGGGGAGTCCCAGGCCATGGCGGATCGCAGCTTTCAGCTTCTGGTCGACCGAACGCTGGGGTGTGACAAGGTGACCCAGTTTGCCGGTCACATTCCGAGGTCCAAGGCGCAGCCGCATCGCCACCTGTACGAAGAGGCGCTGATCATTCTTAAGGGCAAAGGCTGTCTGTGGACGGAAGACCTGAAGGGCCGAGTTGGCGCAGGGGATGTCGTGTTCCTCCCGGCCCAGCAGATTCACTCCCTTGAAGCCACCGAGGAAGAAGGCATGGTGGTGGCCGGCGTGATCTATCCCGGTGTGAATCCGGATATCAACTACTGATCACAAGCCGGCCGCAGGGGCCACGCCCGCTGCCGATCTCTTTGCTACGATCGAGTAAGCCCAAGAAGAAAAAGAGTTGCTCATGACCACGGATCTGGACGTTCGCTGCGAGTGCGGCAAACTTCGCGGTATCGCTCGCGACCTGGCGCCGGCTTATGTCAATCGGGCGGTCTGCTACTGCGATGACTGCCAGTCCTTTGCCCATTTTCTGGGGCGTGCCGATGACGTGCTGGATGAGCACGGCGGCAGCGAGATATATCAGCTGGCGCCGGTGCGGTTTCGCATCACCGCCGGGCAGGAGCAGCTGGCCTGCGTGCGGTTAAGACCCAAAGGGCTCTACCGGTGGTATGCCGCCTGCTGCAAAACGCCGCTGGCAAATTCGCTCACCTCCGCGATTCCGTTTGTCGGACTGATCCGGCCCTGCGTGAAGGGCGCGGATGAAACGTCGGTTGGCCCGGTGAAAATGCGCATTCACGGACGCTTTGCCCGCGGCGGTGCAGCCCCGAGCGCTCATCCCAAAGCCCCGCTCAGCGCGGCCTTTTCGATTCTCTTCAAGCTCCTGCGGCGGCGTTTCCGCGGTCAGCACCGGCAGCATCCTCTGTTCAATGCCGAAACGGGCAAAGCGGTTGTGAAACCTCAGGTGCTTGAGCCTTCGGAACTGGCGACGGTGGAAAAAGCCCGCGACGAGTGGCTGAGGTATTCGGCATGAAAACGGTCAGCTACGGTGCACTGATCGGCCTGGGTCTAGCCATCGTTGTCATGCTGCTCGACTGGCTGTTTCCGCCCGGAAGTATCAGCTTCGTGGTGGCCGAAACCCTTGGCTATACGTCTATGGTGGTTTTTACCGCGCTGGTGATTCTCATTCTGCGGGCGCGGCGCAACGAGACCCCGCGCTGGGGTTTTGGCATCGCGCTGCGCGAAGCCTGGGCCGCCATGCTGGTGATTTCGCTGGTCTTCGGCGTAAGCCTTTTTGTCTACTGGCAGTTTCTGCAGCCGGAATCGCTGCTGCGCCTGTACGAGTACTACCAGCAAACGCTTCAGGCCGTGGGCGACGAGAGCGCCGCCGCGCAGCTGGCGGACATGGAGCGAAATCGGGAGCACTACCTCAACCCGGCGTTTCAGGCCGGCGTGATGGCGGCCACGGTGCTCGCCGTAGGGCTGTTTGTGGGTGCGCTCTGTGCCTACCTCACGCGCCGGAGCTAGGTAGAAGGTCCCCGGCTATTGCTCGACGCTGTCCCGGAAGATCACCTGCTCGGGGAGCGGCGCCCGTACTTGACGCTTGCACGGCCGATTCATCGCTGCCGTCGGCGCTGGTTGCCCCGAGCCGGGCAATATCCGGCAACGGATCGATGGCTCAAGCGCCCATCAGGATTGTGGCTGGTTGTCCGCCTCAAGCGAGGCAGGCTCACAGTGGAATTCTTCAAGTGGTGGGCGCGACCAGTTCTGATAGGCACTGCCGACGAATTTCACCGGGTCCAGCGGCGCCGATCGCCGGGACAGCCAGTCCACGACAAGGTCTCGAATCAGCGGCTGCCGGAAATCCAGCGGAAAACCCCCTGCCGGCATGACGGCGGTGAAGACGTTGGCACCGCCGAGGGCCAGGTAATCGCTGGTGCCGACCTCCAGTATGTCGCTGTCCTCAACGACGTGCCCGCCGTTGCGAGTGATCGTGACCTTCATGGTTGCCCCCTCGCAGCTCACCGCGGCGGTTATCCCGTGCAGGCCAACGGTGCGACGCCCGCGTTTGGCCTCTGAGGCCATCACCTGGCGCAGCTGCGCACCGCTGAGCGTCAGGCGAACCACTCGGTTGTCGAAGGGAAACGTCTCAAACACGTCACCATAGGTAAGAGGTCCGGCCGGCAGCGGCGCGCGCAGGCCCCCACCACGTTCTGAATGACCACGTCGACGTTGAGCGATTCGTAGAGGGCCAGATTGAATAGATTGCCCAGGGCGGAATCGGGACTGCCGTCCAGATCAAACGGCTGCGTCAGCTCCACTCCGACAGGGCGGCTTTGTACCTGCTCCGCGCGCCTTTGCGCCCGCGCCGCAATCGCGCGGATGGAGCGGTCCGGTTGGATCGTCTGGCCCTCGTAGCTGCCGTTTCGCTCAATGGGCTGGGGCGGGTAGATGATCTGCTGCAGCACGGTACCGGTTTGCGGTTCGATCTGATAATCCACCCGGCCAAATGCTCGGGCGTTGGAGTAGCCGGAAGTGATCGCGATGCCGTTGACCCGGTGCGCGATGCCCTGATGCACGTGGCCGGCAATGATCTGATTGACCAGCCCCGATGGCAAGGCTCGGGCAACCTGGAAGATTTCGCTGTCCGGCCGACAACTGGAAAGATCTGCCGGGTTATCGAACAGGCTGCAGCGTCCACCGGCATGGGCTGCCACCAGCACCAGGTCCGCTCCCTGCCGGCGCAGCTTGCGTGCTTCTCGTTCAATGGCCGGGGCAAGGGGCGTGACCTCAAGGTCCGCCACGTTGGCGGCGATGGTTGCCTCAAGCGCACGGGCGGTCATGACGCCGACGATGCCCACGGACACACCCGCGCGGGAAATCAGCACCGACGGTTCGACGTTGTCCCAGGACACGAGCTGACCACTGCCTTTTTCCACCAGGTTGGCGGCGAGCAGCGGGAAGCGCGCTTCCCCGGCCCGTTGTTTCAGCGCGCCGCGAGGATCATCCGTGGGGTGCTGAGGGATCGCCAACGGTCCGGCGGGCCCAAAATCAAACTCGTGATTGCCCAGCGCGGCAGCGTCGTAGCCCAAGGCGTTGTAGGCGGCGACGGCGGCTCGACCTTCGCTGAGGTTTGAAGCCAGCGTGCCCTGCCACATGTCGCCGGCGTCGATCAGCACCACCGCGCCTCCGCTACGCCCACGCTGGTCCCGGAGCACCTGCAGGTATCCGGAAAAGGTCTCCAGGCCACCGGTGCCCGCCCGGGCGGCGATCTCGCCGTGCATGTCGTTGCTGCCGACCACCGTGAGCAAAATGCTGCCGCTCCTGGGTTCCGGGCTGACGCAGCCGACCAGGAATATGGTGAACGCGAAAATGATGAGTCGAGGCATGGCGCGGAGCCTACAGCACAAGCAGGGAGGGATCATCCCGGTCCTCCGGACCCGGGTGCGGGCCTATAAGGCGCGTCGTTAGACCCATCGCGTCCGTGGCACTATCGGAGCAGTTCACGGGGATGCGCAGACTTTGCTAAGAAAGAGTCCGTTTTTCGATTTTCTGAATCGACACAACAGCCATAGCTTTGAGCAGTACGTAGCGCGGTCCAGGGAGGACGAGCACTACATCGACTGGAACGGCTTTGTGCTGCCCAACGACTACGGTGACGCGGCGGAGGAATACCGGGGTGTACGCGAGCAGTGTGGGCTCTGCGACGTAACGCCGATGCAGAAGATCCGGATTCAGGGCCCAGAGGCAGGCCGGTTTCTCGATCATCTGCTGACGCGACCGGTCAGCTCGATGGCCTCGCTGCGTGCCGGGTACACCGTGTTCTGCACTGACGAGGGCTACCTGAAAGACGACGCAATGCTCTACAAGCTGGCGTACGATGATTACCTGCTGCTGCCCTCCGACGTGGATCACGTGCCCTTTTTCGAAACCGTGTGCGAGCGCTACGGCATCGACCGCGTCCGCTTCACCACGGATGTGGACGCCTATGCAGGGCTCGCCGTGCAGGGACCGGCGGCGGCAGCGGTTGTTCACCAGCTCGGTTTTGCGCAGGCGCCGCAGTTCAAGCCTCTGGAGGTGCGCCACGTAGACATCGGCGCCGGCCGGGGACTCCTGGCGCGTATGGGCTTCACGGCAGATCTGGGCTATGAGTTCTGGATTCCGCCCGACGAAGTCGAAACGCTGACGGAACGCATCGAAACCCTTGGCGCAGCGTACGGCCCTCTGCCTGGCTACGGTCTGACGGCGATCCAGGTGTGTCGCATGGAAGGTGGATTCATTGTGGCCGGCTGGGACTGCTCCACCGAGATCGACCCCGTGCCGGGGTTTGAACGGTCGCCGTTTGAACTTGGCCTCGGATGGCTCGTAAATCTGGACGCGGGTGACTTTGTCGGGCGGGACGCGCTGCGGACTCAGCAGGCGCAGGGAGCCCGGCATGCTCTTCGCTACCTGCGGGGGGAGGACGAGACGCCGATTGCTGACGGCGAGGCGGTGTTTGCGATGGTGGACGGGCAAGAGACGCAGATTGGTTTTGTCACGAGTTCCGGCTGGTCCTGGGGCCTCAAGCAGATGATCGGCAACGTCTCTGTTGAAGCGGCTCACCAGTCGTGCGGTCAGGCCTTTGTTCAGCTGGCGGGCGACCGCTGTGCAATTGAGCTGACGCAGAAGCCGCCGCTGAATCTGAAGCGACGCACCCAGGTGCCGGCCTCCGACGTCTTCTAAAAAAAAGCGGCGGGACGAGCCCGCCGCTTACCCCATACCGCTCCCGGTGCGGAAGCGGCCCCTACTCGGTTACTCCGGCGGCTCGAAGCCGTTGGCAAACACCAGTTCGGGCAGCGGGCCGAAGCCGTAAAGCACCGACATCTTGGTACTGGTGCCGCGGTTCTGGCTGCCGATCACGCCGTTGGCGTTGGCCGTTGAGATGGTGCGCAGCCCTTCACTCTGGGTGATGGACCGGGAAAGGGTGGCGGCAAAATTGCCGGAGCCGTCGGCAGTGGTGGAAGCCAGCCATTCCAGAGCTTCTTCCTTGTTGTCGGTATCGTCGACGTAGATGTCCACCGTGCAGCCGCCGCAGGGCGTAGTGATCACGTTCTGCTGATCATCCAGGTAGCTGCCGTTGGTGCCGGTTACGCTGGTGCCGTTGATGCTGGTGATGGCGCCCGGCTCAAACAGCCGCCAGGCTTCTTCCACGCCGGTCGGGCTGAAGTCGATCACCTTGGCCGGCGCGGCATCCACCGTGTGTTCCACGTCGTTGTTCTCCAGCGTCAGGGCGCTACCCCGGGAAATGAAGATCACCGTGTCGAGAAACGGCTCGTTGCCGCCGGGCCGGCTGTTGGCAATCATGTTGTTGCGCAAAATGGTGGGCTGGCCGGCAAAAGCGCTGGACGAGGCGAAGACATCAATGGCGCCGCCGCAGGTGCCGACCGGCGCATCGTTGCTGTCGTAGCCGATCACGTTGCCCTCCAGCAGGCTGTTGGACACGTTCTCAAAGCGAATGGCCACCGGCGGTGAGTCCAGCGGTGCGCGCAGGTCGTTCAGCCCGGCGATCACGTTGTTGGTGATCTCGATATTGTCACCGCCCAGCACCCAGATGCCCCAGCCGCCGTACCAGTTGCCAAAGTCGAAGGACAGGGACGCGGCGCAATCCTGGCCCGCAGGCACGGTGCCGTCGCCGCGGGTGCCGATGTAGTTGCCGGTGACGACATTGTCATCTTCCGTTTCCACCCGTACGGCAGCGCCGGGGGCGCCGGTGATCACGCTGTTGCGCAGCGTGTTGGCTTCCGAGCTCAAAAACACGCCGCCGCCGGCCAGACCGGAGGCGCCGCTTGGCGACTCATCTTCCAGCACCAGGTTGTCGCCGGTTTCATCCAGACCCATCCAGATGTTTTCAACCAGATGACTGCCGTCGGGCCGGCTGTTGTTGCCGACCGGGTTGTTCAGCGTCAGAGAGATCCCGCCGTAGAAGCCCACATTGCGCAGCGTGTTGCTGGCGCGGTTAAACCCCCACGGGTTATTTGAGTTGATAAAGACGACCGGTCCGTTGGTTCGCGCGCCGGGCTGGCTGGCACCGTCGATGGTGACGCTGGAATCGGGCTCGCTGAAAGCGGAAGGGCTGGCCAGACCGGGCAGGGCGGTGAACGGGTCAATATCGATGGTCCAGGTACCGGGAGCGTTGTTGTTGGCGGCGCCCGCCGGGAGGTTGAAGCGGATCTGCACAGGCCGCTCGTTGGCAAACAGAGAGTTGGCCTGCAGAATCGCGCGGCGGAAACTGCACTCGCCCGGCAGGTTTTCGCAGGTGTTGGAGCTGGTGCCGGGGGTCGGGTCCCCCATGGTATTGACCTCGATACAGGTCAGAAACGGCGCGTCACAGCTGCCGGCCCACACGCTGCCGGTAAAAATCAGGCCCGCAGCGACAATGGTGGTTCGGATAGAAGCGTTCACGATGTAATCCCCTCGTTGGTGTGCGCCCAACTTAGCGAATGTTGGGTAATCAATGGCTTAGGAAGCGGTAAGCAAACGGTAAGGAAACGGTTTTGATGCTTTCGGGCCTTGTGCCACAATGCGCCAGATGGGGTGCGCCGCGCCCGATGTCCCGCTCGCAGGGCACGGCCGCAGCGCTGAAAAAGAACAAAGAGGAGCCGCCACCGACGTGGCCCGCGGCGCTTGTCAGAGCCCAATCAAACAATTCGATTCCTCGATTTTGAGCTGCACACCGGCACCGGTGAGCTGCGGCGGGGAGACGATTGCACCCAGCTTCCACCGCGGGTGCTGGCGCTGCTGCGCTATTTTTGCTCCCGACCGGGCGAACTGATCACTCAAAAAGAACTGCTGGACCAGGTTTGGGCTGACCGCCGCGTGGAGGCGGCGGCGGTGAAAACCGCCATGGCGGAGCTGCGCCGCTATCTCGATGATCACGATCGAGACCAGCCCGTCATCCGCACCGTCGTCCGACGAGGCTACCTGTTTGTTCCTGCTGTGACCGACGCGGACGGGCCGCCAGAAGATTCGCAACCGCCCGGCGAAGACCATCGGGTGAAGTGGGTGCGCTGGGCCGTTGCGTCTGCGGTGCTCCTGGCCCTGCTCATCCTGTGGCCCGGCGGCGGTGACCAGGGAAACGTGACGGCGGCGGATCGCGTAGCGCTGGTGCCGGCCACGTACCCGCCGAGCAGCACCGATCAGCAGACGTTTTCTCACCTGCTGCGGGCGCTGATGGTGGACGGCGGCCATCCCGCCGTGCTCGACGCCAAATCGATCGAACGGACCCTGCTCTCGATCCGGCCGCGGGATCAGTCCCTAAGCGAAGAACAGGTACTGGCTTCGATGAAATCGGCCCACGGGGCGGTCGTATCCCTGGCCACCAGCGTTGCCCGGGCCGAAGACGGCTGGATCATCCAATATCTGCTGACCGGCGCCGGGCGCGAGCAGCGTGGCCAGATTCTGGCCCAGTCGCTGGGCGAGGGAGCCACTCAGCTGCTGGAAGAGGTGCCGTTCTCCCGCTCCACGGCGGGGTCTGAAGACGTTCCCGAAGCGTACATCGCGGCGCTGACCGCGGAGTCGGAGGAGCGGCTGGAGGAGGCGATTGCCCACTACCAGGCACTGCTTAAGGCCCAGCCGGATTATCTGCAGGCAAAGCTTCGCCTGGCCGACGTGCTGACCCGGGCCGGCTACCACGAGCAGTCCCTGATGCTGCATCGGCAGATCCTCAGCGAAGAGGCGGGAAAACTGAGCGACGCGGCGCTGTCGTTGCTGCTTCTGTCGCTGGCGGAGTCGCAGCGCAGCGCGCGCCAGTATGAGGCCGCCGGGGACACGATCGATCGGCTGGCCGCCGAGTTTGCAGACCGCATGGACAACCTGGCGCTGGCGCGGGTCCACCGGCAGCGCGGCATGCTGGAGCGTACCGCGGGAAATCCGGACGCGGCCCGGCGGGAGTTTTCCCGCGCCAAGGCGCTGTTGGTGGACAGCGGCAGCCCGGCCGATGAGATTGAGCTGCTCAACGCTATGGGCAGTCTTGAGTTTCACTTTGGCAATCTTTACCAGGCGGTTGCGCACTACCGGGCCGGCGCCGCGCTGGCGGCGGAGTTTGGCCTGGTGGGCAGTGAACGGCGGCTAAGCCGAAACCTGGCGAGCGCGCTGCGCAGTCAGGGGCAGTGGCAGGAAGCGGATGACATCCTCACCACGGCCTACGACCAGGCTGCCTTTCTCGGCGACACGCGCGGCCAGGCCTACACCGCCCTCAGTCACTCGCTGGTCAAGCTGGCGCTGGGCGACGGGCAGGGGGCGGTGGAGCAGGCGCTGACCGCGGTGGGTCATGCCGAAGCGCTCGAGGACTGGCTGATTGCGGCGCACAGCCACGATGTGGCGGCGGAGGCGCTGGCCAAGATGGGCGCCATCGACCGGGCTGTCGCCCATTTTGACGAGGCCATCGAGCGGGCGGATCGGGTTTCCTCGCCCAACGACCGGTGGCTGTTTGAGCTGCAGAAGGCCGATGCGCTGCACCGGGCCGGGCGTATCCCGGCGCCGCGGGAGAAGGTGGCCGAGGCGCTTAACGCCTTTGGCGACGGTGCCACCCCGTCGTACCTGGCTATCGCCCACTTTTATCTGGGCCAGTACGACTGGATCACCAATCGTTGCGCGGGTTTCGCCACGGCCCTCAACCACCTAACGGGTCGGGGCCAGCATGCGCTGGAATCAGAAACCGCCCTGACTTTTGCCGACTGCCTGATCGATGCCGGAGAGCTTGGTAAGGCCCAGGAACTGGTGGACGGTGCCGGCGTATGGAAAGCGGATTATTACCTTTATGCGGCGGTTAACGCCCGGCTGCTCTGGGCCGGCGGCAATCGGGACGCGGCGATCGATCAGCTCACCCAGGCCCGGGACTGGGCCGGCGACCACTGGACGCCGCGCATGCAGGAGCGGCTTGTGGCCTACACCACCGAGCACCTGGGCGGGCAGCCCGAGTAGCCGAGACATCGGGTGTCGGGCGGCGTGTATCGGGTCAGACCCCAAGCGGGTCTGACCCGGCGGGCTTACTCAAATCCGTCCGCAAAAACGCGCTGGGGCGTACCGGGTGGGGATAGGTAGGCCACGACGCGATCCTGCCAGACCCGTGGTCCGACAAAGTCGGGTGCGCCGTCGTTGTTGAGGTCGGCGACGCTGGTGACGTACATCTTGCCGCTGGCATCCACCACCTCTTCGGTGAATCCCTCGGCACCACCGTAAAACACGGAGATGCCGCTGGAGCCGAAGGCGGCACCGGCCAGCAGATCGGTGCGCCCGTCCTGATTGAAGTCGGCCGCGGCCAGCGTGTGATAGTTCGTCACGTCGTCGAGCAGTATTTCCCGGCGCCAGGCCGAGGCGCCGCCGCGGGGATTGCCGTCATGAACATAGACGGCCAGATAAACCCGCTGGCTGCCCTCGGCCGTCACCATGGCGACGTCGTCGTCGGCGCCGTCCCCATCCAGGTCGGCCACCACAGACTTGACGGCGCGACCCACAAACTCCGGGTCGATCATATGCTCCTGGGGGTCGCCGCCGCGCCAGCCGTCCGGCGCGTCCCAGTAAACCCCGGACAGCACAATTTCCGGCACACCGTCGCTGTCCACGTCGCCCACCGCGAGGCCCTCCGGCGTATTGGAGGTTTCGCCGGTGGGCCAGAAGCGGCTGGTCCAGGTATCGAAGTTGGCGTTCTGCAGGCCAATCACCAGCCGCAGGTCGTCCGAGCGGGTGCGCACCACCACGTCGAGGCGACCATCCAGATCAAGGTCCGCAACCGCGAGATCGTTCTGGTGCCACACGTCCAGCGACCAGATCTCCCGCCGGTCCCAGGGGCTGGTGGCGCCGGCGGCGGTGCCCGGATGAAGAAATGCCCAGAGGCGGCCCGGCCCGCTGCTGCGGGCGCCGTCCGCGGCTACCAGGTCCGGCCAGCCGTCTCCGTTGATGTCGACCGCCGTGCCGCCGTAGGACCGGCCGCTGCCCTCACCGATGTCATGTTCCGGCGACTGCTCGCTCAGATCCGGTCCGGCGTACCACTGAAACGCGCCGTTTCGGGAGTAGGCCACGTCGACAGCGCCGTCGCGGTTGAAATCGCCGGTTCCCACAATCCCCGTAGATCGGCTGCCGATCAGCTGTGGCCCTTTCCAGGCTTCACCGGCCTGGGTGAGCGCCGAACACAACAGGGCGGCCAGGCCTGCCGCTGCGGAGCCGCGCGCACGACGCCTAAGGCTGTTCAAACCAAAGCCGGCCCCGGCGCTGGCAGGCATAGCCAGGAGCAGTGCTGCAAAGGCTTTGTTCATTCGCTGTGCTCCCCGGAGGTGCTGGAACCTCCAAGCTACAGCGGCAATTCGGGGATTGCTGGAACAGAATCACCCGGACGTGAGACCCGCGTCTCAGAATGGAGGCGTGCCGGGCGATCCGTCGAGAAGCCGGCGGTACTCGCCGGGCGTAACGCCAAAAGACCGGCGAAAGGTGCGGGTGAAATGGCTCTGGTCCGAGAACCCGGTCATTTGCGATACGGTGGACAGCTCGGTACCCAGCCCCATCAGGTGTTTGGCGTGGTCGAGGCGAAGCTGGCGAAAGTACTCGCCCGGCGTGACGCCGTGCACCGCGCGAAAATCCCGGATCACCTGATTGCGCCCCACGTGGCAGGCCTGGGCCAGCGTCGCGAGGTCCACAACCCGGTCCAGGTGTTCCCGCAGCAGCGCTTCGTACACCGGCACGCGGTCCCGGGCGGGTTCCCCGGGCGCCGCCTGCGGCGGCACCGCCGCGATGCTGACCGCGTGGCGGTCGATGAGCGCGGTCAGGGCCTGAATCGCGGCGGATTGTCGGTCCAGCAGCTCGCCGGTGCGGCTTTTGTCATGGGCGGCGTTGAGCTGCCGCGCCATGGCCGGGTCGTCGATCAGCGGCGCTTTTAGCAGGACGTCGGAGCCCAGGCCGCGTTCGGACGCAAGCTCGCCCATAAGCTGCCGGGACAGATACCAGGTTTTGTGTGCCCACGGTTGGCCGTTCACCGGCCCACAGCCGTGGAGTTCTCCGGGATTGGCCACGGCGATCTGCAGCGCAGCAACGCTGATGGTTTTACCCTGATGATGGAAGTCCTTGGCGCCGTCGTAGAGCACAATGACGGAGTAGGCATCATGGGCGTGTACCGCATGTTCGTGCGGTCCCGGGGGGGCGCTGAACAGCGTCAGTCCCTCAATCTCCGGGTGGGTTTCAAGCGAAGTTTCTGACCCCATGTCCCTGCATTCCCTTGCTGATGCACAGCATGTATCCCTTCGCTTTCAGGTGCTGTGATGCAGGTCACGATGCATTAAGAAAACGGTTCGGGGGTACCCAGCAGTCGCGTTTGGCGTACCAACTTGCGGCCCGTTACATTAGCGGTATGCACATTCCACCACCCAAGCCGCGGCTCACAAAAACCTGTGACCGGTGCGGCCTGGACTTCCCGGCTGACCTCACCGAGTGCTCCCACTGCACCGGAAAATCCGGCGCGGCGTTTGCCCGGCTGTTGGTACAGAAGGAGCGAGAAGCGCGGGGTTCCCGGGCGCTGGGTGTGGGTCTGCTTTGCGGCGCTGCGCTGCTGCTGGGGTTCCTGCTGGCATGGTGGCTCTAGCCGGATTGCGATGATCAGCAGGAGAACAACTGAATGCCCGACGAATACAACAAACCCCGCTACGAACTGACCTACTGGCCGATTCCGTTTCGCGGCTGCTTCGTGAGCTATCTGTTTGCCTACCGCGGCGTTCCGCTTCAGGAGCAGACGAGTTTTGATGCAATCATCAAAGCCCAGCGTTTGCCGCCGGAGGAGCAGGCCATTCCATTTATTGGCCCACCGGTGCTCAAAGACCTGCGCACCGGTCAGGTACTCAGCCAGATGCCGGCGATTGTCACTTGGGTGGCATCGGGGCTTGAGCTGATGCCTACGGAGCCCTTCGACCAGGCCCTGGCGCTCAAGGTGCTGATGGACTGCAACGATGTCCTGATGGAGATCTGCCGCTACAACGGTTCCATGATGTGGGAGCGGGAAGCCTGGGTGGAGTTTCGATCACAGCGGCTTCCCCGCTGGCTGCGGAGCTTTGAGGTGATGCTGCAGCGACGGCACATTGGCGCGGACCCGGTGAGTTTTTCCGACATTGCGGTCTACGCACTGTTTGGAAACATGATCCGCTGCCTGCCGGAGCTTGCGGGTGACCTCACCGAGAATGCGCCGGGTATTGCCGCGCACTGCCAGCAGATCGGCGCGCAGCCGTCTTTGGCTGAATACGTGGCCCGGCAGGACAAAGCCTACGGGGATCAATATTGCGGCGGCCAGATTGAGCAATCGATCCGCCGCATGCTGGCGCTGGACGCCGAATCCTGAACGCTCGCAAACCACCGTCGAAGGGTTACGCCGCGGGCGCTATTGCCCTTGGGCTTTACCCCCTCGCGCTGGCTTTGGGCTGGCTGCCGGTCGAAGAGGTCGGCAACAAATGGGTGCTGGGGCTGGTGGGGTTGTCGTTTATTCTCGCCGGGCTGATCATGCTGGTACCGCCCGGAGATCGGCGGGCCGACGCGCTGGCGGGCCTGCTGCTGATGGCGTTCTCGCTGGTGGGCTTCTCGATCGCCCTCGGCATGGACGGTGAAGGATCAGCGGCCGATTCCATCAGCTTTCCTCAGCTGCTGGTCGGCCTGGGATCGCTGCTCAGCCTGCTGATCTCGCTGTGGGCGATCCGGCGCTGGCTACGGCCGGAGGATTCGACCTAGTCAGGTCCTGGCGGCTATGCCTGTTTGCGCGTAAACACCCACTCATCACCCTGCGTCCGGCTCTCGCTGAACCGGTAGCCGTCGTAGTCGAAATCCTGCAGCTGCTTCAGGGTCTTCACGCGCTGATCGATCATGTAGCGGGCCATGGAGCCGCGGGCTTTTTTGGCATAGAACGAAATCAGCTTGTACTGGCCATTTTTGTAGTCCAGGAACTTCACGTCGATGATCCGGGCGTTGGTGGCGCCGCGGTCGACGACACCCACGTATTCGTTGCTCGCCAGGTTGATCAGCGCACGATGATTGTGCTGCTCGATTACTTCGTTCAGCGCATCGGTCACCTTGTTACCCCAGAACTCGTAGAGGTTGCCGCCCCGGTCGGTCTTGAGCTTGGTACCCATCTCCAGCCGGTAGGGCCGAATCCGGTCCAGCGGCCTGAGCAGGCCGTGAAGTCCGCTCAGAATGCGCAGGTGTTTTTGGGCATAGTTGTGGTCCCGGGCCGACAGGGTGGTCGCATCCAGGCCCCGGTAGACGTCCCCTTTGAAGGCAAGAATGGCCGGCCGCGCTGCGTCGTCCTCGAAGGACGGCTGCCAGGTGGCGTAGCGCTCAGCGTTCAGCTGCGCCAGGTTGTCGCTGATGTGCATGGTCTCAGCGATCTTCCGAGGCGACATTTTGCGCAGCCGATCAATCAGCGCGCTGGAGTCTTCAACAAACTCGGGCTCGGAATACTTGTCCGTGGTGAGGGGTGTTTCATAGTCCAGCGTTTTGGCCGGCGAGAGGATAGCGAGCATGCGGATGGGTGTGGCATTAAGGGACTCGCATATTAACCCAAGGCAGGTGAAGGGTTCATTGGTCTTTGCACAACGTTGACGTCAAGACGACAGGACTGTGCGCAGCATGTCGCGAGTTCTAAAGAGGGCGACGTCATGCGCCTTACCCTGACCCTTTTGACCATGATCCTTTTCGCCGCCGGCTGCAGCGTCGAGCAGGCGGAGCAGACCCCACCGGCCGAGGCGGACCGCGGCGGTGAAGAGAGCCTTTACACGACGCGCCGGGCCAGCCGGGACGGCATCGGCAAGGTCTACCTGGGCCGGGAAATTTCCCACGTCATGGGTCATCTGGGCGCCGGCTGGCTGGAACGGCCGGCGCGGGAGCGGGAAGAGCGTACCGATCTGCTGATCAGCCGGCTGCCGCTGGAACCGGATGACACGATTGTCGACCTGGGCGCCGGCACCGGCTACTTCAGCTTCCCGATGGCGGCTCGGGTGCCGGACGGTAAAGTGATCGCCGTAGATATTCAGCCAGAAATGCTGGCTATCATTGAAAAACGGAAGGCCTCTCGAGGCGTCACGAACGTTGAGACCCGCCTTGGCGGGGTGGACACGCCAAATCTGGAGCCCGGCTCCGTCGACCTGATGCTGATCGTCGACGCGTACCACGAGTTCTCCCATCCCCGGGAAATGGGCGAGGCCATCGCGGCGGCGCTGCGGCCTGGTGGTCGTTTGATTCTGATCGAGTACCGGGCCGAAGACCCGTCGGTGCCGATCAAACGGCTGCATAAAATGAGCGAAGCGCAGGCGAAACTGGAGATGGCCGCGGTGGGCCTTAACTGGGTGGCAACGGGCGACTTTCTCCCGCAGCAGCATTTTTTGGTCTTCGAGCGGCCGGACGTCTGATTCAGGCGCGCTGTTTGCGGCCTCGGCGGTTTCTCAGCCGGTCGTTCTCCGCGCGTTCTTCGCGCATCCGCTTTTTGGTGGCGGCAAACGAGCAGATCGGGCAGTGTTCGAGCTCGTGAAAGCGGGCGGGGCAGTGTTCCCGGCCGAAGAAGATGATCTGCAGGTGCAGCTTGTTCCAAAGCTCTCGGGGGAAAATGCGCTTAAGATCCGCCTCCGTTTTTGTGACGTTCGATCCGTCCGACAGCCCCCAGCGGGCCGCCAGGCGGTGAATGTGCGTGTCCACCGGAAACGCGGGCACGCCAAAAGCCTGGGACATCACCACCGACGCCGTTTTGTGACCCACGCCGGGCAGCGCCTCAAGCCCTTCAAACGTCTCCGGCACGCGGCCGCCGTCCGCGGCCAGCATCTCCGCCAGTCGCTTGATGTTTTTGGCTTTCTGGGGCGCCAGGCCCAGCTGGCGGATCAGGCCCAGAATCTCTTCCAGCTGCAGATTCGCCATCGACTTGGGATCAGGCCCCCGCGCAAACAGGGCGGGCGTGATCTCATTGACCTTTTTGTCGGTAGTCTGCGCCGATAGCAGGACGGCGATCAGTAGCGTAAAGGAATCGCTGTGATCCAGAGGCACGAGCGTCTCCGGGTACAGGTCCTCGAGGATAGCCACAATGCGATTGGCTTTATCTTCTCTTCTCATCAATCCAAAAACTCGCCTTCTGGGCGCCCATCTTAATGTCGCCGTGTCAAAACACCGGCAAGTAAGGAGAAATCCTAACCAGGCTGGGCCGGACTAGACACAGTTGGACGGCAAACCGTTTAGCCGGTTTGATCCCTTTTCCCGCTGAGCTGCGCTTCAGGGAATAGACACAAAAGGGATGAGCGAATGCGATCAAGACAAGGAGTGCTTTTTGCCATGCTGTGGTTCGCCGCAGGTGGCCTTGCGCCGGCCGTTGCCGGCGACGTGCCGCCCGTACTGCAGTGTCAGAACGACCGGCTCAACGCACCCCTGGGCGCCGATGAGGAGATCGCGGGCTTTCAGGTTGCGCTCGATGGAACCAAGCGCGTCGTTTTTCTCGCTGACGTGGTGCTGGATGGGGAATTTGACGCGCTGACGGTACCGCAGGACGGGAGTGCGCCCCCGACGCTGTTCGACATTGACCGCATCCCCGGACGCTTTTTGAATGGCCTGCCGCAGATTGCGCCGGCTACGGAGCGCGCAGTCATCGTCGGTGACTTTGAAACTCTGGACGTTGACGAACTGTTCAGCGTTACCACGGCGACCGGCGGCGGGCCGCTGACCAAACTCAACGCGCAGCTGGTCGACAGCGGCGACGTTCGCTCCTTCGCAATCAGCGCAGACGGAGAAACCGTTGTCTACCTGGCAGACCAGGAAGCTAACGGCCGCGAGGAGCTATATCGGGTTTCGGTGAACGGCGGTGAGGTGACTAAGCTTAATGCACCGCTGGAGTTTGAACGTGATGTCGATCGTGACTTTGTCATCTCCAGCGACGACCGCTACGTGGTGTTTCAGGCCGACAAAGGCGTTTTCGAGCGCGACCTTTTTAGCGCTGAGCTTGCCACGGGTACGCTGGCACAGCTGAACACCAATCCGGACAATCGGGGCGATGCTTTCCGCTTTCAGGTCTCCGCTGACAGCACAACGGTGGTGTACCAGGCCAACCAGGAAAACAACAGTATCTTCGAGCTGTTTCAGGTTCCCGTCAGCGGCGGGACGCCCCGCAAGCTCAATGGCCCCGAGGTAGAGCAGGACGTGCGTGAATTCATGATCAGTCCGGACTCGTCCACCGTCGTTTACCTGGTTTCCCGCGCCTCCGGCAACACGTTCGTGCCCCAGCTTTACAGCGTGCCCTTAAGCGGCGGCGCGCCGGTTCATCTCACCGCGGCCGCTTCCATCGACACCGTCGACAGCTTTGAGCTCACGCCGGACGGAGCCTGGGTGCTGATCGAGGCTCAGATCGGGTCCGGGCGCGAGATCCTGAGTGTTCCGATCGCCGGCGGTTCTGTGGAACGGGTCAGTGGCGATCCGGCGCAGATTGGGATCACCAACGGATTTGTCGTCTCGCCCGACGGTCAATCAATCGTCTACCGGGCTCGGCGCTCCGGGGTACCGACGCTGCGCATCGCCTCGCTTCAGGGCTCCGTAGACCGCGCCCTGACGGGCCCGAGCGTTGCCAACGGCAATTTTGAACAACTGGAGATCACGCTGGACAATGAGCAGCTCCTGTTTACGGCTGACTACCTGATTGCCGGTCAACAAGAGCTCTTTGCCGTAGCGCTGGGCACACCCGGTCCCGTTCGCCGTATCAACAAACCGCTGCCGGTAGGCGCTGCAGTCCGTAGTTCGGTTGGCGACGACTTTCAGCAAACGCTGGATGGCCAGCGCGTGGTCTATCTTGCGGATGAGAATACGGTCGGCATCAAGGAACTGTTCAGCACCGACATCCGCTGTGACGATGTGTTTGCCGACGGCTTCGAGGCTGACTCTCGCTAAGGCGCCGGCAGGGCGGTTGAAAACCCTTCTTGGAGAGAAGCAGAAGGCGTCAGATTAGCTCCCCCAACAGATCTTCGAGGATCGATGATCACCCGTCGGACTCTTTCGTCTCTTGTCAGGATTGCATTCAGAAACGGAAGTGGCGGCCAAGCTTAATGGCGGCGTGTCAAAACAGCAGCAAAAACAGGCGACGGGTTGCGCGCAGCCGGTCAGTGAAATTCGCAGATCAATCACTCTGCGATAGCCGTTGCCTGCACCTATTCCCCAAAATTCGTGAAAGTAAACTGGTTCGAGCAGGTACCGCCCGGCTCCGATGCCGATTCCAGTCGTTTTTGCAGGCAGGCGGACCAAGGGCCCAGCTGATCAAGATAGCCTACCCACTCCCGCAGCCGCTCCATCGTTGCCAGGAACTCCGGGCGCATCGCTTCACCCTGGTAGAAGTAGGCAGGGTCTCCATCGAGGTAAGGCAGGATCAGGGTTTCAATAGATTCCATGTAGCGTGTGGTTTTGACACCGATGCCCTGGCGCTCGGAGAAGAAATGATTGAGTTCGAACAGTAGCTGGGGGTCCAGCAGCTCCCCGAGGCCCGCTTCCTGCAGAGTGCCCCAGATCAGGTTCGGAGCGGTGTCCGACCCCTCGATGCGGAAGACGAATGGCTTTGGGCGTTCGCCCCGCTGGTATGCCGCATCGAACGCCGCCAGTCCCGTCCGGACCGTGTTCCGGAAGCTTTGTTCGACCCGGTATCCGTCCCGCATATCCGCTGTTAGCGCTGCCACGATGCGCTCTAGCCGCTGCCGGTCTGCCCGGTTATTGCTCCACTCCTGCGCCTGAAGACCCACGTAGACGCCGATCACGACGATCACAAAGTCGACGGCAATGCCGCCCCAGTTCTGGTCTCTCAGGTGCTGGACAATTTTGCGGTAAAACATTCGGCCACCGGTTGACCCGCATCGCCACGCATTGTGCTTCATTCGGAGGCACAGCTGCCACCGGACAACTGACACGCCACGATCAGATCTTGAGTCGAAGCCAAAAAAAAACCGGCTGCGTTTGCACGCAGCCGGTTAAGCAGGTCGGCAGTGAAGCGGGGAAGACCGGCTCACGGGCGACCTCCGATTTTGACCAGCTCGTTCAGGACGCCGTCGAGGCCGCCGTAAACGGTGATCTGGTCAATTTTTTCGGTGACTTTCTCCAGCATCTCCAGCTCTTTCAGACGCAGGAGGGTGGGATTGTCATCCATGAGTTTGGCCGTATTGAGCAGGCTGCGGGTTGCAGCGGTTTCCTCCCGCCGACGAATCACGTTGGCTTCGGAGGCCTTTTGCGTTTCCACCACCTGGTTGAGGATGGACTTCATGTCACCCGGCAGGATGATGTCTTTCACACCCACCATGGCGAGGGCCAGACCGTAGTCTTCTGCCAAACCAGCAGCGGCTTTGAATACCTCATCTTCCAGCTCGCCCTTCTGGGCCAGCAGGCGGTCCAGATCCCGGGCGCCAACAGCCTGGCGCAGGCCAAACTGGAGCGCACGATAAAGCTCGTCCTGCGGCTTGGCCGAAGCCTCGCGGGCTTTGACGGGATCAACAACCCGATAATTGGCCGCCAGGTTGATCCGCAGGGATACCTTGTCTTTGGTGAGCATCTCCTGGCCGCTCACTTCCAGCGACTGCAGCCGCAGATCCATCACCTCGACCGTGACGCTGCGAGACACGTCCCAGAAGCCGTGCCGGCCTGGTTCGAGTACCCGCTCAAAGCGGCCGTCTACCACCAGCAGGCCCACCTCGTGGTCCGCCAGCAGACGCACGGTAATCGCGCGTTTGTCCGCCAGGGTCAGATCGCTGTGGAGCACCTCCTGCAGCAGCCCCGGGGCAACATCCAGCGACCCGGAAAGGTCCACGCGCTGGACCTTGAGATCCATCGCTTCTTTCCAGAAAACCTGGGCCGTGCCGGGGTAGGCCAGGCCATGGAGACGGCCGTTCAGATAAATCAGGCCCAGCTCGTGCGCACCCAGGACGACGACCTCAAACTGAGTGGCGACCGATTCCGGGGCGTAGCGCACCAGGTATTCGATCCGCGGCAGTTCGACGCGGCCGACGGTCACGTCCATAACCCGAACCTCAATGTTCTCGCCCAGCCGGCTGAACCACCGATGGACGCCGGGGGCCAGGACCGCTACCAGACGCCGGTTTTTGAATTTCAGACCGCGTTCGAAGTCCGCGATCACAACTTTGTTCCATCCCATCATGATTTTTCCTCCTCTGGGATTGGTGATGTCAATAAAAGCCCCTTCCCACAGTTCAACCGTGGCGGCACGCTTGAAAGCCGGGCTTCGGCGTGCAGCAAAGGCCGCGTCACCTGCTGGCAAATGACGAGGCAGTTGCGGGACGTCCTCCGCGCTGGATGACATTGGCTGCCGGCAAGACAACTGAGCTGCTGCTCTCTCAGCGCGTTACCGGGCAGAGCCTCGGTGCGGCGGCAAGAAAGCGGGGAAGGGGTCCCCCGGGGCCATGCCCCTTGTGTGCGTTTGGCCTCGCCAGGCGACAAGTGGAGTGGGAGTTGAACCCACGACCGATCGGTTTCCAGCCGATTGCTCTACCAACTGAGCTATCCAGAGGGCGTTCCAGGCAGGACTCGAACCTGCATCGAACCGTTCAGGTTGGGCTCTACCGTTGAGCTACTGGAACCATCATCCTGACCTCCCTTCGCTCGGCATACCCCAGGGCAAGGCCCCGGGCACCGGCTGGGCCTACAGAACCCAGACCGCTGATTGAAGGTCGATGCAAGATGTTCAGAAGGTTGCCCGGAAATTCCCGGGCAACCGATTAGCGTTTGGAGCGGCCTTCGGACCGCTCCGCATAATCTCGAAACCATTCATCCACCGCGCTGCGAAGGATGCTCCCGTAGATCTGGCGTTCGCCGGAGCGACCGCGCTGATGGGCGCCACCCTTGCGCAGGAGGGGATTTCTGGAAATAGGATTACCAGGCATGATTGCCTCCTTTTGCTTGGGCCCTTCGCCTTGCTATCCGCTGAGGCTCGGGGTGAGTTGAAAAAATGTCGGCGCTTCCGCGCCGGCGAGTCGTCGCCGGATACCGCGCTGACGCATCAGAAACTGCGGCCCTGAGTCTGTGGCCTGCATGCAGAATCGTCGCGGCAGTTCGGTGTAAAGCGACCTTGGCGGGGCATCCCGCCAGTCGATGCCTTTCAGACGGCAACCGGTTTCAAACTGGTGGTAGAACACCCGGCGAATGCCCAGATCTCCCAGCAGGTAGTCGAGGGCTGCCGCCAGGGCCGCCTCCGCCCAGATCTGCCGGTAAGGCTTAAGGGCCTGGTGGTAGCGCCGGAGTGCACCCACCGTGGTGCGCAGCTGGGACCACACGGCCGCATCCTTCGGGTCGTTACGGTGGGCCACCAGGAGGTTGTCCACCACCCGCAGCCAGTCACACTGAATCTCCTCAATCAGCGCTTCCTCGTCATCCAGATCGAGGTCCACCCGCACCCAGGCCAGGGTTTCCCGGGACCACCGGTCCACCGGATGACCCCAGCCCTGCAGCGCGGCATGTTCCACCGGACGCAGGGCCCGCTCGTAGGCGCGCTGGGCGCTTTTCGAGAAGTTGAGCTGGATCACCAGGTTGGCGCCGGTGCGACTGGTCTGGCACCAGCCGCTGAACTGGCTGAATGAAACGACAAAATCCAGCGCCGGTTCCTGCCAGGAAAAGTCGAGCAGGTCCGGCGTGAGGCGGCCGTCGCCGGCCCACTGAAGCGCCGGTTTTACTGCCGGCTTCTTTAGCAGACTCTGAAAAGGCGTTTTTCGAAGCTCGGCGATGGCGCAGCCGTCGCCGAGGGCGTACTTCAGCAGCAGGAGGGCATAGCGACCCTTGAAGTAGCTGAAACACCGACGCTTTCCGGCCTCGCACCGCACAAACTCCTGGACAAGCTGATCGTCCATTTTGATCTCCCTTGGGAGTTTGAAGTTGGGGTTTGCGGGCCTTTATGGGCGCGGCCTGCGGGCGCTCGCATGGTCTGATCCGGCATAAACCGCTCCTTTTCAATATTCGCGGGGGCGGGCCAATTCCCGCCCCCTTTTCAGTTTCTAACCCTTGACGCAGACCACCTGCTTCAAGGTGTGCACCACTTCCACCAGGTCTTCCTGATTGGCCATCACGGCGTCGATGTCTTTGTAAGCACCCGGCGCCTCGTCGATTACGCCTTTGTCTTTCCGACATTCAACCCCGCGGGTCTGGTCGATCAGGTCGGCCCGGCTGAACCGCCGCTTGGCTTCGGTCCGAGACATTTTTCGCCCGGCGCCGTGGGCGCAGGAGCTTAAGGACTCGGCGTTGCCTTTACCCCGGACAATGTACGACCGGGCCCCCATGGAGCCGGGGATAATGCCCAG
>JBCCVP010000066.1:0-25896 GCA_039195135.1 Pseudomonadota bacterium | reverse complement strand
GGCGTCCTGAAGCACAGGACGCCGTTTGATCCGAATTTCCAGCCCGCTAGGACTTGATATTCAAGACGGTATCTGACCCTCTTGGGGTCTGACCCACGAATGTTGCACGTCACCTCAGCGACGCAAGTGCCTGTATTCCGCTACAAAAAGAGAATTCGCGCACTCAGGCCTTGAGGGTACTGGCCCGAATCGACTCAATCTCATCGCGCACCTGAGCCGCCTCCTCAAACTCCAGATTAGAAGCGTGCTCATACATCTTGTTTTCCAGCTCCTTAATCCGTCCGGCGGCCTCCTCCGGCGACAGCGCCGCATATTCCGCCCGACGCTCCGCCACCTTCTGCGCCTTTCGGTCCCGGCCCCGAGTGGCAACCGGCGCCGGTGACCGGGCCCCTTCCATGATGTCCGCAATCCGCTTGCTGACGGTCTTGGGCTCAATGCCGTGCGCCTTGTTGTGCGCCAGCTGCTTCTCCCGCCGCCGCTCCGTCTCGCCCATGGCCGCTGCCATCGATCGGGTGACCTTATCGGCATACAGAATGGCTTTACCCCGCACGTTCCGCGCAGCCCGGCCAATGGTCTGAATCAATGAACCTTCGGCGCGAAGAAAACCTTCCTTATCGGCGTCGAGAATGGCCACCAGGGAAACCTCGGGCATATCCAGCCCCTCCCGCAGCAGGTTGATGCCCACCAGCACGTCGAACTCCCCTAGCCGCAGGTCACGAATGATTTCCACCCGCTCCACGGTATCGATATCCGAGTGCAGGTAGCGCACCTTCACGCTGTGATCGGACAGATAGTCAGTCAGGTTTTCCGCCATCCGCTTGGTGAGCGTGGTCACGAGGACGCGATCACCGAGCGCCACCCTTTCGTGGATTTCTGAAAGCAGATCGTCCACCTGGGTGTCCACGGGCCGCACTTCCACAATCGGATCCACCAGGCCGGTCGGCCGCACCACCTGCTCCACAATTTCACCGGACCGCTCCAGCTCATACTCCCGCGGTGTGGCTGAAACAAACACGGTGCGCGGTGCTTTCGTCTCCCACTCCTCAAACCGCAGCGGCCGGTTATCCAGCGCTGACGGCAGGCGAAAGCCGTACTCCACGAGGTTTTCTTTCCGCGACCGGTCGCCCTTAAACATGGCGCCGATCTGCGGCACGCCGACGTGGCTTTCGTCCACAATCAGCAGCGCATCCGCCGGCAGGTAGTCAAACAGCGTGGGCGGCGCCTCGCCCGGGGCACGGCCCGTGAGGTGCCGCGAGTAGTTCTCGATACCCTGGCAGTAGCCCAGCTCATGCATCATCTCCAGGTCAAACTGAGTCCGCTGCTCCAGCCGCTGCGCCTCCAGCAGCTTGTGATTGCTGCGCAGCTGCTCCAGCCGCTCGCCGAGCTCAGCCCGGATCGTGTCTACCGCGTCCAGCACCGTGCGCCGGCTCGTCACGTAGTGCGATTTGGGGTAGACCGTAAGACGCGGCAGCTTGCGCAGTACCTCGCCGGTTAGCGGGTCAAAAATGGCGAGGTTATCCACCTCGTCATCAAACAGCTCCACCCGCACGCCCTCGCGTTCCGAGTCGGCCGGGAAGATATCGATCACGTCGCCTCGGGCCCGGTAGGTGCCGCGGCGCAGTTCCATGTCATTGCGGGTGTACTGCATCTCCGCCAGTCGCCGCAGGATGGTGCGCTGGTCGATCTGCGTGCCCCGGTTCATGTGCAGCACCATGGAAAAGTACTGCTGTGGATCTCCCAGGCCATAAATGGCGGAGACGGTGGCCACAATCAGCGCGTCTTTCCGCTCCAGCAGCGCCTTCGTCGCCGACAGGCGCATCTGCTCGATGTGGTCGTTGATCGAGGCATCTTTCTCAATATAGGTGTCGCTGGAGGGCAGATACGCTTCCGGCTGGTAGTAGTCGTAGTAGGAAACGAAATACTCCACGGCGTTTTCCGGAAAGAACTCCTTGAATTCGCCGTAAAGCTGCGCCGCCAGCGTTTTGTTGGGCGCCATCACCAGCGTCGGCCGCTGCACGTTCTGCACCACGTTGGCCATGGTGAAGGTCTTGCCGGACCCGGTGACCCCCAGCAGCGTCTGGTGCTGCAGGCCCGCCTCAAACCCCTCGGTGAGCTTGGCGATGGCGTTGGGCTGATCCCCCGCCGGCGCGTAGTTGGATACCAGTTTGAACGGCTTGTCTTCCATCGCTGGGGACCGCGGTGACGAAACCCCTCATTGTACGCCGGCCAGCCGCCGCTCTGTGTTATTTTCCGTTCGACAATTTAAGGAGAATTCCCGTTGCTGGACCTGAGCGAACGACTCGGGCGGGTTAAACCGTCCGCCACCCTGGCCTTTACCCGCAAAGCCCTGGAAATGAAGGCCGCCGGACGGGAGGTGATCTCCCTCAGCGCCGGCGAACCGGACTTCGACACGCCAGACCATATTGTGGAGGCAGCGCTGAAGGCGATCGCCAACGGCCAGACGCGCTATACCGCGGTGGACGGCACGCCGGAGATCAAAAACGCCGTGTGCGGCAAGCTCAAGCGCGATGGGATGGAATACGGCGCCAGCCAGGTCGTGGTCACCAGCGGGGCCAAACAGGCTCTATTCAACGCCATGCTGGCGCTCCTCAATCCGGGTGACGAGACGATCGTGCCGGCGCCCTACTGGGTGTCTTATCCGGATATGGTGCGGCTGGCCGGCGGTGACGCCGTGATCGCCCCCTGCCCGGCCGCTGCTGCTTTCAAACTGACGCCGGAGGCGCTTTCCCAGGCCCTTACCGAGCGCACCCGTCTGCTGGTGTTTAACTCACCGGGGAACCCAACCGGCCGGGCCTATACCAAAGCGGAGTACGAGGCCCTCGGCGCTGTGCTGGCCCAATGGCCCCGAGTGGTGGTGGTCACGGATGAAATCTACGAAGGCATCTACTGGGGTAATGAGCCGATCACGCCGTTTTTGATGGCCTGTCCTGAACTTAAGGAGCGCACCCTGGTGGTAAATGGCGTCTCCAAGGCCTACGCCATGACCGGCTGGCGCATCGGCTACGCCGCAGGCCCGGAGGAGCTGATCGGCGCGATGCGCAAAATACAGGGCCAGAGCACCTCCAACGCCTGCTCCATCTCCCAGGCGGCTGCGGCTGCGGCGCTCAGCGGCGACCAGAGCTGCGTGGCCGAGATGACCAAAGCCTACCGCCGACGCCACGATCTGGTGCTGGCGGGGCTCAATCAGCTGCCCGGCGTGTCCTGCGACGCGGGAGAAGGCGCCTTCTACCTGCTGCCGGATTTTTCCGAAGCCATAGCCACCAAAGGTGCAGAGGACGATATTGATCTGGCGACGCAGATTCTGGATCAGGCGGAGGTCGCCACGGTACCGGGCACCCCCTTTGGCGCGCCTGGGTTTATCCGCATCGCCTACGCCACCTCGGACGATCTGCTGCGGCAGGCGCTCGAACGAATCGGGAATTTTCTGAGCTGACCTCAAGCGGAGTGCTGACGTCGATCGGCGGCAGACCGCGATATTCCAAAAGAGCGCTGCGCTTGACCATAAGGCCCTCCCGGAACGACCGGCTATGAGGGCTCCCAGCTATGTACAGCGCATCCGACCGCGGGTTCAGCCTGATCGAACTGCTGGTCTCGCTGACCCTGCTTGCAATTTTGATCAGCACCGGCGTGCCCGCCGTCGGCGACCTGCTGGCTCGGCAGGAGGTGCTGGCGGCCCACAGCCGCCTGTTCACGCATCTCAATCTGGCCCGCACCGTGGCCATCACGGAGGGGCGGCAGACGGTCCTCTGCCCGAGTACGGACGGTGAGCGCTGCTCCGGCGGCACCCAGTGGCAGACTGGCTGGGTGGCGTTTGTGGACGGTAACCGCAATCGGACTTTGGACGCCGGGGAGCGCCGGTTGCGGGTCGGCCGGCTCCCCGAAGGCATCTCAGTCACCAGCTCCCGGGCCCGCCGCGCCATCCGCTATCTTCCCAGTGGTGCTTCGCCGGGGAGCAACCTCACGTTTACCGTCTGCCACGAGCGCGAGGTGGCGCCCCGGGCGATTGTGCTGTCGAATGTAGGCCGGGCCCGCATGAGCCGCACCCGGCCCGACGGCCGGCCGCTAATCTGCGCTTGACGCAACCCGGTAAATTGCGCAGAATCGCGCTCCTCCTGTGTTCCCCGGTAGCTCAGTTGGTAGAGCAGCTGGCTGTTAACCAGCGGGTCGGCGGTTCGAGCCCGTCCCGGGGAGCCAATTCTCGGCTTTACTTTCAATCACTTGTGTCATCACGCCGCGGCAATCTTCTGTCTCAGCAAATCCATTACCGGATTTTTGGCGGACTTTGCCCTACACACACGGTTGGCGTAGACCGTGCGCTCAGACGAGCCGCGCGGTCAGTCGTGGTAGTGCCAGCGACGTTCGTCGTGCAACGCGAATCCAAGGTCTTCGGGGACATCACCGGCCTCCAAGCGGGCCAGCCGTGCGTTGGCCGCAGATGCCTCGCCGAGCTGACGCTCCACCTGGGCCAGACGGAACTCTGCCCAGTCCAGTCCCGGATCCCCCGTTTGCGGCTCAAAGGTCAGATATCGGGTGAGGCCACCCTGGCCGGCGGCCAGCGCCTCGCCGCTCACAGCGGCGTACTTTCCTCGCTGGTAGTCGATGAGTCGCTGAGCCCGCACGTCCTCGGCGGCATACTGACGCAGGTTGCGTTCGGCCTCATCAAGCACGCTTTTGGCGTCCTGGACTTGAAGATGGACCGCCTGAATCACCAGAGCGTATTGGGAATCCCAATCCCATGAGCCTGCCGCCAACGCCCGGCGCTGGTAAGCGACCGCGAGTTCCGGCTCGTCCTCGTCCCGCGCGATGTCTGCCTTGAGCCGCAATCCGGCGGCCTCGTCCAGGGCCATCAATGCGTCAGCCTGCGCCCTGGCCTCTTTCCTGGACCCGCCGGCAATGGCCGGGGCCTGCAGGTAAAACTGACCCAGCGAGCTGCGCGCCGCCACGTGTCCGGGATCAAGCTCCAATGCAGCCAGGAGGTTGTTCTTGCTCGCTCGAGCCAGACTGAGCTTGCGAAACGTGGTCGCCGCTTCGATCTGCGCCAGGTGTCCTTCAGCCAGCCAGTAGTGAGCGTCCGCCGTCGCTGGATGCGCCGCCAGAAGCGATTCCATCTGGCTCACTACCGCTTTGCCTTCGTCGTTTTCGATCAGCGTTCGTAGCACCACCGGATCAATGTCTATGCCGACCGCCGCAACAGGACTCGCCACCAGCGCCATAGTCAGGATGATTCTATCCAGGCTGATGTTCATGACGACATCTCCATGCGGACGGTTTGCGCCGCTATCGGGCGGCGCCGCGGCGCCTCTTTTCGGCGCAGGTAGCGGGTCCAGATCATCGTCACCGGTACACCGATCAAGGTGGGCGCCAGCCACACCCAAACGGAGCCTCCGAGCGATGAGTCGACGAAGCGGCTGGAGCCGAAGACCAAAAAAGCGGTGTGGGCCGCAATGCCTGCTCCCAGCATGGAGGACATATGCTGGTATTTCCATTCCTGGCCCTGGTTAGGCACAAACAGGATCCGGCGGATTTCGCCTGGGGCGCCCAACAGACCTATGGCACTCAGCCCCATCATCAGCACAGATTCCAGATGCCAGCCGGTGATCAGAACCATGAGGGCCAACACAAAACTTGACCCGTGCACCACCAGCTCAACAGGATCGCGATGACCGCCCCAGGCCCGCTTCATGCGCACCGCGCGCAGCCCCGCAAATGCCGCAGCAAAGGTGAGCGCGGACAAATAGAGCAGCATCAGGCCGTTGATCGCCCGCAGGCTGACCGCATAGCGCGACGACGTCTCCGGGTGCGTGGCCAGCGGATCGATCAGGGTGAGGATCGCAGCCAGCGCGGCGCTGCTTGCGGTGATCATCATGGCATAGGCAAAGACCTTTCCGGCCTGGGTGTGCAGACCACGGCGCTTTCGCGCAAAAACCGGGAGCCAGAAGCTGGCCAATCCAATACTGCCGGCAAGGATATGAAACAGCACGATGGCGGTGAAGGTCGATTCCATTGCGGGCCTCCGGTTCAGGAGCCGTTAGCGTCTCTTGATCGCTCTGGCAAAGCGACCATCTGCCGTCACGGGTTGGAAATGACCGGAGTCACTATTTTGTCCCATCCGTTGTTGCGACGCCGATTGTGTGCAGAATCAAGGGGTGAATTTGCATCGATCGCCCCGCAACAACGACGCCCTGCCCTCTCTGTGGTGGGCCGGCGTGCTGACGGTGGGCCTGGTCTGGTTTGTCGCCGCCAGGGCCCTGCCTGAGAGCCTGCCCTTTATCGATGACCGCCTCGTGCTGCACACCGGCGCCGGATGTTTCCTCACGCTCGGCCTGCTGCTGCACTTGCAGCGCAGCCGAATGGGCAAGGCAATCAACCTGCTGCTTCAGGCCGTTTGTGCGAGCGCTGTGATTGCCGTGGACCAATCTTCCAGCGCGCCGATTCTCAATATTATTGTCGTTGCACAGATTCCTTACATCCTGGGCATCAGGCCAGCCGTGGTCGTTGCGTTACTGGTCAATACTGCGCACGTTATTGTGCTCCAGGTTTTTCACGACGCCCCGGCGCTGTCAGCGTTCTTGAACATGGCGCTGTATGCCTGTTTTCAGATGTTTTCTCTGATGATTGGGCACTTTGCCGTTCAGGTGAATGAGGCTCGCATGGCGCTGGCAGCTATGAACGCTGAGCTGCTGGCCACGCGTTCACTGCTGGAATCATCCGCCCGGGACCGGGAGCGCCTGCGCGTTTCCCGTGAGCTGCACGACACCGCCGGTCACACGCTCACCGCGCTCAAGCTCAGTTTGCGCCAGCTGCGTGACCGCAGCAGGCCCGAAGATCGCGATGCGCTGACCGACTGCCTGAATCTGTCTTCGGACCTGCTGGAGGACATTCGTCATCTGGTCGGTAATCTGCGCGAACTCAACCCTTTGGACCTGGACCGCGCCCTGGCCGAATTAACGCGACCGTTTCCTGCGCCGACGTTTACCATCAAGGTGGCCCCTGACGTGGTGATTGAAGATCTGGCGGTGGCCGAAAACCTGCTGGCGGTGGCCCGGGAGTCCATCACCAACGTGGTGCGCCACTCCGAGGCCAGCCGCTGCGTGATTTCGGTGCGCAAGGACCAGGGCCGTATCTGCCTGACGGTGGAGGACGACGGAGTGGGCGCCGAGGGGTCCGAGGGAAACGGCATTGCCGGCATGCGCGAACGGGTGACCAACGCCAACGGTGAGCTGGTGATTTCACCCAACTCGCCCACCGGTACGCGGGTTACGGCGGCTTGGGCCTACGCGTGACCAAAACGGACATCCGCCTTGGCCTGGTGGACGATCAGGCGCTGGTGCGCAAAGGGCTCCGGGCAATCCTCGATGCAGAGCCTGGCCTGAACGTCTCGTTCGAGGCCGAAGACGGGTCTGATGCGCTGGAGCAGCTGATGCAACAGGACGTGGACATTCTCCTGTGTGATATCCGCATGCCCGTGATGGACGGCATCGAACTGGTGCGGCGACTGCGCCAGGGCGCCAACCGCCTGCCGGTTTTGCTGCTGACGACCTTTGAGGATCAGGAGCTGCTCCAACAGGCGACCCGGGTCGGAGCAAACGGCTATGTGCTGAAGGACATTGAGCCGGCCGATCTGTTTGCCACCATCGACGCGATTTTGGATGGCGAAACGGTGCTTGATCCCCAGTCCCGCCGACGGGTTCGCGGCCATGACTCGCTGCCTCAGCCCGAACGACTGATCATCGAGCTGGACGGCAAAGAGCGAGCGGTGCTGCGACTGATGTCCGCGGGGCTTTCAAATCAGCAGATTGCTGTTCAGCTCCACAAAGCCGAAGGCACCATCAAAAACCGGGTGTCGGTGATTCTGCAGAAGCTCAACGCCCGGGACCGCACCCAGGCGGTGCTCAAAGCCATCACTAACGGCATCATCTGAACCGCTACCAAAGCAACCCGGATCTGACCGAAGCGGCTTACGAGTCGCGATTGGAAGGCAGCGAGGAGACCAGCTCCACACTTTGCCAGTTGACCGGGTTGACCGTCTATTTCCCATCGCGAGGGTTTAGGGGTCAGGCTTTGTGGTCGCCCGCTATTCGACGAAGTGATCGGTTTTCCGATCATTTTTCGACTTTAGAGGCGTCATCAAAGAATCAGGAGAATCGCCATGCGGGCAACGGTATGGCCCATTGGAGTAATGGCGGCACTGGCATGGGCCTGGAGCTTCGTTTTCGCATCCGCGGGTTGGGCGGCCGAGCAGGCGCTGAATCAGACCATTCGCGGCGGTGACATCGGCTTCACCAGCAACTTTGGCCAATCCCTCGCTATTGCCGATGGCATTATTGTCGCGGGAGCACCCTCGGTATTCACCAACGAGGATCAGGATGGGGCCGCTTATGTTTTTCTGGAGCCTGCCGGCGGCTGGCAGACCTTACCCCTAAATCCGGAGGAGACTTTTCATCACGTCAAACTTATTGCCAGCGATCCATCGCGGGAAGACAAGCTGGGCAATTCGGTGGCGATCGATGGCAGCGTGATTGCTGTCGGCGCATCCAGCAAGCTGGATGCCGCCAGCAGCCTGAATAACGCTGGCGCCGTTTACATTTATGTTGAACCACCCGCCGGGTGGGGGACGGTAGCCGGCATCACACCGCTGACTGAGAGTGCGCAGCTCACGCCAGGGGAGCCGGTCTCTGGCGCCTTCTTTGGTGATCAGGTGGTCGTGGTCGGCGATGAGATCATCGTATCCGCTCCGGGTTTTGAGGCCGAGGACGATGCCGCTGAGCGGGGTGGCGCGCTGTTTGTGTTTACCCGACCAGCCGCCGGCTGGAGCGGAACCATCACACCCTCGGCAACCTTGCGCGGCCGCGTCGTATTGGACTTTGACCGGATTGGTTCCTCATTAGCCTACGATGGCCAGACCCTTGTTGCCGGCGCTCGCTTCGATCCCCGGCGCACACCGCTGGTCTACGTTTACGAACGCCCGCCTGGCGGCTGGGTCTCTCAGGTTGAAAACTTTCAGCTGCAGGGTAGTACCGGGACGGACAATAACGCCCTGGACAATGATGGCTTCGCTGCGGCCCTGGCGGTTCAGTGCAATCTCGTCGTGGTCGGCGCGCCCGACTATATTGATCCGTTTGATCCCGACCGAGGCCGGGTGGGGCTTGTACAGGTCTTCCAGCGCATGCCGCTAGGTTGGAGCGAGCTGGATCAGAACCTCCCGGTCGCCTCGCTGCGCAGCAGTGATCGGACTGGCAACGGCGCCTTCGGCGCCGCGGTTGCGCTGTCGGGCCAGCGAATTCTCGTTGGCCGCGGGTCGGGGTTTGTGTCCGAAGATGACGGAACCGGTTCAGCCTATCTGTTCAGTCGTCCCGCCGCCGGATGGGTTGGCGAGATCGCCGAAGACGTTGCACTCACCGCGGCAGACGGCGCATCCGGTGCTGATTTCGGCGAAGCGGTCGCCATGCATCAAGACACGCTGCTGATTGGCGCCAGCTACCAGGGCGTGCGGGCCCGTGGGCGGGCTTATCTTGGAACCGTTGGAGAATTGCCTGTTTTTACTGATGGCTTCGAGGGATTACGATAGCTCCGGAATCCATGGTGCCATTAGCGACAAGTCGTTCCTCAGGCCTGTTTCCGGGAGCTTAAATGCGTCACAGGGTCGCGAGACCGAATTCAGCAGCCAGTAGGCGCGCGAAACTCCTCGCCAGCATCATGCTGATCGGAATCGCTGGATGTCAGTCGGGGGAGCACCGAGCGGTATCGCGGCCGGCGCAGGGCGCATTCCCGGCCCACGTCCAGTGGCTGCTGAACACGGTGCCACAAGTGGCGCCGGAAGATCTGATGAGCGCCGCCGGACAGACCTACATGCAGCAACTTCCCGCGGTGGGTCGCGAGGACCTCAAAGCCGCCCAGACTGATTGGCCGCTGCGCCCAAGGCTCTGCGAACCGCTGGATGATGCCAGCCAGCCCATCGACGCCATTGTGACGGCGGCGCAGCATACCCGCATCGTGATCATCAATGAGGCTCACGACCGGCCTCGGCATCGGGCGTTCATCCGCGAGACCGCCGCAGCGCTGAGGCCCCTGGGCTACCGACGTTATGCCGCTGAGACCTTTTCCGAAGCCGTCTCTTCCCGCGGGGATTACCGCTACCCGCTGATCGAGCAGGGGCACTATGTGAACGAGCCTGTGTTTGGACAATTGCTGCGGGCCCTGCTGGCACTGGGCTATCGGTTCGAGCCCTACGAGTACACGCCCAACGGCGAGGGCCTGGACGCTCACGCCAGGGCGAGCCTGCGAGAGGAAGGACAGGCCAGGAATCTCAGCCGCATCGTGGACTCCCTTGACCGTGACGAGCGACTGCTGATTCACGTCGGCTTCTCCCATGCCGCGGAGGTGCCTATCGACAGCTTTGGTGGCAAGAAGCTGGCCTGGATGGCCAGCCGGCTCAAAGACAAAACGGGAACCGATCCCCTCACGGTGGACCAGACGGCCTGTTCACTCCCGGAGTCTGGCCCGGCACTTGCCCGTTCGCCGAAACGCCACGTACCGGGACAGTTTGACCTGGTCGTGGGGCATCGCGGACTGAAATTTGAGGAGGGCCGCCCGGTATGGCGGCGCCAGGTGGGTGGTCGTGCTGTTCGCGTGCCACCAGCGCTGCTCAGCGCGTCAGAGCGCGTGCTGATCGAGGCGCGCTATGCCAGCGAACCACCTGAGGAGGTGCCCGCTGATCGCCTGCTGTTGCGGCCGGGGGAGCAGCTCCCCTTGATCCTGTTACCGGCAGAATATCGGATCACGGCGTTTTTTGAACACAGCCGGCGGGTGGTTACCGAGCCGTTGACGGTCAACTAGGAAATAGAAGCTCGCAGGGGTTCCAAGTTGACGCCTCTCATGGGAGCGGCCTTTCTGACTCCGAATTGCCTGAAATGGCATCCCGGGCAAAAACTTCACGGTAGTTCTGTGCAGACGAGGCGTTCGCTGCGTTGTCTGGTCTAGGAACTGGAGAAAACCGTGAAAAAACTGGCCCCGACAATCTTATTGACCACCGTGCTGGCGCTGGCGGCATGGCCATCGACAGGGTGGAGCGGCGCGGCTACGATTCAGCTGCTGCCTGCGCAGCTTCATCCCGGCGCTGAAATGATTGCCGCCGTTTTCGATCAGGCGCCCGGCGCCACGCGCTCCCTGAGGGTTCGGGACCCCGGTACAGACACGCTGTTCCCGCTGGGCGACCTCACTACCAATCGCGCCGGTTCCGGCAGCCTGCGGGCCGCCCTGCCCGATCTGCTCCCGGGACTTTATCTGGTGGAAATGCAGGTCACCGGCAATGGCGCCGTCATCGGCACAGCGGGCCTCGAGGTGCTTGAACCGCTTCAGATCAGCCTCGACCGCGACAGCGCCTTTGCCGGTCAATCGGTGGAGGTTAGCGTCACGGGACTGCCCGCCGGCCAGGCCACCGTGTTGCTGGATGACCAGATCATTCTGGGGCCGCTCACCGTATCCGACGGGGTCCTCGCGCAGCGCTTTTTAGTGCCTGGCGGCGCCGGGGGGTCCCTGACCGTTAAGGTGGAAAGCCGGGTCGGCAACCGTCTGATCGCGGGGGTGCAATCCTCCTTTCGGCGCTCGCCGACCGTCAACACCCAGGTTGAGCCGGTTCGCGTCACGCTGCCCGCCGAGCCGCTGCGACGCAACTCGTTGAGCGCCCTGAGCGGCGAGCTGCGCCTCCCGGACGGCATGGACCCGGAACAGTTCCTCTGGACGCTGGTGCTGATCAGTGAAGACGGCACGCTGACCCCGATCAACGTTCGACCGATCGAGTGGACGCGGACAGCAAACAAGGGCGATGACAATACCTTCGGCTATGCGGCCGAGTTTGTGCTGCCGGGGCTGCTCTCCGGCCATACCCAGGTGCCCATCGCGGGCAATGTTGACGCCATTGGCCTCATCTACCAGATTCCTCAGTTCATCGGGTCGGAGCCGGCCGACCCTGACGGGACCGCGGAAATTGCCCAGAACGCCTACCTGGATGTCAACGGCAACCTCATCATCATCCAGGATGGGTTTCCCTATGACGATGAGCTGGGCATCACCATCAACGGCAAAGTGGAAGGCACCAGCGGTGGCAAAACGGTTCCCATCGAGGGAGCCATCGTGTCCATCAACGCCGACACCCAGCTGATTTACCCGGATCAGATCGGCAGAAATCCGCAGGACCTCTTCTTCGGACTGTCCCGCGTCGACCCGCCGGAACCGGGGCAGCGGCTGGTCAGTCGCTCCGCGGCGCCCTACGTTCCCGAGACCCAGATGACCGACGCGCTGAAGATCCTCGGGCTGGCGAACCCGCCTGGCGTGACCCCGCCGGACTTTCGGCCTGGCGACTGCCCCCTCACGCTGTCCACGTTCACCACCGACGCCAACGGCGAGTGGTCCTTTACCTTTTCGCCGGCCCTCACCGACTACATTCAGGCGCTGCGGGCGTTTCTGCTTGAGCAGGCTGACGCGGGCGTTGCCTACGTTACGGCGCCGGCTCAGGTGGAAGACTATTTCCGGGTACGGATCTCGGCTTTGCATCTGGACAACGCCTTCGGCGTATTGGCCTCAGACATCACCCAGCCCGGGTCGACCCCAAAGTACCGGGGCCTTCGCTACGATTTTGAGCGCTCCAATGCCGGGGAGTACTCGGTCTGCCTCGATGCAGACCAGGACTGTACCCAGAGCGGCATCACGTTCAACCCGCTAACCGAAACGCTGCTGTCCAACCAGTTTGGCCCCGTCCCCCCCGGTACGGAAAACGAAATTCTGTCGGATATTCTGATCGACGGCCTCGCCCCCCCGCAGGACGTTCCAGGCCAGGACGCGGAGGATTTCTCGACCTACGTCTGGGACGGGCTGCTCACCTTCCCCAGCCAGACGGACAACCCCAGTCTCAATACGCAGGAGATCCAGCTGCACGTGCTGTGGTCCGGGGAACTCTACGGCACCCCGATGGCAGGCCCCCAGGGCGCCTTCGTCACCCTCGACGGCATCGGTGACTACCCCCTGCTGCTGCAGGGCAGCAACCCCTGCGCCGCAGAGGTCACCTACACGGCAACCATTCCGGGGCTAGCGGTGGTGAGAGGGCCGATCAACGGCGAAATTAATCTGCTCGTGGGCGAAACGCTGTGGCGCAAGCCTATTCGCATTAATTCCATCGACGGGCCAACCTGGTTCGAAGACGCGGCCTACGAGCAGCCCGCCTCCATCATCTGGACTCCGCAGCAGGCCAACATCACCGCTCAGGAACTCCCCAAAGATGTGGACGCCAGCAACAACTTCGGCAACGAGCTTGACCTCGGCAGTATTCAAAACAACAACGTGGAAACGGCCGAGGTGAAGCAGACCTACGGCGTGGCGATACAGACCCGGCCCACCCGCACCCGGGATGCGGCGGTGACGGTGTTTGACAACAACAACGACCTTCCGAAGAGCACCCAGAAGCTCGACCACATCACCGCCATCGCCGAAGCCTACGGCATGCTCGACGCGCTGGGCGCAGACGCGGGCAAAGGCAGCGTCCAGTCCCTGCTGAACAGGCCCGGAACACCCGACGTGGGCAGCAAAGGTCCGGAACAGCTGTTCCAATCCTTTGTACCCCTGTTTCGCTACGTCTGGGGCGTCCCGCCGATTGCCGCCGCGGTGCTGGGCGCAGACCTGATCTATGGCGCTTCGTTTGTCTACTTCGCCTATATCAAGGCTACCGATTTCGATATCAGCGTGGATTCTCTGACCGAACCCTCCAGCTTTGTCACCTTGAATGTGTTCTTCGACTTCAGCGCCATCTTCGGTCTGATCAATGCCAGCGTTGCCGCCGGTCCTGAAATCGCCGTGTCCATGCCCATGGTGATCATCGACAATGCCTTGGATACCGATGCCTCCAATCCCTGCTTCCGGTTCGGACTGGAACTGGAGTTTGAAGTGTCCGTAGGACTCTGCCCGCTGTGCGTCAGGGGCAGCTACTCCGATACCCCGCTTCAGGAGTCGGAACCCGACCAGTGCGTCATCGCCGGCAACGCCAAGCGGTCCACGAAGGCGATCGCCGAGGCGCCCTCCGCCGACAGCATCGGCATAGCGACCAACGGTCTCGGTACCACCTTTGTCGCGAGCACCGACAGCACCGGGGTTAACATTCAGGAAATCCTCGCCGGCCAGTTCCTCGGCACCGTCTACCCCCTGACTTCGGGTCGGGGGGCCATGCAGCCCGAGGTGATCTTCTACGACGCCAACCGCGCCGTGGCCGTATGGGCCCAGAGCGGACTGAGCGAAACGGACTTTGACCTGCTCGTTAACAGCGACTTCCAATGCACCCGGGAAGACACGGCAGACGGCCAGGTTTGCACCGACCAGGAACTGTTCGACGCGCAGCAGCACCAGCACATGGTTTACGCCCTGTGGGACGGCGTTGGCTGGAGCCAGCCTTTGAGCCTGACGCCGCCTCTGAACGTAAACGCCCTGGGCGAAGGAGGCGTCAGGCTGGCCGCCTGCCTGGGCGCCGATCCGGATTGCCCGGTAGGCGGAGAAGTGCTGGCGGTGTGGCACCGGTCGCTGAGTGCGGATCTGGACGAAAACCAGATCAAGCTGTTTTACGCCTACTTCAGCGGCGGCACCTGGACCACACCCACCGAGATTGACGCAGGCAGCAGCGTCAAGGACGTGCAGCCCTCGCCGCTCTACCTAACGGGAGATCCCGCCGTGGTGTGGGTGCGCAACAGCGACGCCGGTAACAGTGCCCAGGGCCTGCAAACCGAAAACCGCCGGCTGGTTTATCAGTTTCTCCGGCGCGGCGGGGGTACCCTTGAAGTGTTCAATCCAAACCCCTCGGGCACCTTCGTGGAACCCGGAGAACGGAGCATCGCTTCGCCCAGCGCCGCCGCTTTTGAAGACGGCATCGCCATTTCCTATACCAGCTCAAACTCCCAGGCTCCTTTCATCGGCACCCGCCGGGCCCTGTGGGGCGTTCGAGGCAGCTGTAACATCCAGACCGGCGTCTGCGACCCCTGGCTCAAACAAAAGCAGCAGGACCAGCACGGCCGGGATATCTTCTCCGAGAAACCCCAGCTCATGGTCAGCGCTGGCGGAACACCGATGGTGGCGCATCGCTGGCTGGGAACCAGCGGCGAGATTAAGCGGGGCGATCCCTTTGGCGTTACCGGCCTGGGGGATACCGCCATGCAGATCCTGGCCCTGCCGGATCAGCCCGGCACCGACTCGCTGCCGGTCCAGGTCAACCCGGTGACCAGTGACGGGCTGGTGAACTGGCAAACCGCAGCAGCCTTCGACCCCATCAACGACAGCGCCGTCATCATCAGCGCCCAGGCTGACCAGCTGGCCGGCGGCGGGCAGAAATTTGGGTTTACCGCCCAGCCCCTGGGCAGCGTTCACCGGCAGAAGCTGGGTACGGATCGGACCGTGACGCTCTTCCAGGCCACCAACGGCCCAGACCTGACCCTTCTTTCCGCCCGGCTCACCGGAGCGGGCGTTGTCAGCGGTGATCAGTCGATCGACGTGCAGGCGACGGTGGCCAACATCGGGGCACCGCTGCAAAGCGAGTTCAGCCTCAGTGCCTACCTGGATGGCCCGCCGGGCGTCGGTCGCCTCGTCGGCACCGTCGATCGCGTTGCGCTCACAGACCCGCTGGGTACCGATGTAGTCGTCCCCATCGATATCCCCAGCGCGGTCGAGCGGGAATCGCTTCGCCTGCTGTACGTGGTGGTGAATGCCGGCCGGACAATCCAGGAATCCATCGGCGATAACAACCAGGTCACGCTGCCGCTGAACCAGCTGCTGCCCCCCACCGCGCTCGACTCCTTCCTGGACAGCAGCGGTACCACCGCCTTTCTCAAGTGGGATCCGGTAGCGGACACCCGGGTGAGTAAGTTTCGCGTCTACCGCCGATCGAGCAACGCTGCGGAGGTACTTCAGGTTGGCGTGACACCAACCAACGGCTTTATGGACATGCTCTCCTACCCGGGCCAGGTCTACGACTATTGCGTCGCGTCGCTCACCGAGTCCTTGGCCGAGAGCGCCTGCTCGGACTGGGTTACCGTGGAGGTGAAATCCAACCCCGGCATCCTGATATTTCGAGAGGACTTTGAGGGCTGATCAGTCAGACGCAGCGGCCAGGGTCAGTTCCTCGGCCCAGCCCCGCAGGGACGGCGCGCCCCAGACGCTGGCGAGCCCCTGCTCCGCGAGAAGCTCGAGGGTACGGGACAGCTGCGGCAGCGGCGACGCGTCGGTGATTCCCGCCCGGGCAGCGCAATAGGCCCGGGCCGCCTCCAGTACCGGGCGGATCGGTTGTTCCGCCGCCGGCATCTGCGCCAGCGCCTGATCGAAGGTATTGGTGGCCTGCGTCCAGCGCTGGTCCTCCGCAGCAGCCTCCGCCAGTACTCGCAGAAGCCTGAACTGATCCAGCTCGGTGAGCGCGTCGGCGCCTAGCAGCGCCCCCAGGCGACGCAGACCCGCGTCTCGATCCCCCCGCGCCAGTTCGATCCTCGCCTTGAGAATTTCGAGACCGAGCACGCGCCGGTGTCCCGCGCCAAAAGCCCCCTCAAGCAGGGCCTGGGCCAGAGCCTGGGTTTCAGCGGCGGCGGTCACGTCGCCCTGGCTCAGCTGCCCGCGACCCAGGGCGCCGAGGGCAATCCCCATACGCCCCGATTCGGCATGACCCTGGGCGTTGAGTATTTCCACGGCGCGCTTGGAGTGTTTCACCGCCGCGGCAAAATCGCCAACGTTGATCAACGTGGTGGCCAGGTTGTGGTGGTCCACCGCCACCCGCATGCTGTCGCGGCCGTGAAAGCGCTCCCGGGCGGCCAGCAGGTCTATCTGCGCCGTCGATGCTTCCCGCCAGCGGCCGAGCCCATCGAGCGCAAAAAACATCTTATTGCGCGCCACCAACCTCAGCTCGGGCGCTACTTTGAATTGTTCTCCTTCCAGCAGGGCTAGGGTTTTGGTGGCTGCCGCCAGTGCCGCTTCAAAGTTTTCCGCCTGGTTATAAACCGTTGCCAGCATGTTGTAAGCGATGGCCAGCGAGCGAACGCTGGTATCCGGTGACGACTCCAGCAGCGCAACGGCCTGCTCGATGCCCGGAACCGCGCGCTCCACGTCCCCAAAACCGGCCAGCGCCTCAGAAGCGGCCAGCATCATATCCGCCTGCCCCTGAGGAAAGCGAACAAGGCGCTGCTCCGCGAGGCTCAGCAGATTCTGGTAGAGCATCTGGATGGTTGCCGGGCTGCTGCTGCGCATGGGTGAAACGGTCTGGATAGCTTCCACCAGCGTGTTTTTGACCGCTTCTGTGCGCCGCTGGCTCTCCGTCTGTACGCGCGCTGCTAGTACCGCCACGGTGGTGGCCACCACCAGCGACCCCATGACCAGGGCAAGGGCGGCCCGTCGCCGCCGCCGCTGCGGCGCCTCGGAGACGAAGCGCAACTGCTTCTCCAGCTCCGGAGCCGATGGACGAGCCGTCGGGTCTGCGTCCAGCAGCGGCGCGAGCAGCTGTCGCCAGGGCCGGGGCACAGCGGAAAAATCGGGCTTCGGCCTGGTGTCGTGCAGTGCGGCGATGGCCTCAACGGAATCCGCTGTCAGCGGGTACCGCCCCGTGAGCAGGTGATAAAGCGTAGCGCCCAGAGCATAGAGGTCGCAGGCCGGCGTTGCCGCCGCCCCGGCGAACTGCTCCGGCGCCATCAGCAGCGGTGACCCCGCCGTCTGCAGCTGGGGTCTCAGCGGTTCGGTGGCGGCGCCAAAATCCATCAGCACGGGCGTAGCGTCATCAAGCAGCATGACGTTGGCGGGTTTCACATCGCCGTGGACGAGCCCTCGCGCGTGAATCAGACTCAACGCCGAGGCCAAAGGCTCGGCCACCTTCAGGACATCCCGGGCATCCATGGGACCCTGATTCTGGCTGCGCTGTTCAAGCGTTTGCCCATGCAGCAGGTCGAACCAGAGGCCGATGCCGCCGTCAGCCTCATCGGCGCCGTGTACGGCGAGAATATTCGGATGCCGCACCCGCGCCATGCGCCTCGCCTCCGCCATCACCGCCTCCCGGGCCAGCCGATCCGTCTGGCCGCCGCGATTGAGCTTTAACGCAACGTCGCGCCGGAGCTGCGGATCGTAGGAGCGGTAGACCTCGCCAAACCCGCCCTCACCAATCTTCTCCACCACCTCCAGGTGGCGCCAGCGGAACAGCCCAGGCTCCCGTTCCGATTGAGCCGAAGCGTTCTGAAAAGCTTCGGTGATTCTCGTCATCAGCTGCCGCTGACCGTCACTCGGACCGGGCCTGCCGTTAGCGCTGGTCATGAGCTGCGGCGGGTATCGTCAGGAAGAAAGGTGGCGAGCTTGTCGAGGGCACGAGACACCATCATGCGGGCCGCATTCGGGCTGGCAAGCGCCAGCTCTTCGGCCACCTCGTCAAACCCCATGCCAAACTCCACTCGCATGATGACCGCCAAGCGCTTGTTTTCCGGCAGCTTGTTCAAACCTCGCTCATAGGCTGCCATCACTTCCTGCCCCACCGCTCTTTCGACCTGGGAGCTTTGCTGTGCCGGCAGGGACTGGGCCAGGGGCTCGGTTTTGGGCCGCGCGGCCCGCCGCCGCACCTCATCGCGCACCAGATTCATGAAGATGGTTCGCAGGTAGGACAGAAACGCGCCGGGCCTTTCAGCCTCGAAGTGATCGAGGCGATTGATCGCTCGCATGAACGTGACCTGCACGAGATCATCGGTATCCGTCGCGTCGCGGGTCTGGGGCGGCAGGCGGCCGTGGGCCCAGCGCCGCAGAATCGGCAGATAGCGGGCCACCAGCGCGTCCCGGGCCGCCGGCTCGCCGTCGCGGTAGCGTTCAATCAAACGGGTTGTGCTTTGCAGGTCGGCCACGGGCAGCTTGGAGACAGAGGTTAAGTCAGAGCCTAAAGCACCTGCGCCAAGTTTTCCTGCATCAGCGACACGGTACGACAAGCGAGCCGGCGACGGACATCAGATCCCAGTAGTTCGACGAACCGTTCGGTCAGCGGCGCTGCGCTCTATTAAAGAATCACTCGATAGAGGTCGATATCAGCAGCGTAGGACGTCAACTACCGGTCCTAGCATGTCCATACGATGTCGCGCGCGGCTCGGAACACCTTGGATCGCGCTAATTGCAGCGTGACGGAAGGTCAACGCCTCTGCGTTTGGGGCTCGCGAAGGCACTAGTGGGGCTACAGCCAATGGCAGATTCAAAAGCTAGCGTTGGTCATCGCTTACTCACAAGCGTGTTTGGCTGTTACTTCGCAATCGCGGCGGGCGTGACGCTGGCTCAGTTGGGACTCGAATATCTAAAGGAAAAGGAAAGGGTTTTCCACGAGCTCTCTCACCTCCGCGAGACGCTTGACGACAGTCTGTCGCGGGCCCTTTGGAACTTTGACTTCGACCAGGTGGCGGCGACGCTGCTCGGGGTCGAGAAGGTGGGCACCGTGGCCGCGACGAGGATTGTCGACGATGGGGCCAAGCAGGTTGCCGCAACCGGGCCCGGCTACAAGGCGGCTGACGAAACCAATGGCGCCACTGTGGAAGGCTCCTACGGCGGCGGCGTGGTCACTCGTGCAACCTACGAGCAGGAAGACATCAGCGACATCGTATTCGAGTACAAGGCGCCGATTCGCTACGTCGATGGGGAAAGCGGTGTCGACCGACTGGTAGGGCATTTCTACCTGTACAGCCGCCACGACGTGGTCATCGAGCGTGTCAAATCCGGTTTGCTGATCATCATCATTAACTCCCTGATCAAGACGGCGGCCCTTTGGTTCATTTTTCTGTTCTTTTTGCGCAGGATTGTGAGCAAGCCACTTGATGCGCTGACCCAGCTGGCTCGAGCGGTCGATCCAGCCGATCACTCGCTCATGAGCAACACCGAGATACTCTCCAAGCTTCCAGATTCCGATCACAACGATGAAATTTCAACGCTCGCCAATACGTTGATCAAGATGCGGGACGCGGTTGCGGAGCACTCGGCGGTCATCCGCGAGCAAAACCTCACCCTGGAGAACCGGGTGGAAGAGCGTACCGCCAATCTGCTAACGGCTCGATCCAAACTCCAGGAATCGCACGCGTCCCTGCAGCGAGAGGTTGAAGAGCGACGCCGGTCCGACGAAGCGCGCGCTGAGTTCGAAACGAGATTTCGACTGGCGTTCAAACACACGCCAGTAGGCATGGCGATCTTGCAGGACGACGGCGAGATTCTCGAACTCAATGCCTCACTCCGCTCGATGTTGGGGCCGAACGGCAGCACCGCAATCGACCGGGAACCTTTTCTGGAACGCATTATTGAAGAAGAACGCGAACGGTTTCGGGAGCTGCAAAACGCCGTCGCTGCCGATCAACACACCGCGTCCGGAGAAGACGAATTCCGATGTATCGCTGCCAGCGGCAAACAACTGGATACCGTGATTACGCTTGCTTCGGTGCGGGACGCGAACGGCTCACACTGCTACTCGGTTCTCCAGGTTCAAGATGTTACCGAGCAGCGGAACATGACCGAGGAATTGGAGTACCGCGCCAACTTTGATGAGCTCACGGGGCTGAGTAACCGTGGCGCGTTCGATGCCGCGTTGGCGAAGGCCTACGTCGACGCCCAACGGGAAGGTCCTGATGCGTTCTTGATGTACATGGACCTGGATCAGTTCAAAGTGGTCAACGATACCTCTGGTCACGCCGCCGGCGACGAACTGCTCAAAGCCGTTAGCGATTTGTTGAAGACGGTGGTCCGTCGAGACGACGTTGTGGGCAGGCTTGGCGGCGATGAGTTTGCGATTATCCTGTGGGCCTGCCCGGCGGAAGTGGCCAACCGCATCGCCGAACAGATTCGTACCCAGATCGAGGACCTACAGTTTCAGTGGTGCGACGAAACTCATAGAGTCGGCGTCAGCATCGGCGTCGTTTGCATCGATCCGTCGTTCGGCGAGGTTTCCGATATTCAGCAGCTGGCCGACGCCGCGTGCTACGAAGCGAAGTCCAGGGGACGCAATCAGGTTCACATGGTCCGGGGGGATCAGAAACAGCTCAGCGATCAGCGTGGAGAAGCTCGCTGGGCACAGAAACTTCGAGATGCCATCGAACACAATCACTTCGCGCTTTACGGCCAGAAAATCATACCAACCGATGAAAACTCCAACGAGCCTCCACGACTTGAAATCCTGCTGCGGATGCGCGACACGGACAACCAGAAACTCATCCCACCTGGCGCGTTTTTGCCCGCAGCGGAACGATACGGGGTAAGCGTCAAGCTGGACGAATGGGTCGTTGCCAACCTGCTCCGGACGCTGTTCGTCCATCAGGCCGTAGGCGCTGCGGAGCAACGTCTTTGGATCAACCTATCGGGTACCAGCATCAGTGACGCAAGATTCGGCAAGTTTCTCGTGGAAACGGTGCAGCAATCGCTGTTTAAGCCGGGCACCATTAACTTCGAGATCACCGAAACCGCCGTTATTCGCAACATCGCAGACGCTGGACGGCTCATGCACTCGCTCAAGGAGCTCGGGTGCCAGTTTGCGTTGGACGACTTCGGTAGCGGGTTATCTTCCTTCGGGTACCTTAAGCGACTTCCGGTCGACTATCTGAAAATCGACGGCATGTTCGTTCGAGACATCGTTAATGACGAAACAGACCGGATATTTGTTCGGTCCATTATCGATATTGCACACACGCTAGGCATCAAGACGATTGCTGAATACGTCGAAAATGATGAGATCTTTGCAATGGTGAGAGAATTGGGTGCTGACTATGTGCAGGGGTTCGGCGTTCACAAGCCAGAGATGTTGATTCCTGAGTTTCCGGCACCGGAAAACAGGAAAACCTCGAACGCGCAGAGTTCGCTGGCGACCAGTTGAACGCATGCGCTGCGAGGTCTTGGTGAAATGAAGCAGATACTATTTGTCGCCCTTTCCCTCCTTTTTCTTGGCAGCTCAGTCGGGGTGTTCGCCTCAGAAACGCTTGAGGTTGGTTTGCTCATCGCAAGCAAAGGACAGCGCATCAGCTACCACAAGGTGGCGCGCCAGTTTGAAAACGAACACCCAGAGATCAGGGTCGATTTCGTCGTCAAAGATGACAAGGAATACAAGCTGGCCATAGGCCAATGGCTGGCTGCTGAAACAGGTCCGGATGTTTTGTACTGGCAGGCGGGAGAACGATTGCGGCAGTTCGCCAGGCAAGGGTTGATTTTTCCTCTGGACAACTTGTGGAATCAGGAGCAGTGGGATAGCGCTTTTACTCAAGGTGTAAAAGACGCAGTCAGCCTTGACGGAAGCGTATTCGGTCTGCCTTTTTCCTACTATCAGTGGGGGTTTTACTACAAAAAATCTCTGTTCGAGAAGCTAGGCCTCCAAGCTCCCAAAACTTGGGATGAGTTTTTGTCCGTGTGTGAAACTCTCAAATCCAACGGGATACCCGCGATTACCATTGGAACCAAAAATCACTGGCCTGCAGCGGGTTGGTTCGACTACCTGAATCTCAGGATCAACGGCTTGAGCTTTCATCAACAGTTAATGAGGGGGGGTGTCTCTTATTCAGACGAGAGGGTGCGAAAGGTCTTTGAGGCATGGAAAGTTCTGGTTGATGAAGGCTATTTTGCCGAAAACTCGATGGGAAAGAAGTGGAATCACGGGCTTCCTGACTTGTATCGGGATCGAGTCGGGATGATCTTGATTGGAAATTTCTTAAAGGAACATTTGGCTAGCGCCCTGGTGGAGGATATCGCTTTTTTTCGGTTCCCTGAGATCGATGCGAGCCTGCCCATCTATGAAGAGGCCCCCACGGAGGTCTTTTTGATCCCCAAAAACGCGCGAAACAAAAAGGCTGCCCAGCAGTTTTTGTCGTTTATGGGCAGGCCAGAAGTTCAAGCCACCTTGAATGAAGGCTTAGGGTATATTTCGCCTAACATCAGAGCGGTGCCAAGCGATAGTCATCTTATTCGCGTCGGATCTGAGACGTTGAATGAAGCCAGGGGAATTTCACAGTTCTACGACCGGGACACGCACGAAGAGATGGCTTCCCAGGGTGTGATCATCTTTTCGAACTTCCTAAACTCCGGGGATGTCGACGGTTCGCTGGAAAAGCTTGAGGCAGTGAGAAAGCGCGTGTTCCAACCCAACTAAAGGACAGAGTTACACCTCAAAGCCAGAAAGCCAGGGGCCAGGACCAAGTGACAGGTCGAAGAACTCTAAGAAAGCCAGGGGCCAGGACCAAGTGCCAGGTAGAAGAACTCTAAGGACATGACCTTGTACCAAGGCCCTAAGGTGTTACCGACGTGGCCGGTATGGACCCCACACGGTACGTGACCAAAAAAATGGCACAACGAACTTAACGACTCGACCTGGCACCTGGTCCTGTCCCCTAAGATCAACTTGGCAGTACCGTCTGACCAGATCCCGGGGAGCTATTCGAAGCCGTCAGCAAACAAAAGATCGCTGATGAATCGCTCCTGACCGTAGACCACGTAGCTTTCGCCGCCGGACATGGCCAGTGGCGCGCCGATGATGAGGTCAGTCATGCCATCGTTGTTCAGGTCCCCCGCGCCGCTGACGGAAGCCCCTGAGTTATCGTTTTGACTGATTCCGTTCAGCGCGATGCCGTTATCTCCATTGAGATCAGCCAGGTTTATGCTGGCGTCGAAACCACCGCCAGCTCCAAATACCAGGTAGCTTTTGCCGGCCAGGGCTCGATCGAACAAATCCCCCACTCTGGCCTCTGGTGCTCCGATAATCACGTCGTCAAAGCCATCTCCATTGACGTCGCCAGCGCCGCTGACCGATCTCCCCAGTCTGTCTCCCCCCAGCACGCCATTGAGCGCAAACCCATTGAGGCCGTCCAGGTCGCCAAGTTCCACGTTAGCCTGAAAGCTCTCATTGCTGCCGAAGACCACGTAACTCACACCCGCCGAATATGCGCCAATAGCCGGGTCTGCTTCCGGCGCTCCGATAATCAGATCATCAATTCCGTCGCCGTTAACGTCGCCGGCAGCACTGACCGAGTCGCCGGACTGATCCTGAGGTCTTGCACCCAAGATACGAAAACCATTGGTTCCGTTGAGGGTGGCCAGATTGATGCTGGCTGAGGTCATTGAGCTGGACCCGAACACCACGTAGGTCACGCCCGCATCCTGTCTACCAAATGGATTGCCCCGGGACCCGATGGCCACGTCGTCCATGCCATCGCCATTGATATCGCCGGCAGCGCTTACTTCCATGCCCGCATAATCAAATTCGTTCTCACCCCGAATAACAAATCCGTTACTGCCATCCAGGTCGGCTAGCTCAAAACAGGGGCCGGGCGCCGTAGCGGAGCCGAATAGCACGTAAGCCTCACCTGACATGGGCGCCGCAGCGTCGGCTCGAGGCGCGCCAATAATCACGTCACTGACGCCATCTCCGTTAACATCCCCGGCATTGCTGACCGATTGGCCTGCCCGGTCATTCAGGTCGATGCCATTGATCGCAAAACCGGTTTCCCCATCCAGGTCCGAAGCCAGGTCAAGGCGGGCTGGAAATTCGCCAGCGGCACCAAATACCACATACGTTACTCCCTGCATTCCCGGTTCGGGCTCTCCCTTGGGCTTTACACCTCCTTTTGTATCGTTTTTGGAACAGCTCGGCGTTGCGCCATCGGTGCCGATAATGAGGTCGTCGATCCCATCGTTGTTAAAATCCCCGGCCCCGCTCGCGGTCAGACCGGCCAGATCAAAACTGTCAATTCCACTGATCGTAAACCCATTGAGTCCGGTGAGGTTGGATAACTCCAGCGGGGAAGGCAGGCCCATCGAGGACCCAAAGACAACATGAATATCACCGGCATTGGAACCGCTCGCACTACCCAGCGGGGCGCCGATGACCACGTCGTCCAAGCCGTCTCCATTGATATCGCCGGCTCCACTGACCGAGAAGCCGCTACGATCATTGTCTCCAAATGCTCTGATCAGCAAACCGTTATTACCATCCAACGCATCCAGCTCAATGGCTTCCTGTGCGCCACACACGGTGGTAATTAGAGTCGTTGAGATGGCCAGCGCAAGCTGGTGCTTTCTGATTTTCATAAGGTCCACTCGATGGGCACTAATGGGTTGGGGCGCAGGTGTCTCGTGTTTCGTTTCCCAAATTTCGCAGCAAGATTCCGCAAACGACCTGCTCTTATTTCTTACGCATACGGCTGCAATAGTGGATCATCCATTACCGAAATCCAATCGCTCATGAGGCGCGCCATTAGTCGCGTGGTTCCATTGAGCGTCACCACGGGTACTGACAAGTTAAGCAAGGGACCAGGACCAGGTGCCAGGTCGAAGAACTCTAGGAGATGACCACGTACCAAGGCCCTAAAGTGTTACCGATGTCGCCAGTATGGACCCCGCAAGGTACGTGACAAAGAAATGGCACAACGAATTTGACGACCCGATCTGGCACCTGGTCCTGTCCCCGAAGATCCTGGGAGTCCCCTGATTGACCCGGGAAACGATGAGTTCTGTCCCGCTGCAACAACGCGAATTTCGGGTGCGTCAAGCGGATGCATGCTGACGATAATGCGAACGGCGGGGGTAATTGTGATGACGAAACCGCGGTGCGGTTCCCGACTAGTCGATTTGAGTCATCTCGCTCAAAGTGAACTCTGCAACGGCGTCTTTTGTTGCGTCCATGTATGCCGCTAGATGCGGCGCGTTCATATGGGTTTGCCAGAGGTCGCGGGACTGCCAGTTTTCGTAGAAGGTAAAGTGAGCAGGGTCGGCGTTGTCTTGATGCAAATCGTACTGAATGCAGCCCGCCTCAGCCCGGGTTATGGGAATGAGTTTCAGTAGCTCTGCTTTGACCAGATCAACGCAGTCCGGGTTAGCTGTGATGTTCGCAACGAT
>JBCCVP010000065.1:0-25927 GCA_039195135.1 Pseudomonadota bacterium | reverse complement strand
GCGGGTTGGCGACCAGCAGTCGTCAGCAGCCGGTGCGTGGTTTACACATCCAACCTGATGGCAGGTCAGAACCCAAACGACTCCACACCGTCTTTCTGGACCCACATATTTGATCCGGAACAGCCGACGCTGGACGAGCAGATCTCTTTCCCCCGGCGCGTTTCTGTTTTCCGGCATTCGAATAGCCTGTTTCAGGTTTTCTGAGAGAGAAATCCCCCGTCCCGCGTCCTCCGGTCAAATTTATCCCGGAGGGACCCGACGATGGGACGCAAGGAACAAGCAACCGGTCGCCTGACCAAATCATTTCTGATCGTTCTGCTGCTGTGGCTGCTGCCGGGTGCGGGAGCGCTGGCGGGCGTCGATCCTGTCATTACCCTGACCAGCGCGGACACAACGGCGGATGAAGCCGGCCCGGACGGGGCTTCGTTTACCGTAACCCGGGACGTGGCTGCCACCGGCGCGCTCACCGTTAACCTGAGTCTTGGCGGAACGGCGACTCGCAACGTGGACTATCAGGCGGGCGGCGTGTTTGGCAGCGCGCCGCAGGCTGTTTCCATTCCGGCCAACCAGACGTCGGTCACGATCAACATTCTGACGCTTCAGGACAACATGCCGGAAGGACCGGAGACCATCGACGTGGCGCTGGAGCCTGGCACCGGCTATACCCTGGGCGCTGCCACCAGCGAGCAGATCACCATCGCCGACAGCGTCACCGAGGTCAGTCTCACCGCGGCTGATACGGCGGCCTCGGAGCAGGGGCAGGACACCGCGTCCTTCACGGTAGCGCGCACCAATGCCGGCAACTTCAGCCAGGCGCTCACGGTCAACCTGCAGATCCTGGGCACCGCCACCCGCAACGTGGACTACACCGCCCCGGGCGTGTTTGGCAGCAGTCCGCTGGCCGTATCGATTCCCGCAAACATGCTCTCAACCACGGTTGTCGTCACGCCCCTGCTCGACAATTTTGTCGAAGGCACCGAGACGGTGGACGTGCAGCTCCAGACGGGCGGCACCTATACCGTCGGCGCCGAAGACGCGGCGAGCATCGACATTGCCGACGACGTAGCGGAGGTGCGGATCAGCGCGGTGGACGGCGACGCTGACGAGCAGGGCCAGGCGCCGGGCAGTTTCACCGTGACCCGGACCAACGCCGGCAATATCGCACAGGCCCTCACGGTCAATCTGCAGGTCGTTGGAACGGCACAGCGCAACGTCGACTACAGCCTTCCCGGCGTTTTTGGTGGCGCGCCGTTCGGCCTGACCATACCGGCCAATATGACTCAGGCGACATTTACTCTGACGCCGCTGCAGGACAACGTGGTGGAGGGTAGCGAAACGGTGGAAATCAACCTGCTGGGCAACCCTTCGACCTACACGCTGGGGGCGCCGACCGAGGCGATCATCACCATCGCGGACGATGTGGCAGAGATCAATCTGACGGTGCTCGACGCTGATGCCTCGGAGGCGGCGTCCGACCTCGGTCAGGTGCGGGTTTCGCGGACCCGGGCCGGCAACATCGGCCAGGCCCTGACCGTGCGGGTCAGCGTGCAGGGCAGCGCCCAGTTCAACGTGGACTACACCACCGCCAACCTGGTGAACGGCAACCCGGGATTTGTCACGATCCCCTCCGGCCAGGAGTCGGTGCTGGTGGATCTGAACCCACGCCAGGACAATCTCATCGAGGGGGACGAAACGATCGAGCTGACCCTGCTCGCCAATCCCGACAGTTACGTTCTGGGCAGCGCTACGCAAGGCACCATCACCATTGCGGACGACGTGCCGGAGGTGTCGCTGAGCGTAATCAACGCGACGGCTTCGGAATCCGGGCTGGTGCCGGCAACCGTTGAGATCACGCGAAGCGACGCGGGGAACATTGCGCAGGGCCTCACGGTAAATCTCAGTCTGGGTGGCACCGCGCAGCGCAATTTCGACTACACCGCGCCCCTGACCGGTTCCTCGCCGCTTACCGTATCTATCCCCGGCAATGTGCTCACGCTGACGCTCAACTTCACGCCCCGGGCCGATGCGCCGGACGATGAAGGGGACGAGACGATTGAGCTGGCGCTCCTTGCCGGTGCCAACTACGTGCTGGCTGGCTCACCGCCGGTGACGTTGACCCTGGAGGATCTGGTGGACGCCCTGTTTGCCAACAGCTTCGAAGGCGGGGTGACCAGCAAAGGCTGCAGCCTGGACCAGGTGCTCAAGAATGATCCGCAGCGATTTGTGGACCTGGGTGCGCTGGTGCAGGACCAACATACCGGCCTTTACTGGACGCGCTGTGGCGTGACCGGTGTCTACGACGCGGCTGCGGCCCGCTGCCGGGAGGCACCTCGTATGCTCATGGTGGATTCATCGGTGAGCGGCTTCAACGCTGGTCTCGCCGGCGACAACGCGGGCTTCAGTGACTGGCGACAGCCGGACCTGCACGACCAACTCTTGGCGGCGCCGGCCTGCAGCAACGGCTTGCTGGTGCGCTAGCGGCGGCGGTGCGGCGGCCGGGTCCGGGACCCGGCCGTCAGCCGGCCCGGTCCAGAAATCCGACGACGTCGTCCGCCGCCATAGGCTCGGCGATAAAGTAGCCCTGCGCCGTCTGGCAGTTGAGCTCCCGCAGCGCGTCGAGCGTGTCCTCGTCCTCGATGCCCTCCGCCACCACCTTGAGGTCAAGCTGGTGCGCCAGGTCAAGCGCGGTACGGACGATGCGGCCATTCACGTCGTCAAACACCTGGCCGATAAAGGTACGGTCGACCTTCAGCTCGTCCAGCGGAAACCGGCTGAGGTAGGACAGCGACGAAAAGCCCGTGCCGAAGTCATCCACCGAGAGTCCCACGCCAACCGACTTCAGGCTCTTAAGGGTTTTCAGCCTCCGCTCCGGATCCCCCATCAGGGCGCCTTCGGTGAGTTCGAGCACCAGGTTTTCCGGCGGTACCTGCGAGGCGCTCAAGGTGCTTCTTACCAGCGGCACCAGCTCCGGATCCTCCAGCAGACTGGCGGACAGATTGACCGACATGCGGAGCCCGGGCTGCACCGGATGAAACGACCGCCAGGAATCCAGCGCCGTTTTTAGGCTCCAGGCGGTGAGATCTTTCATCAGGCCCGACTGCTCGGCGATCGGCACAAAGTCGGCCGGGGCCACCGGTATGCCGTTAAGCCGCCAGCGGCTCAGGGCCTCGACGCCGATGGTGCGGCCCGAGTCGACGCTGACCTGGGGCTGGTAAACCAGCGTCAGCTCGTTCCGGTTTAGCGCACTTTCCAGCGCCGCCGCCAGCGCCAGCGGGTTTGCCGGCGCCTCCAGGCCCGGCGGGAGCATCTGCACCGACGCCAGCCCCCGGGTGGTCTGATAGAGCGCCAGATCGGCGGCCTGCAGCACGGCCTGGGCGCTGTTTCCATGGCTTGGCCAAACGGCGATGCCGGCCCGGGGCCGGGTCCGCAGCGCCCGGTTCGGCAGCCGCAGATTTTTCAGATCCCGCAGCGCCTTGTCCGCAGCCCGCCGGGCCTCGTCCGGGCGGCTGATATTGGCGATGAGGACCGCAATCTGGCCGTGGCCGGCGGGCAGCACCAGGTCGCCGCTGCGAAACTGCCGGTACAGCCGCTCCAGGGCAATATTGAAAAGCTGTTCACCGGCCTCGAAGCCCTGAGTGGCATTGGCATGGTCAAACCCATCGAGGTAGATGAGCAGCAGGCCCAGATGACTGCGGCCAGGGAACTGTTCTTCCAGTAGTCCGGAGAGCTCGCGGCGCGTCAGCGCCTTACCCTGCGTGGTGCTGCCATGATCCATCAGCGCGCCCCACCTGCGCCGGTCAGGAGCAATATATCTCTAACTTCGATTTCGACCGTCTCCCTGTTCCACAGCCAACTACCAGGCGCGTGATCGCCGGTGTCGTCTGCAGGTTGTTGCTTACCCCTCTCGCAGATTAATCTCTAAAGCTTGAGACCTGAACTAAACAAATGTGAAAGCATCGAGTGAACCCATCACCCGACTGCTGGACCAGTGGCGCGCCGGCCAGGCAGAGGCCCGGGAGCAGGTACTCAAGCTGGTCTATCAGCGCCTGCGGGAGCTGGCCGGGCGGGAGATTGCGCGGCGCGCCGGGTCTTCGCCGCTGGCCCCCACCGATCTGATCCACGAAGCCTACCTGAAGCTCGACGGGGCGCCGAGCGGCTGGGAAAGCCGGCAGCACTTTTTTGCCGCCGCGGCGCAGGTGATGCGGCGGGTCCTGATCGACGAACTGCGGGCCAAACACGCGGCCAAGCGGGGCGGCGGCGCGCTGACGCTGACGCTTAACGCTGCCCGGGACGCCGCCGACAGTCCGCTGGACCTAGGTCGCCTGGAAGATGTGCTGGAACAGCTGCACCGGCTGGATGCGCGCAAATGCCGGCTGGCGGAGATGCATTATTTTGCCGGGATGGATTACGAAGCCATCGCCGACGTGGAGCGCATGTCCCGGGCCACGGTCGCCCGGGATCTGAAATTTGCCCGGGCCTGGCTGCGATCGGAGCTGGAGAGTGACCTATGAAACCCTCCCAGGACGAGTTTGCCCGCCTCGCCAGCTTATACGAGGAGTTAAGTGCGGCACCGGAGGGGTGGTCCGTCAGGCTTGAGGAGATTGCCCGGGATGAGCCGAGGCTCGCTCAGCGCCTGCGAGAGATGCTGGAGCAGACCGGCGCTGACCCGATTGCTCACCTGGTGGAAAGCGGTGCAGCAGAACTCACCGATTCCATGGCGGACCCCGCCATCGGCCAGCTGCTGGGCCCCTACCGGATTTTGGACGTGCTGGGCCGCGGCGGCATGGGAGCGGTGTACCGGGCGCGGCGGGAAGACGATGAGTTCACCATGCAAGTGGCGATCAAGCGAATCCGGCTCGGGCTCGACAACCCGGCAACCCGGGAGCGCTTTCTGCGCGAGCGCCAGATTCTGGCCAACCTCCAGCACCCGGGCCTGGCCAGTCTGCTTGATGGCGGTACGGATGAAGCCGGCGCCCCGTTTGTGGTCATGGAGTATGTTGCCGGGGAGCCGCTCAACGTTTACTGCCGACAGAAAAATCTGAGCGTGCCGGAGCGGCTGCGGCTGTTTGTCAAGCTGTGCCGCACCACCCAGTTTGTTCACTCCCACCTGATCGTGCACCGGGACATCAAGCCGGCCAACGTGCTTGTAGATGCGCAGGGCACCCCCCGGCTGCTGGATTTTGGCATCGCCAAGCTGCTGGCAGATGACCCGGCTGCGGACCAAACGGCAACCGGCCAGCGGATGCTCACGCCGGGCTACGCCAGTCCGGAACAGATCCTGGGCGAACCGGTTTCTGTGGCCAGCGATGTCTACGCCCTGGGCGCGGTGTTGTTCGATCTGCTGGTGGACGCGGCGCCGTTTGACCGGCTTACCACCCGAATCCGGCTGCTGGCGGAGCAGGGCACGTCCACCACCACCCGGCCGCCGAGCCGCGTGCTGCTGGACCAAAATCCCGGGGCCGCGCGGCGGGCGCGGCGGCTCCGCGGCGACCTCGACAACATTGTGCTAAAAGCCATGCGCCGGGAGCCGCAGCGGCGCTACGCGTCGGCCAGTGCGCTGGCAGATGACGTGGAGCGCTACCTGTCATCCCGACCGGTGCTGGCGCGGCCGGACCGGCTCAGCTATCGCGTCACCCGCTTCGTGCAGCGCTACCGTTTCAGCGTGGCTGCCGGGGTGCTGGCGGTGGCAGCGCTCATTGCCTTTTCGGTTGTTACCGCATTCCAGGCCCAGCGCCTGACGCAGGAACGGGACCGGGCCCTGGCAGCGGAATACCGGGCGGAGATTGAGGCAGCAACGGCGCGGGAAACCGCGGACTTCCTGACCTCGCTGTTTAACGCCGCTAATCCGCGGCAGGCCGGCAACAATCAGTTTATGACCGCCCGGGACCTGCTTGACGTCGGACTGGACCGGCTCGCCGGCGACACGATCGAAAATCCCGAGGTGCGGATGGCGATTTATAAGACGATCGGCTACGCCTATTCTGGCCTGGGCGAACAGGCGCGGGCTGAAGCTGCGCTTACCGGCGCCTGGGATACCGCCATCGCCACCTACGGTCCCGACGCGCTGGAAACCGCGGAATACAAACACCGAGCCGCCGATGCCATTCGGGCCAACGGCGATCCGGACCGGGCGGAGCGCCTGCAGCGGGAAGCGCTCGAAACGCGCATGGCGTTGCTGCCGATGACCAGCTACGCCGTGGCCGACGGACTCAACAACCTTGCCCTGTCCCTGGTGAATCAGGGCCGCTACGAGGAGGCGCTGGCGATGCACGAACAGTCCATCAGTCTGCACCAGCAGCGCGAAGGGCCGGACCATGATGTGCTCACCACGCCTTACTACAACTACGGTTTGCTGCTGCGGCGCATGGGCGATCCAGCGGGCGCGGAAGCCGCCGCGCTGCGTTCTCAGGCGGTCAACGAAGACGATCCGAGCATCCGCGCCAAGGCGCGCAACCTGCAGGCCCGGGTGGTGCGGGAACAGGGCCGGCTGGAGGAATCCCTGAGCCTCTACAACGAGGTGGTTCCCCGTTACCTCGCACTGTTTGGCGAGGACGCGGTGCGCACCCTGATCGCTCAGCTTGAGCGCGCGGACCTGCGGCTGGATCTCGGGCAGGACAACGCTGCCGGGGAGGAGCTTTCCGCATTGTCGGAGCGGGTGCGCAAAGCGGCGGATGAGCGACTTCAGAACCGCTACGATACGGTGCTTGCCCGGCTGACTGCGGACGACAAAAAATCCCGCTAAAGCAGGCGTTTGCTCCCGTGTCCTGCGTCCCGGGAACCCCGGGCAGGCTTTGTTATGATCAGGCAGGGAACAACGTTAAGGTGAAGGACAATCCATGAGTGAATCGCGCCGCTACCCGCCCCCGGAAGACCTTTCCGAAAGCGCCTGGGTAAACAACGACAAATACCTTGAGCTGTGTGAGCAGGCCGACCAGGATGCGGAGGCTTTCTGGCGCGAGCAGGCCGAGCGGATCGACTGGCTGGAGCCCTTTACCGAAGTCAAAGATGTGTCCTACGCCAAGGACGACGTGCATATCCGCTGGTACGCCGACGGCACCCTCAATGTCTGCGCCAACTGCGTAGACCGCCACCTGCCCCACAAAGCCAACGACGTGGCCATTATCTGGGAAGGGGATGATCCCGACGAGGATGAAGAGATCACCTATGGCCAGCTCTATCACCGGGTCTGCCGCTTCGCCAACGTGCTGCGGCGCCTGGGTGTGGAGCGCGGCGACCGGGTGACAATCTACCTGCCCATGATTCCCGAAGCGGCGGTGGCGATGCTGGCCTGCGCCCGCATCGGCGCTGTGCACTCCGTGGTGTTTGGCGGGTTCTCTCCCGAAGCGCTGGCGGGGCGCATCAACGACTGCCGCTCCAAGCTGCTGATCACCGCGGACGAAGGGGTCCGGGGCGGAAAGACCGTACCGCTAAAGGTCAACGCTGACGCTGCCTGCGAAAAAGAGGGCGTTGCGAGCAACCTGGAAAAGGTGCTCGTGGTCCGCCGCACCGGTGGCGAGGTGTCGATGCAAGAAGGCAGGGACTTCTGGTACCACGAGCAGGCGGAACACGTGGACCAACATTGCCCGCCGGTGGAGATGTCCGCCGAAGATCCGCTGTTTATCCTCTACACCTCCGGCTCTACCGGCACGCCGAAGGGGGTGCTGCACACCAGCGGCGGATACCTGGTCTACGCGTCCCTCACCCATGAATGGGTGTTTGACTACCATCCCGGCGACATCTACTGGTGCACCGCCGACGTTGGCTGGGTCACGGGCCACACGTACATTGTTTACGGCCCCCTCGCCAATGGCGCAACCACGCTTATGTTTGAAGGGGTGCCGAACTACCCCGACGCCAGCCGGATCTGGGAGGTGTGTGACAAGCACGAAGTCAACATCTGCTATACCGCGCCCACCGCCATCCGGGCGCTGATGCGGGAGGGAGACCAGCCGGTGCAGGACACTGAGCGGGATTCGCTGAAGATTCTGGGGTCGGTTGGCGAACCGATCAACCCGGAGGCCTGGCAGTGGTACTACGATGTGGTCGGCGACGGGCGCTGCCCGATTGTGGATACCTGGTGGCAGACCGAAACCGGCGGCATTTTGATCACGCCGCTGCCGGGCGCCACTACCCTTAAGCCCGGGTCGGCGACGCGGCCCCTGCCCGGCATCAAGGCGGCGCTCCTGGACGGCGAAGGCCAGGCGCTCGAAGGGGAAGCTTCCGGCAACCTCGTACTGACCGACAGCTGGCCCGGTCAGATGCGCACCGTTTACGGCGACCACCAACGCTTTGTTGACACCTACTTCTCTACCTTTGATGGGTGCTATTTCACCGGTGATGGCGCGCGCCGGGACGCGGACGGCGATTTCTGGATCACCGGTCGCGTCGACGACGTATTAAATGTATCGGGCCATCGCATGGGAACGGCAGAAGTTGAAAGTGCGCTGGTTGCCCACGACGCGGTGGCCGAGGCGGCGGTGGTCGGCTACCCGCACGATGTGAAGGGTCAGGGTATCTATGCCTACGTCACGCTGGTGCGCGGCGTGGAGGCCACCCAGGAACTGCACGATGAGCTGCGCGCTTTTGTGACGCAGGAAATTGGACCCATCGCCCGGCCGGATCTGCTGCAGTGGGCACCGGGTCTGCCGAAAACCCGGTCGGGCAAGATCATGCGCCGAATACTGCGCAAGATTGCGGCCAACGAGCACGAGGAGCTGGGTGACACTTCCACCCTGGCTGACCCGTCAGTGGTGGAGAGTCTGATTCAGCAGCGACTCAACCAGTAGTCGGGCTGACGCTGCCACGCCTCGGTTCACCGCAAGCCCGGATAGATTCCGGGTGAGTTGTCCGCCGGCCGGAACCCGGACCGGCGGATTGAGTCAAACGCTGACCCGAAGGGCTTTGGAACAGGGACGGTTCGTTCTAACTGATGAGATGCTCGGCTAGCCAACGTGACGCTTTCTCCGCCCCGAGCCCGGCCGTGCCCCGGTTCCTGGGCAGCCGCCTGCTGTTTGCCGCCTTCCTTTTTGCAGCGCAGCTGCCGGCCTGGGCGCAGGGCGTGGCGCTGGCGGACGAGCAGGATGGACGAACCATCGCCAATCCGGACTATGGCGCCACCGGTCCTGGCTATGAGTTCGTTTTTGCCCGGGTGGCCTACACCACCAACCGACTGCGCGGCGGCAATCGCCGCAGCACCCTCTGGCAAACCGACTATCCCGACGCTGAGTATCACTTCCTGGGCGGCGTGCAGCGCCTGACCCGGGTCGACGCCGGCACCGACGGGCATATTCTGACCCTCACCGATGAGGAGCTTTTCGACTACCCCTGGATCTACGCGGTGGAGGTGGGCGGCTGGCACCTGTCCTGGCAGGAGGCCGAGCGGCTGCGCGAATACCTGCTGCGGGGCGGCTTTCTGATGGTGGACGACTTTCACGGCAGTCTGGAGTGGACCGGATTCATGTCATCCATGAGCCGGGTGTTTCCCGAGCGACCGGTGATCGACATACCGCCCGGAGACCCGTCGCTGCACGTGCTCTATGACCTGGATCAGCGCATCCAGATTCCGGGCATCATGCCGCTGCGTCAGGGTCGAACCTGGGAACAGGACGGCTTCGACCCGCACTGGCGTGGTATCTACGACGATGAGGGTCGCCTGATGGTGGCGATCAACTTCAATATGGATCTGGGGGATGCCTGGGAGCATGCCGACTGGCCGGAATACCCGGAACCGATGACGGCGCTGGCGTACCGCTTTGGCATCAACTACCTGCTGTACGCCATGACCCATTGATAGAATTCTGGCTTAAATACCCGCTGGACACCTGGCGCGAGGGCCGGCTCGAGCTGATGAGCGGGTGGCCCCTCGCCTGGCTCGCGCTGGCGGGGCTGCTGGGGGTCGTCGTCATACTGCTGGGATTGGTCCGCCGTGGCCACACGCTCACCGGGCTGAAACGGATCACCGTAGGCGCGCTGCAGCTAGCGGTGCTGGCGCTGGCGCTGGTGCTGCTGTGGCAGCCATCCCTTACGGTTAACCGGCTTCAGTCCGGGAGCAACGCCCTGGCGGTGCTGGTGGATCAGTCCGCCAGCATGGCCTACCCGGACGAGGACCTGCCGCGCTTCACCCGCGCCCGGGAGCTGCTGGACGAATCGGCACTTTCTGACCTTGCGCGGGTATACGATCTTGAGCTGTTTGCGGCCGCCGACCGCGCGACCGCCGTCACCAGCCTCGACGAGCTGGTCCCGGCGCAGGAGGAGTCAGCGCTCCTCGCCTCCCTGGATCAGATTCTGGCCAGCAGCGCCCGGCGCGCGCTGGGGGCCGTGGTGCTGATCAGCGACGGCCGTGAGACCCAGCCTTTGGGAGACGCGCTGGGGCGGCTGGCGGCTTACGGTATCCCCGTGCATACCATCGGCCTAGGCCGGGACGACGTGCCCGAGGATCAGGGTCTGCTGCAGGTTCAGATGCCGGCGCAGCTGACGCCCGGCAGCGCGCTGCGCGCCAGTGTCATGGTGTCCCATTCCGGGGCCGGGCCGGCGCGACTGCGCATCAGCCGGGGCGACCAGCTTGTCGCCGTGCAGGAACTCGCGCTGGGCGAAGGCACGCGAACGCTGGTGGACGTCGATATTCCGACGCCCGAGCCAGGCCACCACGAGCTCACCTTCGATCTCGAGCCGCGGCCGGCGGACGTTAATCGCCGCAACAACACGCTGACCCGGGCGGTGGAAGTGGCGGACCGGGTATTCCGGATTCTCTACATCGAAGGAGAGCCCCGCTGGGAGTACAAGTTTCTGCGCCGAGCGCTGACCGGGGATGAGGGGCTGGCGCTGGTGTCGCTGCTGCGGGTGAGCCCCAACAAGTTTTACCGCCAGGGCATCGCGAACGCAGCGGAGCTGGAGGCAGGATTTCCGGACTCGCGAGAGGAACTGTTTGCGTTTGACGCCCTCATCATCGGCAGCATCGAGGCCGCGTCCTTCAGCACGGAACAGCTGGAGGCGGTGCGCGACTTTGTGGACCACCGAGGCGGTGGTCTCCTGATGCTGGGCGGACGATCCGGGCTTGGGGACGGCGGCTGGGGTAACTCGCCGCTGGCCGGCGTCATGCCCAGCGAATTGCCGTCGCCGGAAGCGGTGAGCTTTTCCCGCGAGCGCTGGCCCGTCGCCCGCACCGCCCGCGGGGAGGTCTCCCGGGAGCTCAAATTCTCCGACCTCGGAGATCAGGATCGCGAGCAGTGGTCCAGTCTGCCCGCGCTGGCGGACTACCAGCGCCTGGGGCCGCTGCGCCCGGCCGCCAGCACGCTGATCAACGTGCTGGTGGACGGCGCCGAGCTGCCGCTGCTCACCACCCAGCCGTTTGGCCACGGCAAGAGCTACGTGCTGGCCACCGGCGGCACCTGGCGCTGGCAGATGTCCCTGCCGCTGGACGATCAGCGCCACGAAACGTTCTGGCGGCAGCTGCTGCGCGCCGTGGCCGGCAATGCGCGCCAGTCGTTCCGATTAGAGGTGACCACCGAAGGCGATCAGCTGTCGGTGCGGGCGGAGCTCAACAGCCCGGAGTTTGAGCCGGTGACCTGGGCCGCGGTGACCGCGGTACTCACCGGTGAACGGGAGGAGGAAGTGCGCCTCAGCCCGGTTCCCGGCGCCCCCGGCGCCTACGCGGCCCGGGTGCCGCTGCGCTCCGCGGGCATGCATTACGTCCAGGCGGAAGTCACCGCGAGCACCACCGGTCCGTCCGAGACCCCGCCGTCCGCGCTGGCCGGGGCGAAGGCGAGAACGGCCATTTTTCACGCGCCGGGACGGGCCGAGTTTGCGTCCATGCAGCGCAACACGGCGCTGCTTAAGGAGATTGCCGCGGCCACCGGCGGACGCTTCTGGGAGCCGGACGCACTGGCGGACCTGCCGGACGCCGTGGCTGGATCGCAAGCGGGTGTAACGGAACGCCAGGTGCTGCCGGTGTGGGATGCACCGGCCTGGCTGCTGCTGCTGGTGCTGCTGAAATCCACCGAGTGGCTGCTGCGCCGCCGCTGGAGCGTCATATGACCTGGCACCGCACCTCACCGGGCTGGTGGCTCCTGGGCGCGAGCCTGCTGCTGGGTGCCGGACCGGCGCCCGGCGCCTCCTACGTTCTGACGATTCAGGGCCTGGCCGGCAACGATGCCTACGGCCAGCGCTTTACCCGGGAGGCGCAGAAGGCGCACCAGGCGCTGAGCGCCGGCGCGGAAGCGAGCCTGCTGGCCGGCGACGGCGCCACCCGGGACAACATTCTGGGCGAGCTTGAACAGTGGGCCGGGCAGGTGCGGGAAGACGATCAGGTCACGGTGCTGATGATCGGTCATGGCGCCTACCGCAATGGCGAATACCGGTTTGCTATTCCCGGTCCGGATCTGACCGGCGCTGACATCGGATCGGCACTTGATCAGCTGTCGGCCCGGCGCCAGGTGCTGATCAATACGTCCAGCGCCAGCGGTGTGCTGCATGATCAGCTGTCCGCGCGGGATGGGCGCATCGTGGTAACGGCCACCCGCAGCGCCCGGGAAATTCAGGCGCCGCGATTTTCTGCCCATTTTGTAGCGGCCCTGGATCTGCGCACCGCCGACCTCGACAAGGACCGGCGCATCAGCCTGGGGGAGGCTTTCGGTTTTGCCCAGCGCGCGGTGGCAGACGATTTTGAAAGCGAAGACCTGCTCGCCACGGAACATCCGCGGCTGGAGGGGGATGGCCCGGAGCGCATCACCCTCACCCGGCTGGGTGGCGCGGAGCCTGACGCGGACGCGGCGCTGCTGGCCCGCCGGCAGGCGCTCAACGATGAGATCGATGCGCTGCGGGCGCGGCGCGGCGATATGTTGGAGACGGACTATCTGGAGACGCTGCAGGGTCTGCTTGTGCAGCTGGCGCTGGTGGAAAGCCGGATTGAAGAATCCGGGGACGGCGAACCGTGACCCGGCTGGTCTTTGGCCTGGGCCTGCTGTGGCTGGTAGCGGATGGAGCGCTCGCCACCCAGCGAGGGCTGCACTACGGCGAGGTGGTGGATCCGAGCGTGGTGTCCTGCGACCTGAAGGCCTGGCACGGCGCCACCGATGAGGCCCGCACCTGCTATGCGCAGCTTCTGGCGAAGGCGGAAGACCCGGCCCAGCGGGCAGAGCTGGCCTGGGCCCTGGGTGATGTCAAAGCTGCCAACCGCTGGTTCCGTGACGCAGCGGCCGCGGCGCCGGAATCGGCCGCCGTGCGAACCCGCTGGGGCTGGCTGTTTGTGGTTACGCACCAGGGCAGCGAAGCACAGGCGCTGTTCACCGAAGCGCTGGCGCTGGACCCGGACTACGCCTACGCAAAGCTGGGGCTGGCGAGCGTATTTGCCGGCAGCTTCAGCGGCGAGGCGGCGAACCAGCTCGAGCCGCTCCTGACCGACACCAGCGTCGCGCCGGGAGCCGCGATCCGCGCCACGCTGCTGGCTGCCTGGGTGGCGCTGGAAAACGGCGAGTTTGCGGCGGCCGAGACCCAGCTCAGTCAGGCGGAGGGCATGCTGCGGTCCAGTCCCTGGCCGGCGCTGGAGCTGCTGGCGCTGAGAGCCGCCGCGGCAGGACTCCAGGACCAGCCGGTGGAACCCTTCGTGAGCGAGGCGCTTGAGATCCACCGGGGCTACGGAGATGCCTGGGCCATCCCGGCGCACTTTAAAGTCATCACCCGGCGCTATGACAAGGCCGGTGAGTGGTATGCGCGAGCGCTTGAGGTGCAGCCCAACCTGTGGTCTGCGCGGCTGGAGTACGGCAGCAACCTGCTGCGGCTGGACCAGCCGGCCGCCGCCCGGGAGCAGATCCGCCTGGCCTATGAAGGGGATCCCTACAACGCCAAAACGGTCAATTCGCTGCGCCTGCTCGATACCCTCGATCAGTTTGACACCCGGGAAGTACCGCTGCCCGGCGCGGAGCTAAAGCTGCGGCTGCACCCCGAGGAAAGCGAAGTGCTTACGCCCTACGTGACGGACCTGACCGCGCGCGGCGTCAAGGCTTTTGCCGAACGCTACCGGTTTGCCCCGCAAAAGCCTGTGGTGGTGGAGATGTATCCGGACCACGAAGACTTTGCCGTGCGCACGGTGGGGCTGCCCGGCGTGGGCATCCTCGGTGCCACCTTTGGCTACGTGGTGGCCCAGGACTCGCCGGCCGCTCGCCCGCCGGAGGGGTTTCACTGGGGCACGACCCTGTGGCACGAGATTGCGCACATCTTTACCCTCAAGGCGACCGATCATCGCGTGACCCGCTGGTTCAGCGAGGGTATTTCGGTGTTCGAAGAATGGCGCACCGGGCCGGTGCCCGGACGGCAGATCCCGCTGGTGGCTCTGAAGGCCATGGCGGAGGACAAGCTGGTACCCCTGCAGGAGCTGGAGGGTACGTTTGTCCGGCCCAAATACTCCCAGCAGGTGCTGGTGTCGTACATGCAGTCTGGTCTCATCTGCGACTTCATCGAGCAGGAATACGGCTTCGATGCGCTCGTTTCGATCCTTCATTCCTATCGAGATGGGTTGGACACGGAAGCGGCGGTAAAGGCTGCAATGGGGTTGGAGCTGGTGGACTTCGACGCGGCGTTTACCGCGTTTATCGACAAGGAGTTCGGCCCTACCTTCGAAGGTCTGGGCGGTTTTGAGGCGGCGCAGCGCGAGGCGGCTCAGGCCGCTGCGGCGGAGGACTGGGAGCAGGTTCGCACCGCTGCCGCCGAGGCCATCGAGCACCTGCCGCAGTATGCCGAGGCCGACAGCCCCTATCTGCTGCTGGCGAGGGCAGAACGGGCGTTGGAAAATCTCGTCGCCGAACGCGCTGCGCTGCAGCGCTATTTTGCCGCCGGAGGCCGCCTGCCGGACGCGCTGGACCGGCTCGCGGCGGGGCTGCACGACACGGGCGCCGCGGCGGAGGCGATCGAGGTGCTGGCGGCCACCAACTGGATCGCGCCGCTTGATGCGGCGCGTCACGCTCGCCTGGGGCGCTGGCTGCTGGACGAAAACCGGGGCCGGGAGGCGGTGCTCGAGTTCAAAGCCGCGCTGGCGCTCAATCCCCACGACCAGGCGGCCGCTTACTACGATCTGGCCCGCGCTTATCAGGCGCTGGGAGACCTGGAGGCTGCCCGTCGCTCGGTGCTGACGGCGCTTGACCAGGCGCCCAACTACCGCGACGCGCAGAAACTGCTGATGAGCCTGCTTTCATCTTCCTGAGGATTTTTCATGACCGAACTGACAACCGACAACCCCGAAATCCAGCAGCAGGTCACCCGTTTTCGCACCGTGCTCGATGACATTCGCGGCCAGGTCCGGGAAGTGATCGTTGGCCAGGACGAAGTGGTCGAGGCGCTGCTGGTGACGCTGCTGGTCAGCGGTCACTGTCTGATTACGGGCCTGCCCGGCACCGCGAAGACGCTGCTCGTGCGCACCCTGGCGGCCGCCCTGGGACTGGAATTCAAGCGCATCCAGTTCACCCCGGACCTGATGCCGACGGATGTCACCGGCACCGATATTGTGGAAGAAAACGACGCCGGCGCCCGCAGCTGGCGCTTTGTGCCCGGCCCGATCTTTACCAACGTACTGCTCGCCGATGAGATCAACCGCACGCCGCCAAAAACCCAGGCCGCGCTGCTGGAGGCGATGCAGGAGGCTCGGGTGACGGTGCGTGGCATCACCCACCAGCTGGCGAGCCCGTTTTTTGTACTGGCCACACAAAATCCCATCGAACTGGAAGGCACCTATCCGCTGCCGGAAGCCCAGCTGGACCGGTTTCTGTTCAACGTGGTGCTGGACTACCTGCCGGCCGCGGGTGAGCTGGAGGTGGTTAAACGTTTCACCAACCGCATCGATCTGCCGGAGGTACGCGCCTGCACCAACGCGGAGGAAGTGACGGGGTTTCAGTGGCTGGTGCGGCAGGTGCCGGTCGCTGACAGCGTGGCGCAGGTGGCGGTGAATCTGGTGCGGGCCACCCGCCCGGCCGATCCGCTGGCGCCGGAATCGGTGCGCAAGTACGTCAACTTCGGCGCCAGCGTGCGGGCCAGTCTGTTTCTGGTGCTGGCGGCGAAGGCGCGTGCGCTCCTGGCCGGCCGCTACCACGTGCAGGTGGAAGATATTCTTGAGCTGGCCAAGCCGGTGCTGCGGCATCGCGTGCTGACCAACTACTACGCCGAGGCGGACGGACTGACCGTGGATCAGGTGCTCGATAGTGTGATCGCAGCGCCAGCCCTGCGGCAGGCCGGCTAGCCCTGGGTCTTTACTGATGCAGACCCGCTCCCATCTCCTGCGCCCGGAGACGCTGAACGCGTTCGGCAACCTCGAACTGCTCGCGCGGTCGGTGGTGGAGGGTATGTTGCTGGGACTTCACCGCTCGCCGGTGTTTGGCTTCAGCCAGGAATTTGCCGAGTATCGGGCATACCGCGACGGCGACGATCCGCGGCACGTGGACTGGAACGTGTTTGCCCGGTCCGAGCGCATGGTGATCAAGCAGTTCCAGGGGGATACCAACAGCCATCTGATGATTGTGCTGGACGCCAGCGCCTCCATGAGCTTTGGCGAGCCCGTCAGCAAGCTGGATTATGCCCGCATGCTGGCGGCCTGCCTTGCGTTTCTGGCCGCACGCCAGCACGACGCGCCAGGCCTGACCGTGTTCGACGAGTCGGTGCTCAGGTATCTGGCGCCCAGTCGCCGTCCCGGCGCCCAGAGCGCTCTCCTGGCCACGCTGGAAAACCTTGAACCGGGGCAGGGCACGCGCTTTCAGCCGGCTCTTGAGTCGTTCCTGGGTCGGGTTGGCCGGCGCGGCATGGTCGCGGTCATCTCCGACTTTCACCGCGATCCCGAGGTGTTGCTGGAACGGGTGCAGCCGCTGTGCCTGGCCGGCCATGACCTCGTCCTGTTTCAGGTGCTCGACGCGGAGGAACTAAGGCCCCGGGCGCGGGGACCGCGACTCCTGAGAGATCTGGAAACCGGTGAGGCGGTGGAGGTATCACCGGACTTCCTGGCGCGCGATTATCCCGAACGGATTCAGCGTCATGTGGACGACCTCAGAACTGCGGTGGGGCGGGCCGGTGGCCATCACCTGCTGCTGGAAACGCAGCAGCCGCTGGGGCCGGCGCTGCGTGACTACCTCAAATTCCGGCAGCATCGACGGTGAGTTTCGCGGCCCCAGGATTTCTGCTCGGCCTGCTGCTGCTGGCGCTGCCGCTGTGGCTGCACCGTCTGCGCACGGCCAGCAATCAATCGGAGCCTTTTGCGTCGGTACGGCTGCTGGAAGCGGCAGCTCAGCGGGTGCACGTGGCCCGGCGGATTCGCTTCTGGGTGCTGCTGCTGCTGCGCCTGGCCCTGCTCGCACTGGCGGCGCTGGCGTTTGCCCAGCCGCTGCTTAAGGGTAAAGCCGCCGTAGCCGGGGAGCCGGCCCACTGGCTCGTGATTGACGTGAGCGCGTCGATGGCCCGCCCGGCGCTGGCGCAGGCTCAGGCGGCGGCGGTGGACGCCGCGCTGGCGGCGGTCCCTCCGGGGGTACCGGTGGGGGTCGTGGCAGCCGCGGAGCGGGCGCGGATTGTGTCGGCGCCGACCACCGCCCGAGCCCAGGTGCGGCAGGTTGCCGCGGAGCTGCCGGCAACGCCGAGCCGGGTCGACTTTGGCGCCCTGGTGGAGCAGCTCCCGGATCTGCTGCAGGCCACCGACGGCACGCCTGCGGTGGCCTATCTGATCAGTGACCTTCAGGCCACGGCCATGCCTGACCGCTTTTCCCGGGTGGTTCCGCCGCGGGCGCTGACGCTGGCGCTTTATCCGGTCCGCGGCAGCGATCGCAATACGTCGATTGCCTCGGCGACGGTGGACGCTTCGGAGCTTGTCGTCACCCTGGCGGGAGACACGGCCGGTGCGCAGGTACAGGTGCTCGTCGGCGGGGGGGCGGCGGCTACCCTCGATTATGCGGGCGGCGGTTCCACCCGGCGTGCCGAGCTGGATCTCCTGCCGGAGGAAAATCGCATCGAGCTGATGCTGGGTGACTCCGATGGCCTGACCCTGGACAATCGCTACTTCCTGCTTGAGGACCAGTCGCCGCCGGAGCAGGTGCCGCTGCTCACCAGCCGCGGTGACGCCACCCCCTACCTGGTCAGCGCCCTGCGGGCTATCGACCCGGACGCTGCTTTTGCCCCGGAGCCGCTGCTGGACTTCGACCCCCGGCGCCTGTCCCGCTACCGCTGGCTGGCGGTGGAGGACCTTGGTGCCCTCGACGACCGGCAGGCGCAGGCGTTTGCCTCGTATCTTGAAAACGGCGGACGGCTGCTGGCAGGCGCGGCGGACGACAGTGTGAGCCGGAGCCAGCTGCCGGTGACGGAGCAGACCGTCGGTGAGCTGCCGCTGACGCCGGAATATCAGCTTGGCGGAGTCGCCGCCGACCATCCCATCCTGGCGGACCTGGATCTGCCGGACCTGTTGGTTTCCCGGGCGCTGAACATTCAGCCCGGGGACGACGATGTGCCGCTGGTGTGGCTGGCGGACGGCCGCCCGTTGCTTCTGATCCACCAGCGCGGGGCGGGCCAGGCGATTGTGTTGAACGGTGGCTTTGGCCGGGAATGGCATGATTGGCCGCTGCAGGAGGGTTTTGTGCCGCTGCTTGGCGCGATGGTTGAGCAGCTCTCCGGGCGGGCACGCTTCGAGGAGCAGGCCTTTGTAGGCCAGCTGCTCAGCCTGCCGGCGGACGGAGAGATCAGCTATGAGCTGCTGCCGCCGGACGGCGATTCGTTGTTTGGAATGGCTCTGGGGAGCACCGGCGTTACCCTGTCCCAGGTGGGCTTTCACAGCGTCCACGGCAGTGATGGTTCGCTGCGCACCGTTGCGGTCAATGTGCCGCCGGTGGAATCGGATCTGACCCCGCTGGCGCCGGACGTGCTGGCACAATGGGAGGCCAGCCTTGCCGGATCGGTGGCGCCGGATCCGCTGGTGACCGCCACTGTCGGCAACGAGCCGGCACCCGACCGGCGCCTGGTGCCGCTGCTGCTGGCGCTGCTGGTCCTCGCCGCGCTGGTGGAATCGGCGGCGGGCAATCTGATGATGAGGAAACCGGTATGAGTGACCGGAAACTGGACGGCTACTTCAAATCCTTCGGCGAGCGGCTGCGGCAGCGCCAGGTGCGCGATGGCCTGGCCGTCCTGCTCACCGGCGCGGCCGTGCTCACGCTGCTGGCCACCGGTTGGCTGGTCAGCGAGGGTTTTCCTCAAACCGCAACGACGGTGCTGCGCAGCATCGGCCTGCTGCTCCTCGGGGCCGGCGTCTGGTTCCTGGTGCTGCGCCCGCAGCGACGCCTTGGCACGGCCGCTGATCCGGAGAAAACGCAGGCCTACCTGGTCCGCCAGCTCGAAGCCAAGGCCGATTTTGGCGGGCGCCTGGAGACGTACCGGCAAACCGCGGCGACGAATCCGCTGCGGTCGCTGCTCGCCGCTGACGCGCTGAGCATCGCCCGCCGGCACGCGCCCGACGAACTTCTCCCGCCCGCGCGCCTCAGGTGGCCGGCGCTGGTGGCCGGCCTCGGCGCTGCGGCCCTGCTGGCGCTGCTCATCCTGGGGCCGGGGCTGTACGGCTACGGAGCCCGGCACCTGTGGGCCGGGTGGCTGCTGCCGGACCTGCTGCCGCCCCAGTCGCTGAGCGTCAGCCCCGGTGACAGTCTGGTGCGCCGCGGTGGGCGGCTGGTGGTCCAGGCCCGGCCGGAAGGGTTTACGCCGGACGAAGCGGAGCTGTTTGCCCGGGTTGGCGAGGGTGAGTGGCAGTCGACGCCCATGGTGGCGGATAACGAGGCGTTTCGATTCACCTTCCCGGCGGTGCGGGAACCGGTGCGCTACTACGTGGTGGCCGGGGATGTGCGCAGTCCCGAGTTTGGCGCCGAGGTGATCGATCTCCCGCGCATCGTCAAGTTCGACATGACCTATCACTACCCGCCGTGGAGCGGCCGCGAGCCGGAGACGGTGCGCGGCGGCGACGTCCGGGCGGTCGCTGAGACGCGGGTGGAGCTGCAGCTGGAAACCGAAGCGGCGCTCCCGGCCAGCGTGCTCCGGCTTTCAGGAAGGGATACGGTGGCGCTGGAAATTGACGGGGTCCAGGCCCGGGTCAGCTTTTCCGTGGACGGTGACGGCGAGTATTCGCTGGCAGCGCTGGCCGGCGGCGACGAGGTGCGGCTGACGCCGGACTATCTGATCACCGAGCTGCCCGACGAACCGCCGGAGCTGAGTTTTTCCGCGCCGGCCCGGGACGTGGACGTGCACGCCGTGGAGGAGCTGCCGCTGACGGTGCAGGCCACGGATGATTTTTCGCTTCGCGAGGTGACGTTGCATTACGCGGTTAACGGCGGCGACTGGCAGGAGGTGCCGCTCGCCAGGGCGGAAACCCGGGGCACCCAGGTCACCGCCTCCCATCTGCTGATGCTCGAGGACCTGGGGGAGTTCGGGTTTCTCGAGCCCGGCGACGTGATCAGCTACTTTGCCTCCGCCAGCGACCGCAGCGCGCTGGCCCAGTCGGATCTGTTCTTTGTGCACGTGCGACCGTTTGATCGGCGCGTCAGCCAATCGCAGATGGCCGGCGGTGGGAGCGGCGGCGGTGAACAAAACGAAATTTCCCAGCGCCAGCGGGAGATCATTCTCTCGACCTGGAATCTGCGCCGCCAGCGGGACAACGACTCCGCCGAGCCGGCCCAAATCAGCGACCGGGCCCGACTGCTTGCACAGCTGCAGGAAACGCTGGCGGGGCAGGCCGAAACCCTGGCAGACCGGGTGCGGGCGCGGCAGCTGAGCGCCGACCAGCGCATCGCCACTTATATCGGCCACCTCGAGGACGCCATCGCCAATATGGGCCCGGCGGCGGAGCGGCTGACCGCGGAGGAATTTGCCGAAGCGCTGGCGCCGGAGCAGCTTGCGCTGAAACACCTGCTGCGGGCCGAAGCGGTATTCACCGACATTCAGGTGAGCATGAATTCAAATCGCTCCCGGGGCAGCGGTTCCGGACGGGATCTGGCGGAAATGATGGAGCTGGAACTCGATCTTGAGAAAAACCAGTACGAAACCGCGGAGCGCGCTTCCCCGGCGCAGGCTGGCGGCGCAGAGGATGACACGCTGGATCAGCTGGAAGATCTGGCCCGGCGGCAGCAGGAGCTGGCGGACGCGATGGCAGGCAACAGCCAGGCCACGCCGGCGCAGCGCTGGCAGCAGGAGCGGCTGCGGCGGGAGGTTGAGGAACTGCGCGAAGAGCTGCGCCGCCAGGCCCGGTCCCAGTCCCAATCCCAGAGTGCCCAATCCCAGTCCGGCCAGCGCGGCGAAAGCGGCGAGTCCTCCCAGCAGCTGGCGGGCGGCGGCGAAACCGGTGAGCAGCGTTCTGAGATGGATGAACGCACCCGCCAGGAACTGGAGGCCCAGCTGGAGCGGGCCGCCAACGCGATGGAACAGCTCACCCGGCAGGACGGGGTGCAGGAGGCGGCAGCGGACGGTGCGGCCGGCGAAGAAGCCGCCCGGCAGGCCCTCGAGGAGCTAAAGTCGGCGCGGGACTCCGCGGCCCGGCGCCAGGCCCAGGCGATGGGCGAAGCGTTTGCCGATCTCAGCGGTCGCGCGGAGGACCTGCACGAGCGCCAGGCGACACTGGCGGAGACCCTGGATCAGGCGCTGCGGGGGGCGCTGGACGAAGACGAAAGCGGCGATGACGACGACGTACCCGGCACCATCAGAGACTCCGGGTCCGGCCTGACGCCCATGCAGGAGTACGACCTTGCGCGGCAGAAGCGCGAGCTGGCTTCGGAGCTGCAGACGCTGCAGCAGGATATGCTGAATACCGCGCGGCGCTTTGACGAGGCGACGCCGGAGGGCAGCCAGGCCCTGAATGAAGGCGTCGCTGATCTCGACCGCTCGGAAGCGGTGATGCGCCTGGGCGTGGCGGCGGAGTACATCGAGTACGGGGCCGCCGGCTACATTGTCTCCAGCGAGGATATGGTCACCGACGCCATGGAGCGGCTGGCGGACGCCGCGCGGGATGCGCAGCGCCGGGCGGATCAGGCCGGGGCGCCGGGGCAGCAGTCGATGAGCGAGGCGCTGGCGGAGCTGAGCCGGCTGCGGCGGGATCTCCAGTCGCTGGCGGCCGGCCAGGCGCCGGGCCAGACTCCAGGTCAAACCTCAGGCCAAACTCCCGGCAACCAGAATCCTGGCCAGGACAGCACACCGGGATCCGGCGAAGGTCTGGCGCAGCAGGAACTGACGGATGCCCGGGGCGGTGATGCCAGCCGCGGCGGCGGTGCCGCCGGCAGCAGCCCCCGGGGCGCGCGGATTTTTCAGCCGCGGCAGATTAATCCGGCGCTGGCACCCCGCGAGGTGCAGCGGCAGCTGATCGACCGCGCCGACCAGGTGGTCGACGCGGTGCGCGACAATCTGCCGGCGCTCGCGGGGCAGGCCGTCACGCCGGAGGAGCTGCGCGCGCTGCGGGAGATGCTCGGCGAGTTCGATCTGGCGGAGTTTTCCGGCAATCCCGCGCTGCTGGAAGCGGAGCTGCGCCGGCTGCTCGGGCTGTCGGAGTCGCTGGAGCTGCGGCTGCGGGCGGCCCAGGGCCGAAACGATCGGGCGGCGGTCCAGGGCGCTCCGGTGAGCACCGTAGATCCCCGCTACCGCGAGGCGGTGCGGGATTATTTCCGGCGCCTGGGAGACCCGGAGGACGACACCTGACGCTAAAGGGGTATCGCCGGGTGTAACCAAACGGCCCCGGCCTCGCTATAAGCCTCGGAGAACACACTTTTTGAGGATCCGAGATGATCAGAAAGACACTGATTTTTGCGCTGGCCGGGGTGCTGGCGGTCCTGACCAGCAGCGCCGCGGCGCTCGAATTGAGCGCTGGCGACCTGCCGGAAAACAGCCACTGGTATTTCCACGCCAATATCGGCCAGCTGCGCAACTCTGAGCTGCTGGCGCCTTTCTATGCCGAAACCATCGGCGAAGCGGAAAGTGAGATTCAGGCGGAACTCGGCCTCGACCTCCACGGCGAGCTGATGGCGGTAACCGCCTACGGATCCAGCTTTGGTCCGGATTCGGCCACCGTGCTGCTGCACGGTCTGACCGATGCTACCCAGAAACTCATGCTGGATGCGGCCACCGAACACGCCAATGTCGTTGAGTTCGACTACGCCGGCGTCAGCTATTTTCAGATTCAGGGCGACAAAGAGGAAGGCCGGCACCACGGCGGCCCCGACGCCATGCTGATCGCCTTCGGCCCGGACCAGACGCTGGTCACCAGCGACGTGGAGGCGGTGCGCAACTTTGTCGACCTGGGCTCGCACCTCGCGCTGGGCGAGTCGTCCGCGACCGGACCGATCCTGGTCATTCGCGCGGACCAGTCGCTGATGCAGGGCGGCTTGCGCAAAGGTGGACACAGCAGCGGGCCTTTCGACTCCTCGATTATGGAGAACATCGACCAGGTGGCCATGGTGCTATCGGAAACCGCGGCGGGCATCGTGCTGCGGGCGGAAGTGCAGGCCCGGGACGCAGCGACCGCCAGCTACGTGCACAACATCGTGCAGGGTCTGGTTTCGCTGAAGGCGCTGGACGCCGGCAATGATCCGGAAGTGAATCTGCTCCTGAACCAGCTGGTGATCGAAACCAACGACGCCAACGTCAATATGAACGTGACGGTGCCGCCGGAGCTGGCACGGCAGCTGGTGGATTCGCTGTAGACCTTAAAGGTGCTAGTGACGAAGCACTGATGGTTGCCGCGAGCGACGGAGATTCAATGGCCTTCGAGCAGCTGGTTCTGCGTCACCAGGACCGGCTGCTGACCTTTCTGGCGGCGCGGCTGGGGCGGCGGGCGGATGCCCAGGACGCGATCCAGAGCGCGTTTGTGGCGGCCTGGCGCTACCGGCGAAGCTACAAGCCGCGCTTTCGCTTCAGCACCTGGCTGTACCGCATCGCCCTGCGGGAAGGGGCGCGGCTGGCGAAGCCGGATCGAGCCGGCGAGCCGGTGCCGGACCTGGCGGCGGGCCGGGATCCGGCTGCGGACTCCGACGATCTGTGGAGCCGCGCGCGAGATCTGCTGGGGGGTGAGGCATTCGACGTGCTGTGGTTGTACTATCATGAGGATTGGCCCGTCTCGCAAATTGCGCAGTCCGTCTCCCGCAGCCGGGCCTGGGTGAAAATCACCCTGCATCGAGCCCGGGGACGGCTTAAAAAACACCTGAATCCGGAGGACTGGTGAGCAGAGCAGACGATCATTGGGCAAAAGCGCTGCGGCGGACGCGCCGCGCGGAATGGGTGACGCCGGCAGAGCATCGAGCCATTCTGGCGGCGGTTGCGGCGCAGGCAGATCAGCCGGTCACCGCTGCGCCCGCGGCGGCTCGAGGCTGGCTGGTGCCCGCTGCGGCCTGCGCTCTGGTCGCGGTGCTGGCAGCCCTGTGGATGCCCCGGCAGGCGCCGGAGACCGAGCCGGCGCCGGAGCTTCGCTTTGCCCGCATGCTGGATGAGCGTCTGCGCCAGCCGATGCGTGATCTGGTCACTATCCCCGAAACTCAGCCGCTGGAGGCGGAGCTGGCCGCTCTGGAGGCGGACCTGCGCCGGCTGCGGCCAGCGCTGCCCTGGTCATCGTTGCTGAACCCGCGGCCGGAGTCCGGCTGACCGACTCGCTGCCGGTTTCCTTCCCCGCCGCCGGCTGATCCCCGATGCTCCGCGCCCTTGCCGTTTCAAACTATCGGTCGCTGCTGGACGTGGCGGTGCCGTTGGGTCCGCTTAACGTCATTTCCGGCCCTAACGGCAGCGGTAAATCCAATCTCTACCGAGCGCTGCGGCTGCTGGCGGAGACCTCCCAGGGCGGCGTGGTCAACGCGCTGGCCCGGGAAGGGGGGCTCGTTTCAACGTTCTGGGCAGGGCCCGAGACCCTAAGCCGGGAGATGAAGCAAGGCGCGGTGCCGGTGCAGGGAGGGCCCCGCTCGGCGCCGGTGCGGATGAGCCTCGGCTTTGCCGGAGATGACTTCAGCTACGCCATCTCCCTGGGGCTGCCGGCACCGCCCGCCGGACCGTTTGCCCTGGACCCGGAAATCAAGCGCGAAACCATCTGGGCCGGGGAGGTATACCGCCCCGCGAGCGCGCTGGTGGACCGGGAGGGGCCGCTGGCCAAGGTTCGGGAGGGCCGCAGCTGGGTGGTGGCGGCGCAGCACCTCAACGCCTTTGACAGCATCTTCAGCCAGATCGCGGACCCCACGGCGGCGCCGGAGGTGCTGACGCTGCGCGATACGATCCGCGGCTGGCGCTTTTACGATCACTTCCGTACCGATGCCGGTGCCCCGGCCCGGTCACCGCAGATCGGCACCCGCACCCCGGTGCTGAGCCACGACGGCTCGGACCTGGCGGCGGCGCTGCAGACGATCGTAGAGATCGGTGACGCAGAGCTGCTGGCGGACGCGGTGGACGATGCCTTTCCCGGCGCCCGCATCGAAATCGAGAGCCAGGACGACGCCAGGTTTACGCTCAGGTTTTATCAGCACGGCCTGCTGCGGCCGCTGTCAGCGGCGGAGCTGTCCGACGGAACCCTGCGCTACCTGCTCTGGATCGCTGCGCTGCTCACGCCCCGGCCGCCGCCGCTGATGGTGCTCAATGAGCCGGAAACCAGCCTGCATCCGGACCTGCTGCCAGCGCTGGCCCGACTGATTGTGCAGGCCTCCGGTCATTCGCAGATCTGGGTCGTCTCCCACGCCCCGGGTCTGATCGGCAGTCTGCGTAAAGATCCCGACTGCTGCTCCATCGTGCTGCAAAAACACCTCGGCGAGACGCAGGTGGATGGCCAGGATCTGCTGACGGCGCCGCCCTGGAACTGGCCCTAGCAAAGTGGGGGCCGGGGCCACAGAACCGGGCCCAAAGGGTGTGGGGCAGGTGGGGGGGCCCCCACAGGAAAAAGGGGGGGGGGGGCCCCCGCGCGGGGTTGGGGGCCCCGGGGTTT
>JBCCVP010000064.1:0-26068 GCA_039195135.1 Pseudomonadota bacterium | reverse complement strand
CGGATTTTGCTGCCTTGCTGAAGATGCAAGTCGACGAGCGACGTAATTCGCTCGAGGTCACTGAAATTAGCCCCGCGGCCTGAGCCGCGCCAAAAGGAGGACTGCCTGATCGCCCAACATAAACAGACACGGCGCAACGACAAAATACTGGCACCCGAGGTTCGGGTGATCGCAGAAGATGGGGAACAGATTGGAATTCTGCCCATCGAAGATGCGCAGGCTAAAGCCAAGGAGCTCGGCCTGGACCTGGTAGAGGTTGTGCCCAACGCGGAACCGCCGGTCTGCCGCATCATGGACTACGGCAAGTACAAGTTCGAAATGTCCAAGAAAGCGCAGGCCGCTAAGAAAAAACAGAAGCAGACCCAGGTGAAGGAAGTGAAATTCCGGCCCGGGACTGAAGAAGCGGATTACCAGGTGAAGATGCGCAATCTGCGCCGCTTCATCGACCAGGGCGACAAGGTGAAAGTCAGCCTGCGCTTCCGGGGGCGGGAAATGGCCCACCAGGAACTGGGCACGAAGCTGCTCAAGCGCGTGGAAGAAGATCTCGGAGAAGAGGTCGTAGTAGAACAGCGACCCGCAATGGAGGGTCGGGTGATGGTCATGATGCTGTCACCACCCAAACACTGACCCGGAAGGGTTTGTGTACAGCCCCTCAGAAAATACAGTGGGCTGCATAACTCGCGGCGGTGAGTAAGGAAAAAAGCGCCTTCGGGCCACTTGCCGACGTCAAATAAATAGTAATGGAGACATTCCGATGCCGAAGTTGAAAACCAACCGCGGCGCGGCCAAGCGCTTTCGTAAAACCGCCAAAGGCGGTTACAAGCGCGGGCACGCGTTCACTTCTCATATTCTGACCAAGATGAGTCAGAAGCGTAAGCGCAACCTGCGGGGTACCACCCAGGTGAAAGACGCTGACGTCAAAGCCGTGAAGCAGATGCTTCCGTATTCCTAAGGGGGACATGAATCATGGCACGAGTTAAGCGTGGAGTGGTTGCCCGTCGGCGCCACAAGAAAGTACTCAAGCAGGCCAAGGGCTACTACAACGCCCGGCGCAAGGTCTATCGCGTTGCCTACCAGGCCGTTACCAAGGCGGCCCAGTACGCGTACCGCGATCGCCGCGTACGCAAGCGCGAGTTCCGCTCTCTGTGGATCGTTCGCATCAACGCCGCCGCGCGGGAGTGCGGCCTGTCCTACAGCCGCTTTATGAACGGTCTGAAGCGCGCCAATATCACCCTGGACCGCAAGGTGCTGGCGGATATGGCCGTGCGCGACAAGGCCGCTTTCGCGGCGGTGGCGGAAAAAGCCAAAGCCGGCCTCGCGGCCTGAGGCCAGGCGTGGCGCAGGCCGTGAAAACGGTCTGCGCTACGTGCTTCCATGGAAGATCTCTCAGAACTGCTGGGCGAAGCCCAGACGCAGATCGAGGCGGCTGCCGACGCGGCCGCCCTCGATGAGGTCCGGGTCAGTTTCCTGGGTAAGTCCGGGCGGCTGACCGCGCTGCTCAAATCCCTGGGCAAAGCGCCGCCGGAGGAACGTCGGGAACGTGGCCAGGCCATCAACCAGGCCAAGGCACAGCTTCAATCCACACTCAATGCTCGCCGGGAAGCGATCGCCGAGCAGGCGCTGACGGCCCAGTTTGCGGCGGAAACCGTGGACGTGACGTTGCCCGGTCGGCGAGCCGCCGCCGGCACCATACACCCGGTGACCCGGGCGATGAACCGCATCGTGGATGTCCTGCAGCGGCTCGGCTTTGAGGTGGCGGACGGTCCGGAAATCGAGGACGACTTTCACAACTTCGAGGCGCTGAACTTTCCCCCGCATCACCCGGCCCGGGCGATGCACGATACCTTCTACTTCAGCGACGGACGGCTGTTGCGCACCCACACCTCGCCGGTACAGATTCGCGCCATGCAGCGGCTCAAGCCGCCCATTCGCGTCATTGCCCCGGGTAAGGTCTACCGCGCCGACTCCGACCAGACCCATTCGCCTATGTTCCACCAGGTGGAAGGGCTGCTCGTTGGGGAAAACGTGTCCATGGCCAACCTGAAGGGTGACCTGCACAGCTTCGCCAACGCGTTTTTTGAAGAAGACCTGCCGATCCGGTTTCGGCCTTCCTACTTCCCGTTTACCGAACCTTCCGCCGAAGTGGACGTGCTGTTCGACCTGAAAGACGGGAGTAGGCCGCGCTGGCTGGAGGTGCTGGGCTGCGGCATGGTGCATCCGAACGTGCTCCGGGCCGGCGGCATCGATCCGGAACGCTACTCCGGCTATGCCTTTGGCATGGGCGTGGAGCGCTTTGCCATGCTGCGCTACGGCATTGCCGATCTGCGCGAGCTGTTCGATAACGACCTCAATCTGCTGCGTCAATTTCATTAATAAACATTGGCTTAAGGCACTTTCATGAAGTTTAATCTCGCTTGGCTGGCGGAGTGGGTGAAAACCGATCTGGCCGCCGATGAGCTGTCCGAACGCCTCACCATGGGTGGCCTTGAAGTGGACGGAGTGACGCCCGCCGGCGCAACCCTGGACGGCGTGGTGGCGGCCCGCATCATCTCTGCCGAGCAGCACCCGGACGCCGATCGGCTCCGGGTCTGCCAGGTCGACGCCGGCGGCGATGAGCCGGTCCAGATTGTCTGTGGGGCCCCCAATGCGGCAGCGGGCCTGGTGGCTCCGCTGGCAACGGTTGGCACCGTGCTGCCCGGCGGTCTGAAGATCAAGCCGGCCAAGCTGCGCGGCGTGGAAAGCCACGGCATGCTCTGTTCGGCCAACGAACTGGAGCTGGCGGAAGACGCGGACGGCCTCCTGCCGCTGCCGGGGGACGCGGAGGCCGGCACGCCGCTGACCGCGCTGCTCGGGCTTGATGACCAGGTGATCGAAGTGGACCTGACGCCCAATCGCGGGGACTGCCTGTCGATTCTCGGCATCGCCCAGGATGTGGCGGCGCTGACCCGGAGCGAGTTCACGCCGCTTGAGGTGCCCGACGTACCGGTTGGCTGCGCGGCGACCCGGTCCGTCACGCTGGATCAGCCCAGCGACTGCGCCCGGTATGTGGGGCGGGTAATCCAGGGCATCAACAACCGGGCCGAAACGCCTCTTTGGATGGCGGAAAAGCTACGACGCTGCGGGCTGCGCTGCATCCATCCGGTGGTCGACGTCACCAACTACGTCATGCTAGAGCTGGGACAGCCGCTGCACGCCTTTGACGCTAGCACCATTGAGGGCCCCGTGTCGGTACGACGGGCCCGGACGGGCGAAACGCTGACGCTGCTCGACGGCACCGAGGCGGACCTTGAAGAAGACATGGTGGTGATCACCGACGCAGACCGGCCAGTAGCCACCGCCGGTCTGATGGGGGGGCTTGGCACCGCGGTAACCGAGGACACGGCAGATATTTTTCTGGAGTCGGCCTGGTTTGACCCGGCGGCCATCATCGGTCGCGCGCGACGTCTGGGGGTCCATTCCGACGCAGCGCACCGGTTTGAGCGGGGTGTTGATCCGCAGGGACAGGTGCGGGCTATCGAACGGGCGAGTGCTTTGCTGACGGATATTGCCGGCGGTGAGTGCGGTCCGCTAAGCCACGCGGTGCGTGAGGCGGAGCTTCCGTCCCGGGCGCCGGTCACGCTGCGCCTGGCTCGTCTGGCGCGCCTGACCGGGTTTGAGCTGACGGCGGACAAGGTCATGGAGATCTTCAAAAACCTGGGGATGGCGGTAGAGGCGGGCACCGACGCGGTCACCGTCACGCCGCCACCGCGGCGCTTCGACATCGATATCGAAGAAGACCTGGTGGAAGAGGTGGCCCGCATCTACGGCTATGACCAGCTGCGGGAAGCGATCCCCACCGGCGACCTGCCGGCGGTGCAGCTGCCGGAAGGGCTGGTTTCGCTGCGCCGTATTCAAGGCTACCTGGCGGACGCCGGTCTCAGCGAGGCCATTACCTTCAGCTTCCGCAACCGCAGCGCCTTCGAACCACTGGGGGACGGCGAGCGGGCGCTCGGCCTGGCCAATCCGCTCTCGGCGGACCTGGCGGCGATGCGCACCAGCCTGGTGCCGGGCTTACTGCACGCCGCGGCCCACAATCTCAATCGCCAGCAGCCACGCGTTGCGCTGTTTGAGAGCGGGCATTGTTTTGTGCCGGCTACGGCGGCGGGCGAGGGCGCAGTGACGGAGGTGCTGCGGCTGGCCGGGGTGGCCGCCGGCCGGCGGGGAACCGAGCAATGGCTAGGGACCGACGACAGCTTTGATTTTTACGACGCGAAAGGCTGGGTGGAAGGATTACTGGATCTTGGCGGCGCAGCGGAGGAGTTCACCTTTGAGGCCGGCCAACGTCCCTATCTGCATCCGGGTCAGCAGGCGGAGCTGCTGCGTAGCGGCGAGCCGGCAGGCTGGATTGGCACTTTGCACCCGAACTGGTCGACAAAATCGGGAATTCGCGGGCCGGTGGTCGCCTTTGAGGTCGATCTTGCGCCGATCTGCGCCGGTCGTGTGCCGGTTGCACAGGCGCTGCCGCGATATCCGTCCGTACGCCGCGACCTCAACGTGGTGGTGAACAAACGTGTTAGCTGGTATCAAATTGCACAAATAGTGCAAGAAACTGTGGGTAACTTATTGACAAGCCTTGTGGTTTTTGACGAATATACAGGGCAAGGGATAACGGGAGATCAGCGCAGCTTGTCGTTTGGCCTGATCTTGCGGGATAACGAAAAAACCTTGACCGACGAGTCGGTCGACGGGGTCATGAGCAAGGTGGTTACCCGCCTGAATGATCAGTTAGGCGCAGAATTGCGAGGGTAGGATGGCGCTCACGAAGGCGGACCTGGCCGAAAGGCTGTTTGAAGAAGTGGGACTCAACAAGCGTGAGGCAAAAGAATTTGTCGACGCATTTTTTGAGACCATTCGCACGTCCTTAGAAGATGGCGAACAGGTCAAGCTTTCCGGCTTTGGTAACTTCGATCTCAGGCACAAAAACGAACGGCCCGGGCGCAACCCGAAAACCGGCGAGGAGATCCCCATCTCGGCCCGCACGGTAGTCACCTTTCGCCCTGGTCAGAAGCTGAAGTCGCGAGTGGAAGCGTATGCTGGATCCGGGCAGTAACCAAGAACTGCCGGCGATCCCGGCCAAACGTTACTTCACCATCGGTGAGGTCAGCGATCTTTGCGGGGTCAAACCACACGTACTGCGTTACTGGGAACAGGAATTCCCGCACCTAAAGCCCGTCAAGCGACGCGGCAACCGGCGCTACTACCAGCGTCACGACGTGATCATGATCCGCCAGATCCGCAGCCTGCTTTATGAGCAGGGCTTCACCATCACCGGTGCCCGGCAGCGGTTGGAAGGGGATCAGGCCAAAAGCGATGTGAGTCGCTCCCATCAGATCATTCGCCAGATCCGCGGCGAACTGGAAGAAGTACTCCAGATCCTCAAGCGCTGAGCGATTGCCGCCGCTAGGCGTCCGGTAACCAGAACCGGTAGCCGACGCCATACACCGATTCGATAGCTTCTGCCGGCAGGCCCGCGTCCGCCATCTTGTGGCGTAGATTTTTTACGTGGGTATCGATGGTGCGATCCGTAACGATTCGCCCGTCCGGATAGATGTGATCCATCAGCTGGTCCCGGGAGTAGATCTGGCCGGGCCGCCGGGCCAGCGTTTTCAGCAGAAAGAACTCCACCTGGGTCAGCTTCAGCGTGCGTTCGCCCCAGGTTGCCAGCAGCTGGTCTTCATCGATGGTCAGCGCCGTAGCTGGGGCAGGAGCGGGCCGCAGCCGCTTCAGCACGGCCTTGACCCGCGCTACCACCTCCCGGGGGCTGAACGGCTTGCAGATATAGTCATCCGCCCCAAGCTCCAGCCCCAGCAGCCGGTCTACCTCCTCCACTCGCGCCGTCACCATGATGATCGGCAGCTCGCTGCCGCTGCGGATCTGCCGCGCAACGCTGATCCCGTCCTGCCCCGGCAGCATGAGATCCAGCAGCACCAGGTCGACTGCGTTGCTCTCAAGAAACGAACCTACCGTATCCCCCCGGTCGAGCCAGGATGTCGCAAAGGCGGCCTGTTCGAGGTAGTCCCGCAGCAGCTGGGCAATCTGCGGCTCGTCCTCCACGATCAGAATGTGGCCGGCGTGACTCATGAGATCAGCGGCAGCTTAAGCACAACGCGAAGTCCACCCAGGGGACTGTCGCTGGCCAGCAGTTCCCCGCGGTGCGCCTGGGCAATGCGCTGCGCGATGGTGAGCCCAAGGCCACTGCCGCCCAGGGCCCGGCTGCGGCTTTCCTCCGCGCGAAACAGCGGCTCAAACAGGCGGTCCAGGTGCGCTGCGCTGACGCCCGGCGGCGTATCGTCGATCGTGAGGGTGGCCCAGCGATCCTGCCGCGCCAGGGTGAGGGCGATCTGGCCCGGGGCATCGGTGTAGCGAAGGGAGTTTTCCATCAGGTTCTGCACCAGCTGCTGAAGGCGGGAGGCGTCGGCCAGCACCGGCAGCGGCACCGGGCTGGGATTCAGTTTGAGTTCCAGCTGCTTGTCGCTGGCGCGGAGCGCAAAGGTGGTCAGGGCGTCCTGTGCCAGGTCGGTCAGCTCAAGCTCTGAGAGTTTATAGGTCAGGGCGCCGCTATCGGCGAGCGCCAGATCGCGCAGGTCGTTCACCAGGTTGTTCAGCAGGCGTGCCTGGTTGATCAGGCTGGCCAGCGTCTTGTCGTCTGCCTGGTGCACGCCGTCGCGAATCGCTTCCAGTTCACCTCGCAGGATGGTGAGAGGGGTGCGCAATTCATGGGCCATCTCGGCCATCCAGCGCTCCCGGGCATCCTGATTGGCCAGCAGCGTTTCACCAAGGCTGTTTAGATTCTTGGCCAGCCCGGCCAGCTCGCCGGTGCCCTGGTGGTTTAGCTTCACCTCGTAGCGGCCAGAGGCAATTTCCCGGGCCGCTGCGGCGGCCGCGGTGACGGGCCGGCTAAGACTACGGGCCAGCCAGAACGCGAGCAGGCCGGAGAGCACAATGCCGGCGGACAGGGCCCCGATCAGAATCTGGTTCTGCTGGGTGAGAAACGCCCGTTCCTCCGGGGATCCGCTGCCGGCGCGGGGTGCAAGACCAAGCCAGCCGACGACAGCGTCGCCGGATCTGATCGCCAGCAGCTGCGCGGGATCGGTGCCTGGCGGCATCAGCCCCAGCACCGACTGACGGTTTTCGTCGAGCAGAAACAGGCGCTGCGTAAATTCGTCGCGCCCGGGTCCGCCCCGGGGCCCCCGACCCCGTTCCCGGCCACCCCGGCCCGAGGGTGGCGGTGTGCCCCGCCCGGGCTCTTCCCGTCGCTCTCCGCGCGGAGGCCGGCGGGGCGGGGCCGGGGGCTGCGCCGGCCGCAGCGTGCCAAAAAAGCGCCCCGGTTCCTGCCGCAGGGGATCCCAGCCGGACTGGGGATCGTAAATACTCTCGGCCGTGGGAATCAGCTGGCTGAGCTGCGCGCGTTCTTCCTGTTTCAGAAAATCGGCAAATCCCTTACGCACGGCGTAGCGGGCCAGCAGGCTCTGGCCAACGAGCACCAGGGTGGTCATGAGCACCATGGCCACCAGTATTTTCTGGAAAAGAGTCCCCCGCATGGGCGTTATCGTGCAGCAGGGACGGCTCGCCCGGCAACCGCCGACTCAAAATTCCTCTTTTGCTCCTCATTTGGCACGAATTCGCAGGCCACTGTGATGGCCACACACACATCAAGAGCAACGCGCTCAGGGAGATTGGTCATGACAAAAAATGGTTGGATGTTGATGGTTGCCGCGCTGCTGGCAGCGGGCGCCGCCGCGGCTCGGCCCGGGCCCCGGGACCCGGCGGCCGATGTGATTCAAACGCTCTCGCTCAGCGGCGAACAGGCCACGCAGGTCACGGAGATCTTTGAGGCCGCGCGGATCGAGCGGGACCTTGACCGGGAACAGCGGGCGGCGGACCGCTGCGCTCGGCACGTGGCCATTCAGGCCCAGCTGGCCACCGTGCTGAGCGCTGAACAGCTGGATGAGCTGGACCGGGTGCGGGAAGAGCGGCACGCACGCCAGCGCAGCGAGCGGAAAGAACCTGGCCGCGGACCCGGTGACTGCGATGCGTAGCCCCGGCGGCCCGCGGGCAACCGGCGCGGCCCTGGTGATGTGATCTATACCGTGCTGCTGGATCAGTTTGTGGCGCTGCGCGACGGTGATCGCTTCTGGTACGAAAACGTCCTGTCCGGCCGGGCTCTGGCGGAGATCCGGCGCACCCGGCTGGCCGATATCATCCGGCGCAACACGCAGATCGGGGACGAGATTTCCGACAACGTATTCCAGGTGGGCCGCCGCGGCCAGGGCCCGGGCCGGGTCAGGGACCTGTAGCGGTATCTCAAGCAAACCGGCCAAAAAAAAGCCGCTCCGGCACTGGGCCGGGGCGGCTTTTTTGGTTGACTGGTCGGAGCGGGGAGATTCGAACTCCCGACCCCCACAACCCCATTGTGGTGCGCTACCAGGCTGCGCTACGCTCCGGTCAAGGCCGCGCATTTTACTCCAATGCGGCCGCTTGTCACGTAAGTTTTACGGCGGCATGGGGCCACGATAGCGCGTGTCACGAATCTCCCGACACCAGACCACCGAGCCCGATTCGAGATCGTACGCGCGCAGGGTGAGTCCCTCCCTTTTCAATGAGCCGTCTTCCTGGCGCTGGGTGTTGGGCTGCGTCACCTGCAGCACGATGCCTTCCAGCACCACAAAAGGCGTGTAGGAAATGGCGCTGAAGAAACTGCCCCGCAGGCTGCCGTCCGGCGCGTAAACCTGCCACCGATAGGGCTGGGCCGACTCGGGCCGGGTGCGCTCGGTCACCAGCGTGTACTCACCGCTCAGAGATCGGAACTGGCGGCCTTTCACGTCCGGAATCTTGACCACCGGGGAGGTGTCCGCCGCTCGCCAGAGATTGGCTTTGGCGTCACCGGTGGGCAGGTCGACGGCCTTCAGGCGAGACCCGTCCAACCCCATGGCGCCTTCATGCCTCTTCGGAGCGGGGGCATCGCGCAGAGTTGCGCCCTGAACCACTTTTTTGACGTGCTGCCAGGCAAACGCGTTGCTGCCAAGACCCCGGATTTTGAACTGGCGGCCCAGACTGTCGTCGATGAGTGGCGCCACGTCTTCGGGCAGTTCGACGCTGTAGGACTGCAACGTCGTCCCGTCGTTCAGGCTGATGGCTGCCACGTCCATGCGGCCGGGTTGCGCCGTGTCGACCTGAGCGACCAGAGCCCCCGCGTCGATGATCAGCGGCCGGTCTGCCGCCTCGCTGGTCCAAAGGGAGTTGCCGGTGGTGATGTCGACCTGCTCGATTCCTCCAGCGGGCAACATCAGGACTATGGTGCCGGCTTCGAGGTCGGCCAGCAGGCCATCCCGCAGCGCCAGTTCTTCAGCATGGGAAGCCTGAATTGCGTCCGCCAGAAACGAGGCGATCAACGCCCGAGAGAGATATTGCATGAGCTGTTTTCCAACTTTTGTACGCTTATTATAGTCAGTGAAAGTCAATCTAAGGGAAGAGAGAATGACTGACCGCGAACCCGCCCGGGCCAGTTCAGCTTGCGTGTCGCACTGGGCTTTTGTGATGGTTTTTTGTTTGTTGACGTCGGTCGCCGGGGCCCGGGAACCTGCGGTCGCAAAAGGCGGCGCGGCTACCTGGCAGGCCCTTGGGCCGGCGCCGATGACCGAAGGTCTTGTGGGCAACAATATTGACAACGTTGGCAATAGCGACCCGGCGGCCGGCGCGATCAACGCGGTTGCACCCCATCCCACCAATGCCGACATTCTCTTTGTCGGTTCCGTCAATGGTGGCGTGTGGCGAACCAACAATGCGCTGGCGCAAAGCCCAGCCTGGGAGCAGCAGACGACGGGGCAGCTGGTAGGCCCGATCGGGCATATCGCCTTTGATCCCACCGACACCTCGTCTCAGACGTTGGTCGCGGGCTATGGCAACTTCAGCAGCTTTGATAACGACAGCGGTCCTCTGCAGGGTGTGATCCGGTCCACCAACGGCGGCGCCACCTGGTCAACCCTGGATCCCGCGATGAGGATTCGCAGCGTGTCGAAGGTGGCCGTCCGGGGAGCGGTGATTATGGCGGCGGTGGAGTCGGCCAATAGTCTCAGCTGCGGCTCGAACGGTGATTTTGGGCTGTTCCGCTCAACAAACTCAGGCGTCAGCTTTTCTCTGGTGACCAACGGCCTGTTTGGCTCGGGCGTGAAGGCGCTGGCCGGAGACCCGTCCAACCCGGCGGTGTTCTACGCGAGCATCACCGACTTCGGCGGCAACTGCGCGCCCGGCGGCAATGGCAATCTGGACGGGATCTATCGGAGCACAGACACCGGGGCGTCCTGGGCCAAGGTAAGCAGCCCGGCGATGGACGCGCTGATCAACGACGCGCAGGGCGCAACGCACTTTGAGATTTCTGTGGCCCCCACCGGAGCGGTATTTGTGGCGATTGTGCCGAACGGCCGCCTGGCCGGCGTGTTTCGTTCCAGCAACGGGCAAAACAACTGGGTGCAGCTGGCCACACCCTTCACGACGGAAACGCCGCAGGGTGGTGCTCCTACCAACTTCGGCATTCACCCGGGCGGCCAGGGCGGCATCCACACCTCGTTTGTGGCTGATCCGACGAATGACGCCATCGTGTACGTCGGCGGCGACCGCCAGCCCTGGGGCACCGATGAAACCGGCGGTTTTGCGTTTCCCAATTCTATTGGCGCCTGTTCTTTTAGTGGCCGTCTGTTTCGGATCAATGCGAATCTGGGTTTCCAGCCCATCACGCACAATTTTGCCACCACCGGAGGCGCGGCTTCCCAATGCAATTTTGATGCGACGGGCACAGCGCCCCACGCCGACAGCCGGGACATGGCGTTCGACGCCGCCGGCAATCTGATCGAGGGCGACGATGGCGGGGTGTATCGGCGGAGCAATCCCCGCAGCCCTACCGGTCGGTGGTTTGATGTGAACGGCGATATGCAGGTGGCGGAACATCACAGCGGCGCCTTCGATCGCAATTCATCGGTGGCGGTGGCCGGGAATCAGGACAACGGAGCGGCGCAGCAGGACACCTTTACCTCGCTGGTCTGGGGCGTGGATCGGGGGGGAGACGGCGGCGACGTCGCCATCGACTATCTGGCGGTGCCGGGTCGCTCGGTTCGCTACCTCAGCTCCCAGACCCTGCTGGGGCCGCAGCGCCTGACCTATGACGCAAACGGCAATTTGATCAATCAGGTAGATATCCCTTTCAATCCCCTTTCCGGATTTCCAATTCAAGGACAGTTCGTCACGCCGATCGCGGTTAACCAGGTAAGCGGAGGCCGGCTGATTATTGGTGGAGGCAATTCGGTTTACGAGTCGTTTGATCTTGGCGACAACGTGTCCGAGGTCAATCCGCCCGGCATCGTGGCCGCGGAGTTTGGCCGTCGACCCATCGCCTACGGCGCCGGCGGTAACCCGGATCTGTTGTTTGTCGCAGCGGCAGATACCGGACTTTACCGCCGCACCACCGCCAACGGCTCCCTCAGCTTGGTTTACACCAGCAGCAACGGTAACCAGCTGCAGGCGGTGGTGGTGGATCCGTCGGATGCGTCACGGGTCTTCGTGTTGGAAACCAACGGCGTGTTCGCCAGCCCGAACGGCGGCAATTCGTTCTCGCCGATTACGGGCTCGCTCAACTCGGTATTTGCGCCGGGCCGGTTGCGGACCCTGGCGTTTCTTGAAACGCCGGCCGGTGACCAGCTGGCGCTGGGAGCAGACGACGGTGTCTATCTGGCCACCAGCGCCGGGGGCTTCAGCGACTGGAGTGAGGCGGCGGATGGGCTGCCGGCAGCGCCGGTGTTCGACATCGACTACGACCCCGCAACCGAGCGGCTGGTCGCCTTTACGCTGGGGCGCGGCACGTATGTGTTAACCGGTGGCGGTGGCGGCAGCGGAGGGCCGCAGCAGTTTTGCAGCACGCCAGGGGCCGCCATCCCGGACAATTCGCCCGGCGGGCTGAATAACGGACTGTCGGTGGGAGCCACCGGCACCATTTCGAATCTGACGGTCACGCTGCAGGTGACTCATACCTACGTAGGGGACCTGCGGGTCACTTTGCGCAATGGCGCCACGGGCACGCAGGTCACGCTGATGGACCGGCCCATCGGCGGTGCCGGCGACTGCAACACGGACAACATCGACACAGTGTTTGCCGACGCATCAGGGCTTCCTGTCGCCAACCAGTGCGGCGCGACGCCACCGGCAATCTCGGGAACGCTGCGGCCGGATGGTTCTCTTGCGGCCTTCAACAACCAAGCGATCAGCGGCACCTGGACACTGAATATCAGTGATAACGAGGGCCAGGATCTTGGAACGCTGGATCGCTGGTGTATTCAGGCAACGCTTGATGGCGGCTCCAGTGGGGGAGCGCTGATCTTCGCGGATTCTTTCGAAAACTGAGCCATCGGGAACGGGCTTGCTCCGTTTCTCGTCCTTGCCATTGTCTGGATGCAAATGATAATCATTTGTAATAAGCTGGTCCGCATGCAGCACACACCGGTGACACATGACTCCTGATCCCATTCCCGATTTCCAAGCACCTTCAGGCCCCGCGGAAGCTGAAGACTGGAATGGCTGGGCCGGAAGAGGCTGGGTCGACTTGCAGGAGACGCTCGACGCGGTGTTCCAGCCCCAGGCGGATTTTCTGGTTCGTCAGCTGGAAGGAGCGGTGCACCGTGTCCTGGACATCGGCAGCGGCACCGGCGCCACGTCACTGGGGGTTGCTGAAGTGCTTGGCCGGGGCGGGCGCTGCGTCGGCATTGACGTGTCGGAGCCGATGGTTGAGGCGGCCCGGCGCCGGGCTGAGGATAAGAACCTGCCGGTGAGTTTTCTCCTGGGCGACGCGCAAACCTGGACCTTTGAACCGGCCAGCGTCGAGCACTTCGTGTCCCGCTTTGGCGTGATGTTCTTTTCGGACCCGGTGCAGGCGTTCGCCAACCTTCGCCGGGCCGCGGCGGCGGACGGTACGCTGTCTTTTCTGGTCTGGCGCAGTCCCGCGGACAACCCGTTCATGAAGGTCGCCGGTCGCGGGGCCTCAGAAATCCTGCCGGACATCTCGCCGCCGCAGCCCAACGCCCCGGGGCAATTTGGCCTGGCCGACCCGGACCGAACGGCGGAAGTGCTGGCGGCCGCCGGCTGGCGCAACGTCAATATCAAAGCCAAAGACTTTGCCTGCCGGCTGCCCGAGTCGCAGCTGCTGGCCTTCGTCACCCGCCTGGGTGTCCTTGGCAGGCGCTGGCCGGACCTGGATCCGAGCACCCGCGAGGCGTTGCTCGACGCCGTTATTCCCGGCTATGCGCCGTTCCGGGAAGACGACTGGCTGCGCGTGGACGCCGCCTGCTGGCACCTGTCGGCCACCGCACCGTAAGAGGCAGGGTAAAGCGGACGCGTCGGTCCCCAGCTCGGGTTCTTTGCGCTCTCCCGATACTTCAGTTCTAGAAGCTCTCGTCGTCCGGGATGATCTCGAAGACGTCCTCGGCGGCAATTTCCGCGCGCTCCATCTCGCGGATCTTTTTCTCCCCCTGGGCGGTCATCTCGTCCATTTCTTTGATGGTGGCGGCCATCTTGGGCAGCGCTTCCTGGCGGTAGCTTGAAATGTCGTCGAGGGCGGCGTGGATGTCGGTGAAGGCTTTTTTCAGCGCGTCCATGTCGATCTGGGAAGACGACGCCTGCTTGTGGATTTCCGTGCCCTGCTGACGCAGTCGCTCGGCGGTGCCGGCGATCAGGTCTGAGGTGGTTTCGTTCACCGCCTTGACCTTGTCCAGCACAATCTTCTGATTGGCCAGCGCAACGGCCAGGGTCACCGCCACCTGCAGCGCGTTCACGGTGACGTGCCGGGCCCGGTTGACGCCGCGCACCAGCTCTTTGTTGTTGCGCATCACCACTTCCAGCGTGACGATGCCCTGCTGGTTTACGGCGAGCTGCTGCTGCAGGTCCATGATGCGCTGGCGCAGGGGGAACTGCAGTTCCTCCTGGATGAATCGGGCCTTGTCGGGTTGACCGGCCAGCTCCCGCTCCACCCGATGGGTGAGTTTGGCGTCGAGCAGCTGGGCTAGCTTGATGGCCTTTTCCAGCTTGCGCGTCACCTCCCGCATAAATTTCTGATCTTCCGCCAGCGTGGTGTTGTCTGACTCCAGCTGCTCCTTGCCGTCTTCCATGGAGCGGATGATCGCGTCGATCACCGTCTGGGACGACTCGAACTTGGTGAAGTAGCGCTTAATGGGCGTGCCCACGCCGGGTATCATGCCGAGCAGGCGGGCGAACCAGCCGGGCTCCAGATCCACCTTGCCGGGGTCCAGCTCCTCCACCTGCAGCTTCAGGTCCACCAGCGCGTTGGCCACCTCTCCGCCGTCGTCGGCGCGGGCGGACAGCTTGCGGATCGGTTCCTTCAGCATGGCGCTGCGGTTGGAGGCGGCCTCCTGCAGGTCCATGCCCATGGCTTCAATGGCCGCCTTGGCGCTATTGGCCTGTTCGCTGGCGGGGTCCATGGCCAGCAGCTTCTCCACCAAGGCGTCCGCCTGTTTCTCGAGCTCCGGGTCGGCGCCGGGTTCCGCCTTGACGGCTTCCGGAGGGGTCATCGCCAGTTCTTCCTTGACGGCGTCAGGTTCGGCAAATACGAGGATGTCTTCGCTCATGACAGAGGACCTTTGTTGCGGGCGGGCGCAGCGTACCATTGTGGCCAGGCGTGGGCCAATGCAGTCCACAATGTCTCACATCCACTGAGGGACGGGCCTGCCGGGCCACCTGAGGGACCGCTATTTGTCCAACGCCTGCCTTAGGCGATAAAGCCAGTCCAGGGCTTCCCGGGGGGTGAGGGCGTCCGGGTCCAGGCTCCGAAGCTGCTCCAGCGCCGCGGGTTCTTCCACAGGCGCCGCAGCGGCGGGCGGGGGCGAAAACAGCGACAGCTGCGGCGAGGAGCTGCCGGCCGCCTGCTGGCTTGCCTCCAGCGTTTCCAGCAGCTGCCGGGCCCGCGCCACCACCGGCGCGCCGATGCCGGCCAGGGCGGCCACCTGCAGGCCGTAGCTGCGGTTGGCGGGGCCTTCTTTCACGGTGTGCAGGAAAACGATCTCGTCGCCGTGCTCCGCGGCCGTGAGGTGCACGTTGATCACGCCGGGCCGATCCTCCGGCAGCGCGGTCAGCTCGAAGTAGTGGGTGGCAAACAGGGTCATGGCGCCCACGTCCAGCAGCGCCTCAGCCACCGCCCGGGCCAGCGCGAGGCCATCGTAGGTGCTGGTGCCGCGGCCGATCTCGTCCATCAGCACCAGGCTGTCGCGGGTGGCATGGTGCAGAATGTTGGCCGTTTCCGTCATTTCCACCATAAAGGTGGAGTGGCCCCGGGCCAGGTCGTCGCCGGCGCCGATGCGGGTAAAGATACGGTCGACTGGACCGAGCACGGCGCGCCGCGCGGGTACAAAGCTCCCGGCGTGGGCGAGCAGCACAATCAGCGCCGTCTGCCGCATGTAGGTGGATTTGCCGCCCATGTTGGGGCCGGTGACCACCTGCATACGGGTCTCCGCATCCAGCTGGCAGCTGTTGGGCTGAAACGGCGCCGCCGATACCTGTTCCACGACCGGGTGGCGGCCATCGCTGATGCGGATGCCGGGCTCGTCGGTCAGCTCCGGCTGCCGGTAGTCGAGGACGTCCGCGCGCTCAGCAAAGGCGCAGAGCACATCGAGTTCCGCCAGGCCCTCGGCACCGGCCGACAGGGGGCCGAGATGACCCGCCAGGTATTCCACCAGCTCCGCGTACAGGGCTTTTTCCCGCGCCAGGGCCCGTTCCCGGCTTGACAGCACCTTGTCTTCGAAGTTTTTCAGCTCCTCGGTGATGTAGCGCTCCGCCGCTTTCAGCGTCTGCCGGCGGGTCCAGTGGGCCGGAACCTGATCGGCGTATTGGCGTCCGACCTCCAGGTAGTAGCCGTGCACCCGGTTGTAGCCCACCTTCAGCGTACTGATACCGGTTTGCGTTTTTTCCTGCGCCTCCAGCTCGTCGAGAAAGCTGCGGGCGTCCCGGGACAGCGCTCGCAGCTCATCCAGCTCCGGGTCGTAGCCGTCGGCGATGACGCCCCCGTCGCGGATCAGCACCGGTGGCTCGTCTTCAATCGCGGCATCGAGTTTTTCTGCCAGGGCGGGGCGGGGCTCCAGCGCCTCGCCGAGCTGCGCCAGCCTCGGGCTGTCGATGGCGCTGAGCTGCCGGCCGAGGTCGGGCAGCAGGTGCAGGGCGGCACGCAGGGCCGTGAGATCCCGGGGCCGGGCACTGCGCAGTCCGATGCGGGCGCAGATGCGCTCGATGTCGCCGACGCCGGCCAGCACGTCCCGCAGCGCCTCATAGCGGCCATTCTGAATCAACGCTTCCACCGCCTGGTAGCGCAGACGCAGCACCTGCTGGTCCCGCAGCGGCTGGCCCAGCCAGCGCCGCAGCATTCGCGAGCCCATGGGTGTCACGCTCGTGTCCAATACGCCCGCCAGCGTCTGGTCATGGCGCCCCTGGGCATGTTCGGTGATCTCCAGATGCCGCCGGGTAGCGGCATCCAGCGTAAGAGCGGTGTCGGCGGCTTCAACGCGGAGAGACTTGAGATGGGGCAGGGCGCTGCGCTGCGTGTCCCTCACGTACTGAAGCAGGGCGCCCGCGGCGGTCACCGCCAACGGCAGGTCTTCGCACCCAAACCCGCTGAGATCGCGGGTGCCGAACTGGTCCGCAAGAAGCCCCGCCGCCGTCTCCGGCTCAAAATGCCAGGCCGGCTGGGTGCGGTGACCGCGGCTGTCGGCCACCATGGGCAGCGCGGGCTGGTCCTCGCTGGTGAGGATTTCCGCCGGTCGCAGCCGCTCCAGCTCCGCGCCCAGGGCAGCTTCGCTGTCAGCCATGGCCAGGTGAAATCGACCGCTCGCCAGGTCCAGCCAGGCGAGGCCAAAGGGGCCGCTGCCGCAGATACACAGTAGGAAATTATCCCGCCGATCCTCCAGCAGCGACTCGTCCGTAACGGTGCCGGGGGTGACGATGCGCACCACTTTCCGTTCTACCGGTCCTTTGCTGGTGGCCGGATCGCCAATCTGCTCAGCGATGGCGGCGGATTCGCCGAGCCGGATCAGCCGCGCGAGGTAGTTGTCCACCGCGTGAAAGGGAACCCCGGCCATGGGGATGGGCTTGCCGTTGGACTCCCCGCGGCGGGTCAGGGTGATGTCCAGCAGCTGCGCGGCGCGGCGGGCGTCGTCATAGAACAGTTCGTAGAAATCCCCCATGCGAAACAGCAGCAGGACGTCGGGATGCTCGGCCTTGATCTTCAGATACTGGCGCATCACCGGCGTGTGGGAAACGTCTTTGGCGGGGGCTTTGCTGCTCATGCTGAGGCGGGAGTGTACAGCAGCTGACGGTTCCGTCATGCTGGCCATTCCCGCCGCCGGGCGGCGCACGAAGGATGCAGCGTCTTATGGTCAGCGCAGGTACCGCGGTTCCCGACGACGAGGGCCTGAAAGAACTCGCGCAGCACCTTGGCGAGACGCTGCGAAGTCAGAAGCTGAGGCTGGCGGCGGCGGAGTCCTGCACCGGCGGCTGGATCGGCCGGGTTGCCACCGATGTCGCCGGGAGCTCCACGTGGTTTGAGGGCAGCCTGGTGACCTACAGCAACGCCCTGAAGCAGCGTTGGCTCGGGGTGACGCCTGAGGTGCTGACGCACCACGGCGCGGTCAGCGCGGCGGTGGCCCGGCAGATGGCGGACGGGGCCTGCGAGGCCAGCGGATGCCCGGTATCCGTCGCCGTGACAGGGATTGCCGGGCCGGACGGCGGCAGCGAAACCAAGCCCGTCGGTACGGTCTGGTTTGGATTTACCGTACCCGGCAATGGCGTGACCGAAATGTGCTGCTTTGCCGGCGACCGGGAGGCGGTGCGGCGGCAGACCGTCGGCCACGCTCTCAACCGGCTGAGGGAACTTCTGGCCCCGCCTTAGCGAAATTTCCGTCAGGATTTTCGGCGATCCTGATACCCATCAATCCACCGCTGTGAAATAATATATCCAAGCCTTTCCGAATCCGCTCCCGGGGGCCTCCGCAGGCCCGCAGAGCGCGCAGGTTGAATTCACCCGGCACCTCCCGCCAACACACGGAGACACAATGGAAGACAACAAAAAACGCGCCCTGGCCGCAGCGCTGGGTCAGATCGAGAAGCAGTTTGGCAAAGGCGCGGTCATGCGTATGGGCGATGGCACGGCGCAGGACCTGGACGTCATTTCCAGCGGCTCACTGAAGCTGGACCTGGCGCTGGGCATCGGCGGCTACCCCAAAGGCCGTGTCGTTGAGATCTACGGCCCGGAATCCAGCGGTAAGACCACGCTCACGCTCCAGGCCATTGCCGAGTGCCAGGCCAGCGGCGGTACCGCGGCGTTTGTCGACGCCGAACACGCGCTGGACCCAAGCTACGCGGAGAAGCTCGGCGTCGAAATTGACGATCTGCTGGTCTCCCAACCCGACACCGGTGAGCAGGCGCTGGAGATCGCCGACATGCTGGTGCGCTCCAGCGCCATCGACATTATCGTGATCGACTCCGTGGCGGCGCTGACTCCCAAGGCAGAAATTGAGGGGGAGATGGGCGATTCCCACGTCGGTCTGAAGGCTCGCCTCATGTCCCAGGCGCTGCGCAAACTCACCGCCAATATCAAGCGTTCCAACACGCTGGTGATTTTCATCAACCAGATCCGCATGAAAATTGGCGTGATGTTCGGCAGCCCGGAAACCACCACCGGCGGTAACGCCCTAAAGTTCTATTCGTCGGTCCGGCTGGACATTCGTCGAATCGGCGCGGTGAAGCGTGGCGATGAGGTGATCGGCAACGACACCCGGGTCAAGGTGGTGAAAAACAAAACGGCGCCACCTTTCCGCAAGGCCGAGTTTGAGATTCTCTACGGGGAAGGCATTTCCCGCGAAGGCGAGGTGATCGACCTGGGCGTTGAGCACAACATCGTCGACAAGTCCGGCGCCTGGTACTCCTACAACGGCGATCGCATCGGTCAGGGCAAAGACAACGTGCGCAACTTCCTCAAAGACAATCCGGACATGATGGACGAAATCGAAAACCGGATTCGTCGGGAAGTGCTGGGCCTGGATATGCCAGCGGAGCCCACCGCTGAACCCGAAGAGGCCTGAGCACGGCCCGGGTCCTGAGGGCCCGGGCGCTCCGGAGAACGAGGAAGACGCGGCCGAGGCACCGGTCGACCTCAGGATTCAGGAGCGGGATGCCAGGCACCGGGCGGTCGCGTGGCTTTCCCGCCGGGAATACGGCACCGGCGAGCTCAACAATCGCCTTGCCCGGGCTGGCTTCGAACCGGAAACCATCGACGTCACGATGCGCTGGCTGCTTGAGCACGACCTGCTGAGCAACGAGCGGTTTGCCGAAGCTTTCTGCCGACGCCGGGCCGGCCAGGGCTATGGGCCTGCCCGAACCCTTCAGGAAATGCGTGCCCGCGGCGTTGAGTCAACCGTCGCCAATGCCGCCGCGGCAGCGGTGGACTGGCAGGAGGCTGCGTCTGCGGCTTACCTCAAGCGTTTTGGCCCCGGTCCGGTGCTCGACCTCAAAGACCGCGCCAAGCGGCAGCGGTACCTTGCGCAGCGCGGATTCAGCCACGATATAGTGCGGATTGCGATCCGAACCCACGAGTCAGAGAACCCGTCATGATTTCCAGCGCTGAGATTCGCCGTCGGTTTATCGATTACTTCGCCGAGCGAGATCACGAAGCGGTGGCCAGCAGTCCGCTGGTGCCGGCCAATGACCCAACGCTGCTGTTTACCAACGCCGGCATGGTGCAGTTCAAGGACGTTTTTCTGGGCGCGGAGAAGCGCGCTTACACCCGGGCGGTCACCTCCCAGCGCTGCGTGCGGGCCGGCGGCAAGCATAACGACCTGGATGAAGTGGGCTACACCGCGCGGCATCACACCTTTTTCGAAATGCTGGGCAACTTCAGCTTCGGCGACTACTTCAAGAAAGAAGCCATCGAGTACGCCTGGGAATTCCTTACTGATGTGCTGGAGCTGCCGGCGGAGCGGATGCTTGTCACCGTATATGAGACTGATAACGACGCGTTTGATCTTTGGACCAACGGCATCGGCGTGCCCGCGGATCGGGTGCTGCGGATCGGCGACAAACCCGGTGGCAAACCGAATGAAAGCGATAACTTCTGGGCCATGGGCGATACCGGTCCCTGCGGCCCCTGCAGCGAAATTTTCTACGACCACGGACCGGAGATCCCCGGCGGCCCGCCGGGATCGGAAGACGAAGACGGAGACCGGTTTATCGAGGTCTGGAACCTGGTATTCATGCAGTTTGACCGCAATGCTCAGGGAGAGCTGAAGCCGCTGCCCAGCCCCTGCGTGGACACGGGTATGGGGCTGGAACGGCTGGCGGCCATTCTCCAGCACAAGCACTCCAACTATGAGACGGACACGTTCCAAACACTGATTACAGCCGCCGCCCGCGCCACGGGCTGCGACGACCTTGAGCACAATTCGCTGAAGGTGATCGCCGACCACATCCGCGCCACGTCTTTCCTGATCGTGGACGGTGTGCTGCCGTCCAACGAAGGGCGCGGCTATGTGCTGCGGCGCATCATCCGCCGGGCCATCCGCCACGGCTACAAGCTGGGCCAGCAGCAGCCGTTTTTTGCCGGTCTGGTCGGGGCCCTGGATGAGGAAATGGGTGAGGCTTATCCGGAACTCCGGGCCAAGGCGGACTTTGTGCGGCAGGTGCTGGCGACGGAGGAAAGCCGGTTTGCCGAAACCCTGGATCAGGGCATGCGGCTGCTTGAAGGCGCCATCGAGGGCCTTGAGACCCGCGAGATTCCCGGGGAGACGGCTTTCAAGCTATACGACACTTACGGCTTTCCCGCCGACCTGACGGCTGATGTGGCCCGCGAGCGCGGCCTTACCGTCGACCAGGCGGGCTTTGATACCGCCATGGCGGCCCAGCGGGAGCGGGCCCGGGCGGCAAGCCAGTTCAAATCCGACGACGTGGTGGACGGCGAACTGCTCGCGGCGCTGCCGGTGCCGGAGTTTCTGGGCTACGACACGCTGACCGGCGTGTCAGCGCAGATCACGGGTCTGATGAAGGACGGCCAAAGCGTGCCGGCGCTGGAGGAAGGCGACCAAGGGTTTGTGTTTCTCTCGCAGACCCCGTTCTACGCTGAATCCGGCGGCCAGGTGGGCGATGAGGGCCAGCTACATAGCGCCGAAGCGGCGTTTGCCGTTGCCGACACGCGCAAGCTGGGGGGCGTGCATCACGGCCACCAGGGGACCGTTTCCCGGGGTCGGCTGGAGGTTGGCCAGGTGGTGACGGCGGACGTGGACGCCGACCGGCGGCAGGCGATTGTGCTGAACCACAGCGGAACGCATCTGCTCCACGCTGCGCTGCGGACGGTGCTGGGAGATCACGTGGAGCAGAAGGGCTCACTGGTGGCCCCGGAACGCCTGCGCTTTGACTTTTCCCACTTCCAGCCCGTTTCGTCAGAGGAGCTGGCGGCGATCGAACAGCTGGTGAATCGCCAGATCCGCGCCAACGACCGCGCCAACGTTAATCTGATGGACTACGACCGGGCGCTGGAAAGCGGCGCCATGGCGCTGTTTGGTGAGAAGTACGGCGACGAGGTGCGGGTGCTGCGCTTTGGCGATTTTTCTGTGGAGCTGTGCGGCGGCACCCATGTGGATCGGGTTGGCGATATTGGTCTGTTGAAGATCGTCAGTGAGGGTGGCATCGCCTCGGGGGTCCGGCGCATCGAAGCGGTCACCGGTGACGCGGCGCTGCGCTGGGTGGAAAGCCAGGAGGTGGCGCTGCGGCGCACCGCGGAGATTCTCAAAGGCAGCGTGGCCGACGTGCCGGAAAAGGTGCACCAGATGGTGGCCAAAACCCGGGAGCTGGAAAAAGCGCTGGAGGCGGCCCGGGCCAGCCTCGCCAGCCAGGCCGGGGGCGAGCTGAGCGAAAGCGCTGAAGACATCGATGGCGTCAAGGTGGTTGCGGCGCAGCTCGACGGGGTGAAACCCCAGGATCTGCGGCAGATGGTGGATAAGCTCAAAGACAAGCTCAAGACGGCGGCGGTGGTCCTGGCGGTCACCAGCGGCGAGAAGGTGCAGCTGGCGGCGGGAGTCACGGCGGATACCACCGACCGGCTGCGCGCCGGAGACCTGGTCAACCACGTGGCTTCCCAGGTTGGGGGCCGCGGCGGTGGCCGGCCGGATATGGCCCAGGCTGGCGGCAATCAGCCGGAAAACCTGTCCTCGGCTCTCGCCAGCGTCTCGGGCTGGGTGAAAGAAAAACTCACTGCCGTTTCCTAGCCTGCGTAAATCGTGAACGTCAACGGTTGACGCCCCCATTGGCGGTTGGGATAATTCGCCGCCGTTTCAGCGCCGGTAGCTCAGTTGGATAGAGTGCATGGCTACGAACCATGAGGTCGGGGGTTCGAATCCTCCCCGGCGCGCCATTACGGAAAAGGCCGTCGCATTGTCGACGGCTTTTTTTTTGAGGAGACCCGCGCATGTCCTTTGATCACCCCGAGTTTGATGGTCACGAGCAGATCATCTGGTTTCATGATGAGGCGACCGGCCTCAAGGCGATCACCGCGCTCCATCGCCAGCGCGGTGGGGCAGCGCTCGGCGGCATCCGTTTTCGGGCCTACGCCAGCACCGACGAAGCGCTCACCGACGTCCTGCGCCTGAGCCGGGCCATGTCCTATAAATGGGCCCTGTCCGGGCTGGCCTACGGCGGCGGAAAGTCGGTCGTGATCGCCACGGCGGAAGAAAAAACCCCAGAGCTGCTGCGGGCTATGGGCGACTGCATTGAAAGCCTGAAGGGGCGCTATGTGGGCGCTCCTGACGTTGGAAGCAACGCCAGCGATATGGCCATCATCCGCGAGCGGACCCGCCACGTCGCCGGCCTCCCCGGATCTGATACCTCCGTGCCGACGGCCCGCGGGCTTTACTACGCGATTGAATCGATGGCGCAGCAGCAGCTGTCGCGAGACAGCGTAGCGGGCGTGCACGTGGCGGTGCAGGGCCTCGGTGGCGTGGGTGGTCGGCTGTGCCGGCACCTGGCGGACGCCGGTGTCACCCTGACCGTAGCCGACGTGAACAGCGAACTGGCTGGACAGGTAGCCAGCGACTGCGGTGGCCAGGTCGTCAGTCCCGAAGAGATTCTGGCGGTGGAGGCGGACGTACTGTCCCCCTGCGCCCTGGGCGCGGTGCTCAACGAGCAGTCGATCCCGGGCATTCGGGCAAGACTGATCTGCGGCGCCGCCAACAACCAGCTGGCGACGCCGGAGGATGCGGAGCGGCTGCGGGCGGCCGGCATCACCTGGGCCCCGGACTATGTGGCAAGTGCTGGGGGCATCATCGGTGGCTCTGTGGAGCTTGGAGATATTGACGCTGAGGAATGTGAGGCCCGACTGCGGGGTATCGGCACAACGCTCGCCGAGGTGCTCGATCGGGCGGCGCGCGATGGCATCAATACCGACGCCGCGGCGCAGGCCATGGCCAGCGCGATCTTAAGCGCCTGACGCCGCCAAAAGAAAAAGCCCGCCCCTGATGCAGGAGCGGGCTTCCTAAGTATTGGCGGAGAGAGAGGGATTCGAACCCTCGATGGGCTTTTGACCCATACTCCCTTAGCAGGGGAGCGCCTTCAGCCGCTCGGCCACCTCTCCGGGGGCGCTTATTCTACACCTCTCAGGGGCTGTGCATACAGGGTCCGGGCAGGTCGATTCGCCGCTGCCGGCGCGATTCCCGGGCTGCCCCGATTGCCGCAGCAGCATCCCTCCAGCCATAAAAAAAGCCCGCTCGACGCGGGCCGTGCACAGCCGTCCGTAACCGGGTCAGGCCTCGCTTGAGTCCGCCTCCGGTTCATCGGTGTGCTCTTTTCGTATGCGCTCGTAGATCTCCTCACGGTGTACCGCGACGTCCTTTGGCGCATTGATACCGATGCGCACCTGATTGCCTTTCACACCGAGCACGGTAACGGTGATGTCGTCTCCGATCATCAGGGTTTCACCTACCCGTCGCGTGAGAATCAGCATCGGTTCTGTCCTTGGGTCATAGGGACTCTCCTATCCCGCGCCGGCCCCCTCTGGACGGCACAACCATTCGATTAGTCACAGGATTGTCGCACAACCTTCACGTTCGCGCGATCCCCGGTTGTCGCGGGCGCCACCGAGGGCCCGGCTAGCCGATCATGGCCGACAGGCCGCCGCGAATGAAACAGGCGTCCAGTCCGTGCTGGCTCAGCAGGAAAGCAGCTGCTGAACTGCGCGCACCGCTATCGCAGTACACGATGTAGCGAGTCTCCTTGTCCAGGTCTTCAACCGCCTCCCGCAGTTTGAACAGCGGAATGTTCTCGCTTCCCCGAATCGCCCGGCTGCCGTGCTCGTTTTCCAGCCGCACGTCGATCAGCCGCGTGCCGTCCTCCTTCAGTGCCCGGGCGGCCGCCTTGGGCTCGAGGGCCTCCACCACCGGCTTGATCAGCAGGGATTCAAAGCGGTCCTTGCTGAGCCGCATCAGCACGCCGTCTTCCAGCATGGTGACGGTGGCATTGCGGGGCAGGCCGCTGATCAGGGCCTCTTCGCCAAAACTGTCCCCCGGACCCAGCGTGGCGATGGGAATCGGATGACGCCCCGCCATGCGCCGCACTTCGGCCTGCCCGTTGGCGATCATGTAATAGTAGTCGCCTTCTTCGCCCTGGGTGACCACGTCCACGCCTTCCGGCGCTTCCACCCGCTCCACGGACTCAAAAAAGCGCTCGATGTTTTCCGTCGGCAGCTCGCGAAAAATCTCGCTCTGCACCACCTGAAACATCCAGGAGCCGTCGAGGCCCTCGCTGCTCGCCACGTCGGTGACGCTTAAGGCCGGCATCTCGCCGGTAACCATCTGGCTGCGGGCGGCAAGTTCCTCCACCCGATCCCGCAGCGCCGCGACGACCACCGCCTTGTCGGAGCTGATCTGCGCCGTGTGCGGTCGGGGCTGCAGGTTGCCGAGCGCAAACAGGGCCCCGTCTTCGCCGGCGGTCAGGGGCCGCACGGGGCTTCCTTCCGATTTGCGATGCAAAGTGCCCTCCACCAGAAAGTAGATCTGGTCGTCCGTATCTCCCTGCAGATAGATGCACTCGCCCTTAGAAAAAGTGCGCTCGGTGGCTTCGGCCAGAAAGGCCTCAAACTGGTCCGGCCCCATGCTGGTCACGGGGTTGATCCGGCGGAGGGTGTCTCGATAGGCGTCCATCGGGACGGTAGTTTCCCATGATCTACGAGAACTGGCCACAGCCAGACCCGGTGCGCCCGCAAAGGGCGCTGCGCCGATTGACTGACAGGGACGACCCCCGTACCATGCCACGGCTTTTTTTCGGGGTGTAGCGCAGTCTGGTAGCGCGCCTGCTTTGGGAGCAGGATGTCGGGGGTTCGAATCCCTCCACCCCGACCAGTTTTGCCTGCGCCTGTAGCTCAACCGGATAGAGCACCGGCCTTCTAAGCCGACGGTTGCAGGTTCGAGTCCTGCCGGGCGCGCCACATTTCTATCCGCACGATCCCTGTCGGGACTGCGCGGTCGCCTACGCAAAACGTGGTTTTGCTTCGGCTCACGATCGCTGCGCGATCAGGCCCTTCGGTTGGGTTTGTGGTTGCCTGGAGCTTCGGGCTCCGGCTTGGAAATATTAGGTTTTGATGGCCCCTCGTGCGACTCCGGCGCCAGCTCCGATGTTTGGGGTCATTAGCGTCCGGAGGGTGTTAAACTGTGCGGCTCGCGGCCAACATGGCGCGACACGAAAAGGTGGCTCCGATACTGCGGAGCGCCGGCGGACTCCAGAGAACGGAGTCGAAAGCCTTCGACAGAGCCAAATGGCCTGTCGAAGGGCCAATCGCCGCAGGCGATTGAAAGCCTAAGCAAAACCACGTTTTGCGGAGGCGACCGCGCAGTCCCGACAGGGATCGCGCGGATAGATTAAGCCATGGTGGGCGTAGCTCAGTTGGTAGAGCACTGGATTGTGGCTCCAGAGGTCGTGGGTTCAAACCCCACCGTCCACCCCATACACCCGG
>JBCCVP010000063.1:0-26424 GCA_039195135.1 Pseudomonadota bacterium | reverse complement strand
GCGCTTTTTCTTTCCGGACGCATTAACAAGGGTAACTGGCAAGCAAGGCAGTCCTATGTCGCCCGCGCGAAAGAACCATCCACGGAAGACGGCGTTACGCGCGGCAATATCCGTCGCGCTGCTGTCTGGCTACGCCGCTTGCCATGCGCAGGCGGTGGTTTCCCTGAGCCCGCTGGACCCGCCCCGGGGCGTGGTGTTTCGAGGAACCGGGCCATTTGACTACGCGGGGACCGACGTGGCCTTGATTGGCGATTTTAACGGCGATGGATTCGACGACCTGGCTGTGGGAGATCCGGGTGCCGACGCGCGGATCTATCTGATTTTCGGATCAGCGGAGCCCGAGTCTTCCTTTTTACAGCTGGCCGCCACCGGCGTGGCGATCACCGGCGATGGCTTTGGCATCGGCGATGTTGTCGCGCCTGCGGGAGATTTCAACGGAGATGGGTTTGATGATTTGCTGATCACCGCGGTCAGCGACAACCGTGCGTTCGTTTTGTTCGGGACCGACCAGGCTCTGCCCGCTGCGCTCAGCATATCCGGACTGACCGGTAGTAACGGCTTTTCCATTAGCGGCAACAGCGCTGGTTTTGGCGGGGCGGGTGTCGGCGCCGGAGATATCAACGGCGACGGATTCGACGATCTCCTGGTGAGCGCTCCACGAGAACTGGTCCGCCGTCGCATAGTCACGGTCGTTAATGAATACCCGCAGGCCGGTAAGGTCTACGCGCTTTTCGGAACGGATCAACCGCCGGCGCCGATCGTTGCCGTCGACGCGCTGGACGGCAGCAACGGCATGGTCCTGCTCGGAGAGTCGGAAAACGGATACGTTGGAATCTCCCTTGCCGCTGCCGGCGATTTCAACGGTGACGGATTTGACGATCTGATCGTCGGCAGCGGCGATGAGCGGGCGTACCTGGTATTCGGCCGGGGGCAGTTTGGTATCGCGGGGCAACGGCTGTCGGATCTTGATGCGACAACGGGTTTTCTTGTTGCTGGAGGGCAGGCCGGTACCGGACTTGGGATCAATGTGGCCGGAAGCGGCGATTTGAACGGCGACGGTTTGGCAGATATCGCGGTAGCGGCCCCCGGCGCTGACGGCGGTGGTAGCAGCCGGGGAGAGGTCTACGTCGTCTTCGGTTCCGAGGAGACCGCCGACGCCAGCTTGGATGTCACCGGTCTCGTCGGATCCAACGGTTTCACCGTTGCCGGCAAGGAAAATTTTCACGGGCTCCGGGGTGTGGCCTCCGCCGGCGATGTGAACGGTGATGGCGTCGACGATCTGTTGCTCGGGGCCCGAGGGGCAGGCTCCCAGCTGCTGTCGGAAACGGGCGAGACCTATGTGCTGTTCGGCAGCCGCGCTGGTTTTTCTCCACAGCCAAGTCTGGCGGCGCTCAACGGCCAGAACGGAATCGCTATTCCCGGTGTCGACGAATTCACCTACACCGGAGATGTCATCGACGGTGGGGCGGATTTCAATGGCGATGGTGTGGCAGACATTGTCATCGGTTCCTCCGTGACGCCCCTGGCCGGGGACAGCTTCGTTGGGGCGGCCTATCTCGTGCTGGGCAATTCGGCGCCGACGGCCGCGTACGCGATCCGGCCGGTCGGTGGCGGGACTGCCGGTTCTCAGCTTCCTCAGTTGGCCGTTGCGGATCTGGCCTCGCTGACGCTCGACCCAGATGGCCTGGCGGGTATCGCAGTGGTCGAGCATGCGCAGTTTCCGCAGCAGGGCCAGTGGCAGTTCGATGCCGGTGGGGGATGGACGGCGCTTTCGGGCACGGTGAGCGATGCGAATGCGCTGGTGCTGAACGGCGATGCCTTCCTTCGATTTCAGCCGGCGACGGGGTTCCTGGGAGAAGCGGAGCCGTTGACGATCCGACTGTGGGATGGATATCTAAGTCAGGCCGGTGAGGGGGTCAATATTGTTGGTGCTATCGGGGGGTTTGGCGGGTTTTCCAACGATGAGAACCAGGTTCGGCTGGTGGCCCAGGTCAGCGATGTGCTGTTCTCAGACGGGTTTGAATAGCGAATTGGTCCGCGCGGCAGATTGCTGCCGCAAATGACCTACAATTGCCGCTTTGCGCAGGCGGAGTTTGACCATTGGATTTTGATCAGCTGATGTTTAAGCCGGGGTTTCTCTCCGGCCAGAGAATTCTGGTAACCGGTGGTGGCACCGGCCTTGGCAAAGAGATGGCCACGGCGCTAAGCGCCCTGGGTGCCCACGTGTACATCTGCGGGCGTCGCACCGGAGTGCTGCAGGAAACCGCGGGCGAGATTGCGCAGGCCACCTCGGGAACGGTGAGCGGCGTTGGCTGCGACATTCGGTCGTCGGAGTCTATCGACGCCATGCTCAATGAGATCTGGACGGATGGCGGGGCGCTGACCGGCCTGATCAACAACGCGGCGGGCAACTTCATCAGCCGCACCCAGGACCTGTCCATTCGCGGGTTTGACGCCATTGCCAACATCGTGATGCGGGGCACTTTTGACGTGACCCACAACGCCGGCAAGCGGTGGATCGCCGAGGGCGTGCCGGCGTCGGTGGTGTCTATCGTGGTGACCTGGGTTTGGAATGGCTCGCCGTTTGTGGTGCCGTCCGCCATGTCCAAGTCGGCGCTGCGGGCGATGACCCAGTCGCTGGCGGTGGAGTGGGGCGGCCACGGAATCCGCCTGAACGCTATCGCTCCTGGCATCTTTCCGACGGAGGGCGCCACCAAACGCCTCGCGCCCGGCGCGGAGAACCCCTACGAGGATATGTCCGGCAACCCGATGGGCCGCACCGGCCACATGCATGAGCTGGCGAATCTGGCCACGTTTCTGCTGGGACCCGGGGCTGAGTATCTGAACGGCCAGACCATCGCCATCGACGGCGGCGAGTACCTGGCCACCGGCGGGAACTTTTCGTTTCTCCGCCAGTGGACCGACCAGAATTGGGCCGACGCGCGCGCGGCGATTGAAAAAACCCACAGTGAGGACCGCAAAAAGCGGGACTAGCGGGCCGCTGGCACCGGCGGCTACTCGAAGGAGTCGAGGAAGATGGTGCCGGACGCGACGGTGGAGAAGCGCACGTCCACCCGCTTGACGTTGCCCTGTCGATCGGCCACCTCCGCCCGCACGTGGGCATCGACCAGGGCCTGGGCCGGCGCATTATCGAGGGCGATTTCCCATACGTCCTGCGCCACGGATACGACCAGATCTGCCAGCTCCGCCCCGGCGGCTCGCCCCTGCACCGGAAAGCTGGTCGTTACCGACAGCGAATCAAAATTGATGCCGCTGTAAGCGTCGGCCATACCCAAGCGAATCACCTGGGGCCGCTGGGGGTTGTAGTTCGGTCGCGGGCTGCTGACGGTCAGGGTCGGCCGCAGATCGTCCAGGAACCAGCCCAGGCCGTCATTACCACGGGTGGCGGCAATGTCGATCGGGGCGCCGAGGTCTATCCAGCGGGCAAAGGTCATCCGCTCGGCCCGGCTTAAGGACGGCATGCCGCCGGCCGGATGCGCGGTGCTGGCGACAAAGTCGAGATCGGCATCGTTGGCACTGGCGCCGGCGGGCAGGGTGGCCGGGTCGCCCGGCGTACTCTCGGTGGGATGGTCTGTGTTGCTGAAGCCGTCCAGCCGCTCACCAAAAACTTTCCAGGTGAGCAGGCTGCGGCGGCTTTGGAATTTGCGCACGTAGCGGCTGGCATTGGTCTGGCGCCAGCGCCGGTTGCTGATCACCGGCGGATACCCCCACTGGGCCTCGTCATCGTCCGCCAGCCGCCGGTAGTCGCCCGGCAGGTTGCTCTCAAGGGACAGGTCGCTCAGGTTCAGGTTGCCGGCATTGGTGCTTGCATCATGACAGCTGACGCAGCGCGACTGCAGCAGCGGCCGGATGTCCGCATAAAACTCCACGTTCACCAGTGGCTCGGGCAGCTCGACCAGCGTGGGAGATCCATCGGTGGCCTGGTCCAGCATCGGCGTGGTCTGACTCAGGTCATAGGGGGTGTAGCCCGGCTGACTCGCGGCGGTGCCGGCAAATGCCAGCGGCTGCTGGCTGTGGGCGTGGCAGCCTCCGCAGTCGGTACGCACCTCGCCGGGCCGCACCTGGTGCCAGGTCTGGGCCATGTTGAGTACCAGGCCGTTGCGATCCAGAGTCTGGAAGGTAAACGGCGTATCCGCGGGGATCTTGAACAGCACGCTGGTGTCGGGGTTGCCTTCGGCATCCATCACGCCGAGAGCTTTACGCAGCGGAATCTCGCCCAGGATGCGTAAGCGTTCGTTGGCATGGGAGTGGAAGTCGGTGCCGTCCAGCTCCGATGCGTTAGGGCCATAAAGGCGGGACGTGTTGCCCTCCATCGCGAGCACCCGCACGGCCCAGATATCTGAGTTGTCATAAAGGCCCGCGTCGGCGCCCTGGTAGGTCCAGTTGCTGCTGGCGCCGTTTTGCGAGGTGTTGAAAGGATCCAGACCGGCAAACGATGAATCGCCGCGGCCGGGAAAACTCTCGCGTTTGTAGAAGCTGCTGGTGCCCACCAGCCCATGCGGGGTACCCGCCGGGAGGTGCCGGCTACCGGCGCCGTCGTTGGGTAGCCAGGGCAGCTCCGCCGGCTCAGCGACGCCGTGGATCTCGCTGTAGGGCACAACCGCCCGGGGCCAGGCTTCGTTGTAAGCCGGGTCATTCTTGATCAGCACCAGCTCGTCCGGACTCCACACCGGCGTGGAGTCATTGATCACGTACAACCCGGCGTCATAGCGCGGGTCGGTGGTGGGTCGATTCAGGTCATTGGCCGGCCCCGGCGTCCAGACCACCAGCAGATCGTTACCCGGCGCGGCGGAAGGATGGGTGAACTTCCCAACCCGGGTGACCCCGTCCTCCGCCAGCGGCGCCGCGTCGTCCTGCTGGTGGGTCATCGGCGTAATGGCGTGGTAGCCGTAGGGGGTGAAGGGAAACCGGAAGGTCGTTGGGCCAAAACTCCGGGTTTCGTCAATCGGCGGGTTTTCTGCCGGGAAGGCGGTGCCAAAGGCCGGTGTGCCGGACGGCGGGCGCACGGGCATGCCGTAGAGCGCGCCAAAGCCATTGTTGTTCAGGTTGTAGTAGGCCTCCACGACAATGTTCTGATTGCTGGTCTGGGTCATGAAGTGAAACGCTTCCGGTGCGGTCATGCTGCTGACCACGGGACCCCATTGGCGCCCGTCGGGATAGATGGACCAGATGCCCCAGACCCGCCGATCACGCACGCCCTGACTTTCGTAGGTAGAAAAGATCAATCGCCCGTCCCTGAGTATCGTCGGGTGCAGGGCGCTGCCGATGTTCATCGGCGCAATGAGTTCGACGTTTTCCCCGTCCACGTCCATTACGAAAAGCTGCAGGGTGGGGTTGGTGAAGCCTTTGGTGGGGATATAGCCGTTGCGGTTTGACGTGAAGGCCAACCGACCGTTGGGCAGCGGCATGGGACCCAGATTGAGAATGCCGTAGCCCAGCCGGTTGTAGCTGTTCGGCGGGTCCACCGGGTTGCTTTCATCCCAGTTGCCGGCGCCGAGGTTGGGGGTGAACTCACCGAAGGTCAGCCGCTCGATCTGGCGGGACGTCAGGTTCATGCGGTAGATGTCCGCCCCCTCCCGGGGCAGGTCACCGCGCTGATAGTTCAGCGATGGCTCGCGTAGATCGGGAAACAGGCTGTAGTAGACCCACCGGGCGTCGAAGGAGATGAACGGGTCGGTGACGCCGCAGTGATCACAGTCGATAAGGATTTCTTCGCTGCCGTCGGGGTGCAGCAGCACCAGGTCAGCGCCGGGGTCGAGGCGGCCTGGATGGAAAACCTCTGGCCATATGGTATTGGTGAAATCGCCAAAACGTACCTGCCGGACGTAGACAATATCGTAGTCCGGTGGGGCGGCCGCTGCGGTGCTCGGGAGCGACAGCAGGCCTGACAGCAGGCTGAGCAGGAAAAGTCGCAAGGCCTGAGTATAGAAACGCCCTGCGCTGTTGTTCCGAGACTCAGGTCACAAAGGGTGGTCTGCCGGGGCGGGGCTGGCCGAAGGCCAACCCCGGAACAGCGGAGTCTTAGGTGTTCTCCATGGCCGCACCGCCGGCGGCGGGAGCCCGCCGTAGCAGCCGGTCGCGGATTCGGGCAGCGATACCGCCGATGTCCAGGCCGATGGTGTACATCGCGGGCACCAGAAACAGCGTGACAAAAAACGCCACAAACACGCCGCAGGCCAGCGCCAGCACAATCGGCTGGAGAAATGCCGCCTGAATCGAACGCTCCAGCATCATGGGAATCAGCCCGATGATGGTGGTGATGGTGGTCAGCAGGATGGGGCGAAAGCGTGACACGCCGGCTTCCACGATCGCTTCCCGGCGCTCCATGCCGCTGTCCCGCAGACGATTGCACTGATCCATGAGCACCAGATTGTCGTTAACCACCACGCCGGCGGCTGCGGCCACGCCAAAGTAGCTCATGATGGCCATGGTCATATCCATGGCCATATGTCCGAGCACCGCGCCGACGAAGGCAAACGGCATAGCCACCAGAATCAGGGCCGGTTGCCAGTAGCTGCGGAACGCAACCGCCAGGATGGCGTACATGCCAAACAGGGCGATGGTATAGAGCCCCAGCAGCTCGCGCACAAAGCGCGCTTCGCCTTCCGCCTGGCCTACGGCGCCGCGAATCACGCCGGGATAACGCTTCTCCCACGCGGGGAAAAAGTTCTCCTCAAGGTCATCCATGATGTCCTGGCGCACGTCATCTTTCAGGTCGGCGCTGATGCGCGCCGCCCGGTTGCCGTTCCAGCGCTGGATACGCTTGATGCCCGGGGCAAATTCAAGATCCGCCACCGACAGCAGAGGCAGCTCGCGGCCGTCGGCCGTGCGCACCCGGAAGTCTTTCAGGCTCTCCATGGAACGGCGTGACTCGGTGGGATACTGCACCATGACCCGCACGTCCTGGCCGTTCCGGGGCAGTCGCTGCACTTCTTCACCGTAATACGCCTGGCGCACCTGCCGGTTGACCTCCGCGAGCGTCAGGCCGAGTTTGGTCACGCCGGGTTTCAGGCTTAGGCGAATCTCTTCCGAAGCGCCTTCCAGGTTGTTGCGCACGTCGTAGAGGGACTCAAAGCTGCGCAGATGGTCTTCAAGTTCGTTTGTGGCAGCGCGCAGAACGTCCAGATCCGGGTGGCGGATGGAAAGCTCAAACCCGGGATCCTGATTGTCCTGGGTGTATTGCACCGAGACCTGCTTGGCGTCGGGCACCTCGCCCATCAGTTCTCGCAGCCGGATCGACGCTTCTTTGGCGGTCATCTCCCGCACTTCCGGCGGCGCCAGCTTGACGATAGCAATGACGCTGTCGCGGCGGGACCGGGTATACCAGTTCTCAATCAGCCGGCCTTCGCCGCCGGAGTTTTGATTGACCTCTTCCTCCAGGGCTTTTTCCGCCGCCTGCATCTGCGCCAGGATTTCCAGCGCGCGGCTGTAGGGTGCCCCTTCCGGCAGGACCACATTGACGATGATCTGGTCCGATTCAATCTCCGGCATGAATCCTTTTTTCACGAGTCCGCCGCCGAAGGCCCCAAAACCCACAAACAGGACCGTCACAAAGAAGCTGGCGGTAAGGTAGCGGTTGCGTACCGCCCACTGGCCGAGCCGGCGATAGTAGCGATTGGCAAAGGTAATAATGGCCTTGGCCACCGCCTTCTGGATGCGGCCAAACCAACCGACCACCTCCCGCGGCTTCATCTTCGACAGGTGGGCCGGGAGAATGAGCAGCGATTCCACGAGCGAAAAGCCAAGCGCGAGGATCACCACCCAGGTGATGTGGCGGGTGAACTCGCTGGTGGAGTCGCTCAGAAACAGCCAGGGCAGGAAGGCCAGCACGGTGGTAACCACGCCGAAAACCACTGGCTTGGAAACGAGCTGGGCCCCGCGATAGGCCGCCTTCACGGAGTCCCGCTCCAGATGGGATTGGGTATGGATGTTTTCGCCGACAATAATCGCATCGTCAACCACAATGCCCAGCACCAGCAGGAACGCAAAGGTGCTGATCATGTTGAGCGAAACGTCCAGCGCAGGCATGAAGATAAACGTGCCGGCGTAGGCGGTGGCGATCCCCACGGCCACCCACAGAGCCACCTTGGGCCGCAGGGTGAACAGCAAAACCGTGAGCACCAGAATCAGACCAAGGCCGGCAGAGGAGCCGATGGTGGCCATGCGTCCTTTGAAGTCTTCCGCGTTATCCGTCCACAGCGTCAGCTTGGCGCCCGGTGGCAGCGATTCCCGCCGCTCCTCGAGCCAGGTCCGGATCGACTCCGACGCCTTCACGATGTCCATCGTCTCGGTACTCATCACCTGCAGCAGCACCGCCGGTTCGCCGTTCAGGGTCGCGAGGATTTCGTTGTCTTCAAAACCGTCGACAACGGTGGCGACATCGCCGACTCGGATGGTGCCGCCGTCGGCGCTCTGGCGCACGATAATGCCGGCAAAGTCCGCCTCGGTATCAGCGAGGTTCTGCACCTTGAGCTGGTAAGCGCCAACTTCGGTGCGCACGGTGCCCGCGGAGCGGTTCAGCGACGAAGCGCGAATGGCGTCGGATACGTCAGAAAACGAAAGACCGTAGCGGCGCAGGGAGGATTCGCTGACCTGGATCGAGACCTCTTCCCGGCGGGTGCCAAACAATTCCACCACCGTGATGGCGGGCAGCACGGCCACCTCTCGGCGAAGCTGCTCGGCAAGCCGTTTCAGCTCACGCTCGCCGAGGTCCCCGTGCACGGCCACGCGTATGAATTCCTGCCGGTTGACCCATTGCTGCACCAGCGGCCGGTCCGCATCCCGGGGGAAGGTGGAAATGGAGTCGACGCGGATTTTGACCTCGTTCATGAACTGGGCAAAATCCACGCGCATTTCGGCAAGGATATAGACCTCGCCGGCGCCCTCGCGGGAGCTTGAGCGCACCCATTCGATGCCGTCGAGGCCGCGCACCGCTTCTTCGATGCGCGACACGATCTGTTCCTCGACGTCCTGCGGTGCGGCACCGTTCCATGGCACGATGATCTGAAGGCCCGGGAATCGGACCTGCGGATCCATCTCCCGCTCCAGCTGCCCGAAACCGATAATGCCCGCGACAAAAATCCCCACCATCATCAGATTAGCGGCAACCGGGTTGCGGGCCCACCAGCGGATCATTCCACGCATCGGCTTAACCTCAGTTGTTAGCGACGCTGTCGGCGCTGTTGATCGGCTGCACCAACATGCCGTCGACGGCGGATGCGATCGTGGAGGTCACCACGCGCTCACCCACCGAAACACCGCTGGAGATCAGCACTTCGCTCTCACTGCTCGAGAGCACCTTCACCGTGCGGATATCGAGACGATCGTCCGCATCTACGACGTACACCTGATCGGCATTACGCAGCGCCTCCCGCGGCACCACGGAGGCGACCAACTCTTCCGTGCCTTCGATCTGCGCATCCACAAACAGACCCACGGCCAGCGGCGCCGATGCACCGGGATCGTAGGGGTTTAGAACCCGCGCCACGGCATAAATCAGTCGCGTTTGCGGATCAACGGAGGCGTGGGTGCGGACAATCTGCCCCTGCCAGGAATGCCACTCGCCGCCAACCTCAGCGCTGAGCGTAACCTGGGGTGCGGCGTTACCCTGGGCGACAAAGCCCATAGGGAGGTTCATCTCTGCAAGCTGCCGGTCGGTTAGGGGCAGCGTTACTTCCACCACGTCGGTGGCAAAGATGCGACCCAGCACGGCCTGCGGCGCCGAGTAGGCACCCAGGCTGACGGCGCGGGACATGACCCGGCCGGCAAACGGCGCCCGGATTTCGGTGCGCTTGAGATTGAGGCGCGCTTCCGCCAGATCAGCTTTGGCCGAGCGAAGTTTAGCTTCCGCCTCCAGCACCTGGGGCTTGTTGACCTGCAGGGGGTTGGGTTCGTGGGTGCGACCGGTGGACTCCCACTGGCGCCGTTTGATATCAGCCGTTGCCTGCTGCGTCAGCAGCTGAACCTCTGCTTCTGCCACCCGGGCTTCGGCGCGAGTCACCGCGAGGCGGTAATCCTGGTCGTCGATGCGCACCAGCAGGTCGCCGGCGTTGAATCCGGCGCCTTCGGCAAACCGCTCGGAAATCTCAACAATGCGGCCGCTGACCTCGGGCATGAGATCAATCTCCGTCACCGCTTTAACCTCTCCCTGGCTATCCACCGACAGGGTGACCATTTCCTCCCGGACCTGATCCACAAACAGCGAAACCAGCCGCTGCGTATCCTCTGTTTTTTCCGGTTCGGGCTTGGCCGCCACCATGGTTTGGACCAAAACGATCCCCAGCGCCAGCACCCCGATGGGTGCAGCGATCTTCAGCAGTTTTTTCACGGAAAACCTCGCCTGTGATTTGGAAGGAACCTGTGATCGGTTCCTTTAATAACGGCCGGCGAGAAAGAAAGTTACGTCGATCATCTCGTCACCCCATCCGGCCGTTCTCCGATGGCGCATATGTGATCACAATTGCTCGATCCGAGCATGGGCCGGAAGTCAGTCCGAAATGTAAAGCAATGAAAAGAATGAAAAAAATGGGGATAGGGGCGAGTCCTTGGGTCCAGCTAAGGTCAGAAAAGGGGTCAGGTTGACGTTTCTGCGGAAAAGTTAACCCGACCTCTTTTCTGATCCAACATGCTTTTCGTGGTTCGCTAGACTGGCGCTCCAACACAGAGAAAACCCTGGGAGGAACGATGGCCAAGACGAATGAATCACGGCGCGCTGCGCTGAAGGGCCTTGGGATAGCCGGGCTGACCGGCCTGGTCGCTGGCGGAACAGCTTCGGCGGACGGCCACGGGCCGGATTACTCAGACATCAAAGTGGCGCAGAACGGGGACTATGAGAAGGTGACGCTGCGCCAGCCTGCCATCAACGTGGCCGCAATTCAGTCCCGGGTTCGGGCGGTGGACATCGGCAATCTGCGCCGCACCATGAAAGCCAATCTCGATCATGCGGTAAAACTCATCAACTACGCTCAGGGCGCACCGGAGGCGTGGGGCGGCGAGCGCCGCTGGGGGAGCAAACAGGATCTTCTGTGTATGCACGAGTTTCCCATTCAGGGATTTCAGCCCTGGACCCGCAAGGAACTCAATCGCGTCGCCTTTGATCTGCCCGGGCCGGAGACCGAAATCATCGGAGAGCGGGCCAAACACTTTGGCTGCTATATCGCCTTTGGCTGCTATGCCAAAGATCCGGACTGGCCCGGTCACGTGATCAACATGTCCGTGATCATGGGGCCGGACGGAAACATCGCCTCCAAGCAGTGGAAGGCAAGAAATATTCTTGGCCTGTTTGGATCCGGCGCGTTGATCGGTACCACCGTCTACAACGTGCTGGACCGCTACGTGGAGATGTACGGCTGGGACGCAACGCTCCCGATTGCCCGCACCGACATCGGCAATATCGCCATGACCGCCGTCGGCATCGAGCCGATGATCTACCAGTGTCTGGCGCTTAAGGGCGCGGAGATTCTGATTATGTCCGTCACCGGCGGTTCCAACGCCGACTCAGCCATGCAGGCCGCGCGCACCAACCGGATCTATACCGTGGGCGTGGGCAATGCCGTGTCGCCGGACAATATCGGGTTCACGGATGCCGCCGGGGCCCGGGAAGAGGGCACGGTGATTGTGGATCCGCGAGGAAACGCGGTGGCCAAGACCAGCAATGCGCATGAGGACATTGCGCGGACCCGGATCCCGATTGCCGACTTCCGGGAAAACCGGCGCTTTCGCGAGGTGCCGGCGGCGCTCATCGCGCCGGTGCTGCTCCAGTATCAGCCACGCTTCAAACCCAACGCGTTTCTGGACCAGCTGCCGGAGACCTACGAGGAGGCTGGCCGCATCGTGCGGGAGAAAATGGGGATCAAATAAATGAAGGCCGGGTCGCTCCTGGGGCGACCCGGCCCTTTAGTTAGTCCGGACCGGCGGGCTCAAAAAGGGTCTTTCCGGTTTTTCGACAACTTACAGACCACCAGACTGAACCCGCGACAACAGCCAGGAAAAGAAACTGATCCATAAATATGCCGAGGTAATTGTTATAAAGGTAAGTGACGAGACCAGGGTCGGTATTCACCGGCGAGAGCCCGTTGCGCTCTATCCAGGTACCCAGCGCTATTGTCGCGTCCTCCATAGCCATGTACTGCCGGACAAGGAATAACAGATAGAACACATGCGCAACGATAAACTGCCGTGTTGTGAGCCGCTTCGCTATAAAGGTCATTGCAACAAACCAGGCAAATACCATTTCGATAACGAACTCGGTTTGAACCTGGTTATAGCTCCATAGCCAGTCGATGTGCTCCTGGATCTCCCCTCTCGTCATTCCGAGCTCTGCGCCGCCTTCGCCAAACGGTATTACCGCTGGCTGGCCATCCGTCTGATTGTTCAAGAGTTACTGACTCCCTGGTAGACCGACACGAGACGGGCACTGTCCCACAATCAGCCGAATTGTTCGATAACCAGGCCTGCTGGGCGATCACCGCGGCGCCGAAATGGGATGACGCCGGGTCGCCCGCGGGGCGACCCGGCAAGGGTCACTCGAAGCTGTCGGCAAACACCTGCTGCGGCAGCACCGGCAGCGGCAGCTTAAACCGGTTGCTTTCGCCGGCCTCTCGCTCGCTGGCAACGATGTCGACGCTTAGCGGCGTGGCTTCCGAATCAAACTCCGGCGCCGTCGTCACGGTGAGCGTGACCAGCGATTTATCGCCCGGGGCCATGCTCGAAACGCTGCAGGTGATGAGCGGCTCGACGGTGGCGCAGGAACCCAGCTCGGTCGTCAGGTTGTCCACGGTAACGCCGGTTGGCAGCTCGATGGTGAATTGCACGTTGGTGGCCGTCAGCCCGGAAACCGGCGACTGAGGCTCCGCGTTTTCGAACTCAACCAGCACGGTGCTGCTGCTGCCGGGCGACGCCTGGGGGGCGTCCCGGTCGGTGAGATCCGCCAGTGCCAGATCGATCATCGGCAGGATGTTGATCGAAGCGTCGCGGCATTCCTGAGCGTTGGCCACGTCAAACACGCAGACCTCGACGCTGAAGGCGCCCTCGGTGAGGAACGTGTGTTCGCCCAGCAGCTGACCCAGCGTATTAAACGTGGGCGTGATGACCGGGGCCGGCGGATCGTCTTCGTCCGGCACCACCGGCAGGGCGCTGTCGCTGGTGCCGTCACCCCAGTTGATCACCGCGCTGTGACGCTCCCCCGCGTCCGGGTCGTCGAACTCCACAAACAGGGGCACGGGAAACCCAAGGCCCGCGTCCATATCCACGCCGATGGTTTTGCCCACCATCATCTTGCGCAGCTTCTCGGGAAACAGCTTGGACTCCTGCGAGGTAAACCGCACCACGGGGATGTCGTTGACCGGAGCTACCGTCACCAGCACCTCAGCGATGTTGGAAAAATCCCGGCCGTCAGAAGCGCGGAAGGTAAAGCGGTCCGGGCCGTTGTAGTCCGGCATCGGCGTGTAGGTGGGGTTGGGCAGTTCGCCCGACAGCTCACCGAACTGGGGCGCTTCGACCACCTCGTAGGTCAGCGTGTCCAGGCCATTGAAGTCCACGCCAAGGATGCCGTCGGGGTCCGTGGCGGACAGCGCTGCCGTGCCCTGGCCGTCTTCCGGCACGTTCACCGCGCTGTTGAATGCCTCCGGCGGTCGGAAGGCGCGGCTGACCTCGATGGTGGCGGTGCCCGTGTTGCTGAAGGCGAGGCCATCTCCGGCGCGGAACGTAAAGGTGTCGATACCCTGGAAGCTGTTGTCCGAGGCGTAGGTCACCACCACGCTGTTTTCGGTGATCTCCTTAAACGGCGCGGTCTCAAACACATGCATCAGGGACCGGTCCCGATCCAGCACGTAGAAGTTGTCGGCGTTTACCGAGATATCCTCCGGTCGGCCCATGTCCCCCAGCACGAAGCAGGTGCCGTCACAGGTGGAGCCGGCCTCACCGGCAAAATCGCCGATGTTGGTGAAGCGCTGCACCCGGGAGTTGTTGTAGTCCGTCACGTACAGGATGTCCTCATCGTCCAGGGCCATGCCCGACGGTACGTTGAACTGGCCCTGCCCGGAGCCGAAGGTACAGGGCCCAGAGATGAAGGTCCCGCAGTTGCTGCCGTTGGCGATCAGGTCGGTGCACGTGGTCTCGGTGCAGCTGTAGCCGATGGAGCGCTGGTTTTCGTCATCGCAGTTCGGGCCGGACTCGCAGCGGCCGAGATAGCCCACGTAGTTGCCCAGCGTGACGGTCGATCCATCCCGCATGGCGGGTCCAAACTGGTGGATGCGGTCATTACCCGAATCCAGCACGTAGACGAATCCGGCGCTGTCCACCTCCACTGTGTAGCCGGCGTTGGAGCGTCCCAGCACCGTATCACCGGCCATGAACAGATCGTTGTCTTTCAGGCCGCCCAGAAACGCGGGCTCCTGCTGGCCGTCGGCCCCGTCGTAGGCAAACACGCCCATGCGGTCGGTGGCGTAGATGATGCCCGTGTCGGAATCCAGGCGCGCGTGGTAGAGGCGGCCGGAGGCCACGGAGGGGCTCTGGTTCGTGGGCGGTTCCAGCCGCCAGAAATCCAGATCATTGAAATCCTGGTCGAATTTGCGCAGCGACAGGTCCGAGGAACTGGTCTGCGGCGAGACGATGTACAGAAACCCGTCCCGGTCCAGCGTGATGCGGGGAATGCTGTTGTCGATGTCGGTCTTCTGAGCGAGGAACTGGCCCGTTGGGTCCCACTTTGAGATGCGGGGCCGCGTTCCCGCATCGCTGGCATTGCAGGCCCAGTAACGGTCCAGCACAAAGTTGATGCCCTCGTCGGTGACGACGACAAACTCTGGCTGGTACACAAAATCGATTGGGATGTCCTCGTTGTTGCTGCAGAATTCTGCGAACAGATCACTGGCCGGATTGCTGGAGCTGTTGAGAATGTCGCCGGCGCGATCCCCCGGGCGTACGCGGTAGTCCTCAATGAAATAGGGCACCAGCGGCGCTACAAAGAAGCCGTTGGCCGGCGGCACAAGAACGTCGAAATTGAGCGGATCAAAAGCGCCGGACAGCAGGTCGTTATCGCTGCCGGTGAGCGTCAGATCCACCGGCTGGCTGGTCAGCGTGGCGCCCGACACGTTGTTCACGGACGGCGGCGTGTTGGTCCCCGGGGTTTTCACCGTAATCCACTGGCTTGCTGAGGCGGAGTTTCCAGAGGCGTCGGTGGCGGTCCAGAGCACCTGCTGCCGCGCATCTACCGGAAACGTAACCGGGGCGGTGTTCTCCAGCAGCGGATCGGGGTCGGCGAGGTCAAACACCACGGCGGTACCGATATCCACCTGTTCCGGGGTGGGCGGGGCGGCGCTCTCGATAACCCGGTTGGGTGGCGTCAGCAGAATCGGTTCTTTCGTGTCTTCAATAATGACCGTCTGCGTGACCGAGTCCTCCCCAGGATTTCTGCCGTCCGGCGGCCGAGGACCTGAATCGGAGGCGGTCCACGTTACGGTGTTGGTGCCGATGGGAAAGCGGAAGGGGATATCGTTGCCCACCAGCGGCGTAAGGCCGCAGGGGTCCGACGCCACGATCTGCGCCCGCAGCTCATCAACGATGCCGGCGCTGTTGAGGCCGCCAAAATCCAGCGCTTCGAAGGTGAAGGTGGGTCCTGTGTTTTCAATCACCGGCGGGTTGACGTCGTAGACGATTAAGGTGCGGTTCTGAACGTGGCTCGCGGCGTCGATGGCGTCGCCGTCGAGCAAGGCGCCAGCGCCGGTTTCTGCCACCTCCAGAAACAAGTTTCTCAGGAGCTCCTTGCCCACCGCGATTGCACGCTTGGTGCTACCCGGATCGGTGCTGGTGATGGCTTTACCGTATTTCAGCTCCGTGGTGACCAGAAACAGGATCGTGGGAATAATCACGTCGAAGGTCTTGTCCAGCTGGGTCGCCGCCTCCCAGCGCAGCCGGTGGTTACCCGAGGGAAACTGCACCGTGGTGGCGTTGCTGGCCCACTGGGCATCGAGGATGGGGTTGCGAACCCGCAGTTTCACCTGCGAGTTGCCGTGGCCTGCAGTGGGGGTACCGAGCGCCCCCCAGTTGCTGTCGGCATCGAAATCGAAAAAGCCGAGCAGGTTCTGATACTGCGATTCCACCTGCGGGATGGTGGTCTCAAAGAAACACTCTCCGGCTTCAGTGGGGAACTGCGCGGCAGGCTGCGGCGCAACAAATTCGGCCGGCAGGTATTTCAGCCGGATGTCGGTGGCGATGGAGGCCAAGTCAAATGGAATACCCAGCGGTCCGGGGGCCAGCGAGGGCGGAATATTGAACAGCAAAAATGCGGTCCAGCCCTCAATCTCGGCGGCAAAGCCGGGGTTGTCCTCAATTTCCGCGGCGGCGGTCCCGGCGAAAGCAAGCAGCGTGGCCAGCACCAGGGGTCGGCGACGGTTGCGATTCCGTGTCGGTGACATCGTCAGTCCTTTTGTGTGATCCATATCTGAAGCTACGGAAAACGTCTGGTGCGAGTCTCACGGCATTTTTGTTTCAAACTGGTGCTGCCAGCACCATCGTGGGTCACGCCCGAAGCCCGGCGGCGACCGGGGGCCGCGCTAAGTGGCTGAAAAACCTGATTTGTGACAGTTCCATGACCTGGCACAGGTCTTGAAAGGACTGGCTAACACAAACATGTGGAGCCAGTTTCATGGATCAGAATCAGGAACAGATGTATGGCATTTCCCGCGTCGACTCGGAAACGGAGCGCGTGCACGCCTGGCGGGTGAGCCTGCGCCGCCACGGCGAGCGGCTCGTGCGCAATTTCCCCGACCGCCGGTTTGGGGGCCGCCTGGGCTCGCTGCGGGCGGCCATCACCTATCGCGACCACCTGGTGCAAACGCATCCACCGATGAGCCGCCAGACTTTTGCCAAGATTTTGCGCAGCAACAACCAGTCCGGCGTCAGCGGCGTGTACCGCTACGCCAAACGCTATCGCCTGAAGGACGGCACGGTGAAGCAGTCCTGGTACTGGGAGGCCAACTGGCCAACGGTGCGCGGCGTCAGTGCCAAAGCCACCTTTTCGGTTAACCGCCACGGCGAAAAGGCGGCGCGGGAATTGGCCCTGGCCGCCCGCGCCAAAGGTCTTGCCGAGGTTGAGGGGGTATTCTGGGCTTCCGAGCGGGGCGTGGTGGAATCGCCACGCCGTAAGGTAGCGTAGAGACCGAAGCTGCGGCGGGGCGGGTTTCGACCCGACCCCGTCGCCCTGGACCGCGCTGCTGATTGCTTAACAGCTTCATCTGGCAAGGCGATCTGGCCCGAAAATTCAAGGCTTTCCAGCGTTTTTTTCCTTCGGCCCGGAGTTGCCATTCCGGGTTGAAACCTCGAAAATCCTGCTCCCCCCCTCAACGCGAGCAGCCCGCTGATGGCCAACCCTTCCCGCCTGCATATTCCGCATCCATCAGCCCGGCCGGGTGACGAGCCCGACTTCAGTTTCCTCAAGCTCTCCGAGGCGGGCGCGGTGCAGCGGCCCAATACCGACGCGCGCACCACCGAAATTGAATACCTGGCCCACGAGCTGGTGCGGGTGCTGGACGATAACCACGAGGCCCAGGGCCCCTGGCATCCGCACCTGGAGGCGGATCAGCTGCAGGTTGCCCTGCGCCAGATGATGCTGACCCGGGCGCTTGATGACCGCATGCACCGCATGCAGCGGCAGGGACGCATCAGCTTCTACGTAAAGTCGCTCGGCGAGGAAGCCGTCTCCATCGGCCAGGGAATGGCGCTGCGGCCTACCGATATGCTGTTTCCCAGCTACCGAAATCAGGGGCTTTACATCCTGCGCGGCACGGGCCTGACCCGCATGATGTGTCAGTGCCTGTCCAACACCGGGGATATGTGTAAAGGCCGCCAGCTGCCGGTGATGTACCACAATCGAGACGGCAACATCTTTTCGATCTCCGGCAACCTGGCCACCCAGTATCCCCACGCGGTGGGCTGGGCAATGGCCTCGGCCATCAAGGGAGAAGACCACGTGGCCGCCGCGTGGGTCGGCGATGGCAGCACCGCGGAGGCTGATTTTCACTATGCGCTGACCTTTGCCGCTGTTTACCAGGCGCCGGCTATCCTCAACGTGGTGAACAATCAGTGGGCTATCTCCACCTTTCAGGGATTTGCCGGCGGAGAGAACCGCTCCTTTGCCGCCCGCGGCCTCGGGGTCGGCATTCCGGGCATCCGCGTGGACGGCAACGATCTGTTGGCTACCTACGCCGCCACGCACTGGGCGGCGGAGCGCGCGCGGCAAGGCAAGGGGGCAACGCTGATTGAGCTGGTGACCTACCGCGCCGGTGCTCACTCCACCAGCGACGATCCCAGCCGCTATCGCCCCAAAGACGAGTGGGATGCGTTCCCGCTCGGTGATCCGGTGGAGCGCCTGAAGCTGCACCTCATCAAGGAAGGGCACTGGACCGAAGAAAAGCATGCGGAGCTCGAGGCGGACCTCAAAGCCCGGGTCACCGCGGCTTGGAAGGAGGCGGTCAACCTCGGCACCATGGCCGACGGACCGCAGCTTGATCCCCGGGAAATGTTCGACGATGTCTACGCCGAGCTGCCGCCGCACCTGGTGGCGCAGCGCGACGAGATGCTCTCGCTGGAAGACAAGGACTGATTCGATGGCCCAGATGAATATGATTCAGGCCATCAACTCGGCCATGGACGTGATGCTCGAGAAGGACCCATCGGTGATCGTGATGGGTCAGGACGTGGGCTACTTCGGCGGCGTATTCCGCTGCACTGACGGGCTCCAGCGCAAATACGGCGAGCACCGGGTGATCGATGCGCCGATCGCCGAAGGCGGGATCATCGGCTCCGCCATCGGTATCGGCGTCAACGGGCTGCGGCCGGTAGCCGAGATTCAGTTCGCCGACTACATCTACCCGGGTTTTGATCAGATCGTGAGCGAGCTGGCGCGGCTGCGCTATCGCAGCGGCGGTGAGTTTGCGTCCCCCGTCACTATTCGCACGCCCTGCGGCGGCGGCATCCGCGGTGGGCAAACCCACAGCCAGAGTCCGGAGGCGGTGTTTACCCACATCTCCGGCATTATCACCGTGATGCCGTCCAATCCGTATGACGCCAAAGGCCTGCTGATCGCAGCCATCGAGTCGGATGATCCGGTCGTGTTTTTTGAGCCCAAGCGGATCTACAACGGCCCGTTTGACGGCGATCCGGACAAGCCGGCGGTACCCTGGACCACCCACCCGAAAGGGGAGGTGCCGCGGGGTTACTACACGGTGCCCCTGGGCAAGGCCGAGGTTGCCCGCAGCGGCAGCGACATCACGATTATCACCTACGGTACGCTGGTGCACGTGGCCGAAAACGCGGCGGAGAAAGAGGGCGTAGACGCGGAGATCATCGACGTGCGGACGTTGGCGCCGCTGGATATCGATACGCTGAAAAAATCGGTGCAGAAAACCGGCCGCTGCCTGGTAGCCCACGAAGCAACCCGCTTCAGCGGCTATGGTGCGGAGCTGGTCAGCCAGGTGCAGGAGCACTGCTTCTGGCATCTAGAAGCGCCGATCGAACGCGTGGCCGGCTGGGATACGCCCTATCCCCATGCGTTTGAGTGGCAGTATTTCCCCGGTCAAAAGCGCATGCGCGCAGGAATAGCCAAGGTCATGTCCCATGAGTGAGTTTATTTTCAAACTGCCGGATCTCGGCGAGGGGCTGGTGGAAGCGGAGATTGCCAAGTGGCATATCGAACCGGGCCAGGTGATCGATGAAGACGACCCGCTGGTCGACATGATGACCGACAAAGCCGCGGTGGAGGTCGCTTCGCCGGTATCGGGCACGGTCACGGCGCTGCACGGCGAAGCGGGCGCCATGGTGGCGGTGGGGTCGCCGCTGGTCACGCTGCAGACCGACGGTGCGGCAGCGAACGAGGACAAACCCTCTGAAGCACCGGCGGCAGCGGCGGCGGAGACAACCGCGGCAGCGGCGGCCACTCCGGCTCCGGCGCCTGCGGAACCGCCGGCGGCGACGGGCGGCGGCAAGGTCCTGACCTCTCCTTCGATTCGGAAGCTGGCGCGGGAACAGGGTATCGATCTGAGCCAGATTCAGGGCACCGGCCCCAACGGCCGGATCGTTAGCGGTGACGTTGATCAGTTCCTGTCAAAGGTTGGGGGCAGCGGGGCGCCGGTGCTGGCCAAGGCCACGGGCACCGAAGAGATCAAAGTGATTGGTCTGCGCCGGGCCATCGCCCAGCGCATGGCTGCCGCCAAGCGCAACGTTCCGCACTTCTCCTACGTGGAAGAAGTGGATATCACGGCGCTGGACGAACTGCGCCGTCACCTCAACGCGACCCATCCCGGCCGCAAGCTGACCTACCTGCCGCTGTTTGGTGCGGCGCTGATCAAGGTGCTCCGCTCGTTTCCCCAATGCAACGCGGTTTATGACGAAGGGCGCAACGTGATCGTGCGCCACGCCGGCGTGCACCTTGGGATTGCGACCCAGACCGACGACGGACTGAAGGTACCGGTGGTGCACCACGCCGAAGCGCTGAACCTGTGGTCCCTCGCCCAGGCCATGACGGACGCGGCGCATGCCGCCCGGAGCAACCGCGCCAGCCGCTCCCAGCTGACCGGCTCCACCATCACCATCACCAGCCTGGGCAAACTGGGGGGCATCGCCTCCACGCCGATCATCAACGAACCCGAGGTGGGCATCATCGGCATCAACAAAGCGGTGCAGCGGCCGATGGTGGTAGACGGTCAGGTAGTGGTGCGCCTGATGATGAACATTTCCACGTCGTTTGATCATCGGTTCGTGGACGGCTTTGATGCGGCCGCCATGATTCAGGCGCTCAAGGAACTGCTGGAAAATCCGGCGACCATCTTTATCCCGGAACCTTAAAACCTAGCGCCGGGGGAGGGCCTTCAGCGCCACTTCCCGGCCAACGCGGGTCGCGGCGAGCACTTCAACGTGCCGTGATTCGCGGTCGCACCATTCCCTAAGAGCCCGGTATTCATGCTGTTGCCAGCCCGGCAGGCCACATAAATCGTCAAACACCAGCACGGTGTCCGCGTCGATCAGCGGATGGAGCGCTTCGAGTACGCAGACGGTGGACGAGTACAAGTCGCAGTCAATGTGCAGCAGGGCAATGCGCTGGTCTGATCGCTCGCGGGCGAAACCGGGCAGGGTGTCTTCAAACCAGCCGGGCCACAGCGTGACGTTGTCCGGCATGGCGGGTCTGCTGCCGCGGGTGCTGTAGGCGCCCCGGGGATGATCAAGCCAGGCTTCTGGTAAACCTTCGAAACTGTCGAAGCCGTGGCACTCGGCGCCGGAAGCCAGCGCCAGCTGGCGCAGGCTGCGGCCGTGGAATACGCCGCACTCAACCACCAGGCCCGGCGCCGTGGCTGCGGCGAGGGCCTGGTCGAGCACCTGGCAGGCAAAAGCGGTCCACGGCGCCGCACCGTGCTCCTCGATCCACTCAGTGGATTCCACCATCGCCTGCTCCAGCGCGGTGGCCGGGAAAGTCCGACCCGGCGGCGGCTCCCGCAGCAGTTGCCACCAGGCGATGCGGGCCAGCTCAAAATCCGGGATTTCCGCCAGCAGAGGTTCCAGCAGGCGGCGGCTGGCTGCGATGCTGCGATCTGCTGCGTCCAGCGCCGCCAGCAGCACGGCGGTTGGCGGCCTGGGGCGCAGCGCAAGGGCACAATCGATCGCCTGTTGCGCCGCTCCGACCTGTCCCAGCCCGAGCAGGGCCTGGACGTGGGCATCCAGCACGGCGGGCACCCGGGGGCAGGCGCGGGCAAGGTCAGCGAAGGTTGCCAGCGAAGCCTCGTACAGGCCCTCGCGCCATTGGAGCGCTCCCTTTTCCAGCTGCGCCTGGATGTCCGCGGGCTCGGTCACTAATCCCCCGCGGCTCTGGCCGGCTTTTTTCGGAACCGGTTTTTGGCGTAGTGATGAATGTCGTAGTAGGTGTCTGACTTGTAAACGTCCGATCGCAGCACGCCCTCACAGGCGTAGCCACATTTTTCCAGCACCGCCATGGAAGCTTTGTTTGGACTCAGCACCGGCGCAATAAGCCTTTGGAACCCCAGCTCGCGAAACGCGTGGCTCGTCAGCGTCCTTAGCGCCTGCGTGGCAATCCCCTGTCCCCAGTAAGGCTCGCCGACCCAGTAACCGATCTCGGCGCTGTGGCTCTTCCACCCACGGTCGGGCGTGATCCCCACCGAGCCGACAAAGGCTCCCTCAAACTCGATGGCCTTCGTGACCGAGCCGTTCTCGCTGGCGCCGGTATCGATCCACCAGCGGGCGTCGGCAAGGGTATAGGGGTAAGGAAACGTATAGACCAGGTAGCGGGAGACGTTTTCGTTGTTTGCCAGTTCCACCAGCGCGGGGATGTCCGCCTCGCGGTAGTCGCGCACTTTGATCATGGGTCGTCAGCCCGGCCGGCCCAGGTTTTGAGTTCTCGCTGGCCCCGCGGCGACAGGGCGTAGACGCCTCGGTCAACCCGATCAAACCAGCCGTAAACGTCGCGATAGAGAATCTCCCGGGCTTTTTCTTCCCCGGTCCGTCGCGCAACCTCCGAGGCCTTGTCCGGGCCGCTGTCGGCCAGGTAACAGGCCAGCCTCAGCGCCCGCTGGCGATAGGCTGTCATTACCCCCTGCCGCCGGTCGGACCCTCCCAGATTTGGATCGCCGACCCGTTTTTCGAACTCGCCGAGCAGACGTGCCTGGCGCGGTTTTGAAATGCGCGGTTGGTAGTCGCCTGGGTCGAGCAGCACTTTGACGCCTGCTGTTCCCCGATCCGGGTCGATGGTGATCAGTCCCAGCCCCAGGCGCCGCAGCAGCTGCAGCACTCGCTTGCGCTGGCGTTTCAGCACGCTGGCTTTGCGGGGCACCCCGATGTAAACGCTCGACGTGAGCTTCAGCCGGTCCACCGCCTGGAGTACGACCGCCAGATTGAGCGTTAGCTTGAGTTCCACAATCAGCAGGGGTTCAGCACTGCGCCGGGCGACCACGTCGCAGGGTCCCACCTCGCCTTTGATTTCGTAACTCTGCGCCTCGAGGTAGGCCTTCAGCGGCGGATAAAGCTGTGATTCCTGCATCCCCGGCTCACACCGTGCACAGTCCCAGCGAACGCAGATGCGTAAGCAGCGCAAAGCCGCTGAAGGCAAACCAGAGGGCCGCGCCAGGCATTAGTCGATGCTTTGCGCCCCCCGGCGTTCGGGGCCAGGTCCGATACAGCATGGTCAACAGGATAAACCCCGCGACAGCCAGCGCCAGGGAAATCCAGACGCCATAAGACCCAGACCGGCAGGCGAACCAGTTAATTGGGTCCACGCTGGTAGCGATAGCAGTCGCCGCCGCAGCCAGGCCCTGCAGCGCCATGACGGCAAGCAGCAGATTGATCGTTCGGCCTTCGAGCTGGACCCGGCGCCGAACCTGGTGGGCGAAGCAAAGCCCGGTTACGAGCAGCAGGCCGATCCACACCACCGAGGGCACCAAAACAACAAAGATCATGGATACACCTCAAGGCTTTGCATTTGCGCCGTGAAACCCGAAATCAGCAGAAAGATGCCGAGAAACAGAAAATCATTGCCGGGGCCGGTTTCAATACTCGCTCAGCGCAGCTGATAAGAGCCGTTGGTGCGGATATAAAGGACGCTGTCTTCGGCGCCTGCTTCGATTCCAACACTGCCAGGCGCCTGGATGCCAAGGTAGCTGCCCGGTTCGAGAACCTGCGCCGGCGGCCCGGGGTAGCTGAGCCGGCCCGCGATCAGCACGCCGTGCAGCCGGGAGCCGTTTGCTTCGATGGTCCCCGCAAATCCTGCGGGGACAGATAGAAATGATCCGTTCCAGTCGCCGCCCGTAAAATCCCCCCAGAGGTAGGCGATGCGGGCCTCGCTTTTGGAAGCCTGGGAAAAAGGCAGCCAGACCAGATTGCTGGCATCGATGTTGATGGGCCGCTCGCCGTTATCAAACGCGGTCCCGGGCGGGCGGACCAGATAGGGGCCGGCGTCAATTTCCACCAGGGCCACATTGCGCTCGGCGTCAGCGGCGGTGATGTGCGCCTCGCCGGCCGGCTGGGTCCAGAAAGACCCTGGTGCCATCCATAGCGGCACCGCCTGCGGGTCGTCGTTGTGGATGGCACCCTCGATAACGACGGCGCGGTAGGTGACGTTGTGAATGTGCGGCGGTGATGAAAACCCCTGGTTGAACTGCACCAGAAACCCCGTCGGCTCCGGGCCGTTACGGTCGCCCCACAGCGTGGCGGCGCGAGGGCTGGCATCACCCCGGGCCGGATTCAGCGCGGTCCAAGGCGCCTCGCCCGCGGGGATCACCCGCACCGGCGTTTGGGCAGAGGCCTTCGCCGCCCGGTCGACGGCGCAGGCCTGAACCGCAGCAATCAATGCCAGCGCGATGACGGCCCGTCCGGCAGCCCGCTGAGCCGTGTCAGCCGCCCAGTTCAAAAACGACCTTTCCCTTCACGCTGCGGCCGCTGAGGCAGGCGAAAGCCGCCTCGTACTCTTCCAGGGGAAACCGGTCCGCCACCCGCGGGCGAATGGCGCCGCTTTCCACCAGGGCGCCCAGCGCTTTGAGGTTGCGGGCCTGTCCCGCCGGGTCCCGGCTGGCCCAGGTGCCCCACCAGACCCCCACGATGGCCGCTTCCTTAAGCAGCGCCAGGTTGGCGGGAAAGGCGGGAATATCGCCACTGGCGAAACCGATCACCAGGTACCGGCCGTGCCAGGCCAGGCTGCGCATGGCCTGCTGCGCCAGGTCGCCACCGACCGGGTCGAATACGATATCGGCCCCCTGGCCGGCGGTAACGGTCTTGACCTCTTCTTTGAGGTTTGCGGAGGCGTAGTTGATCAGCTCCGCAGCGCCCAGGCTTTCGGCAAAAACCAGCTTGTCGCCACTGCTGGCCGCCGCAATCACCTGGGCCCCAGCGGCCCGGGCCAGCTCGATGGCCGCGGAACCCACGCCGCCGGCGGCACCGAGTACCAGCACCAGATCATTTTCTTTGATCTGGCCATGGTGGTGCAGCGCGTGATAGGCCGTGCTGTAGGTGACGAGGAAGGCGGCGGCCTCGGCGTCATCGAGTTTCTCCGGCGTGGGCGCCAACGCCCGGGCGGGCACCACCAGGTACTCGGCGAACGCACCGGCCATCACGGTCGTCATGACCCGGTCGCCAACCTGCCAGCCCTGCACCGCCGCGCCAACAGCGTCGACGACGCCGGCGGCCTCAAGGCCCGGTATGAAAGGCAGCGGCGGCTTGACCTGATATTGGCCCATGATCAGCAGCAGGTCGGGGAAGTTCAGTCCGGCCGCCAGAACCTTGATCCGGACCTCCTCCGGACCCGGCTCGGGCGTGGGCTGTTCAACGACGCTCAGACCGGAAGGAGGGCCGAACTCACTGCATACGAGTGCCTTCATGAGCCACCCACCTCCTTAAGATGGGCCAGGACCTCCGCCTCGCTCACCACATCGCCGTACTTGGCGTTCATGTCGAATAGGTTGGCCTCATGCGGATCTTCGTGCCGGTCGCCGCAGGCGTCGGCGACGATGATAGGAATAAAGCCGCTGCTGCAGGCGTCGATGCAGGTGGCGCGGATGCAGCCGCTGGTGGTCAGGCCGGTGATGATCAGGCTGTCGATGCCAGCGGCAGTGAGGGTGGTGGCCAGCGACGTGCCAAAGAAAGCGCTGGGGTACTGCTTGCTCACCACCAGTTCGTCGTCTGCCGGCTCCAGGCCTTCCGGCCAGGCGCCCATGGGGCTGCCGGCCACCATATGGCGCAGCGGCTTGGCCTTGCGGAAAAAGACGCCGCCGGTGAGGCCTTCCGCGTCGTACACCACGTTGGTGTAGATCACCCGGACGCCGGCTTTCCGCGCCGCCTCACGAATCCGCAGGGCCGAGGCCAGCTCCGCGTCCACCTCCGCGTAGAGCTCGCAGTCCGGTTCAAAATAGGCCTGCACAAAGTCCACCAGGATCAGTGCCGGGCGCTGCCCAAACCCCAGCCGGTTGTTGTAGGCGCGAGCGTAGTTTTCCTTGAGTGAGTCGGACATAGTTTCCTCAATAGTTTGATTAAACGCGCTCCAGGACGAGCGCAACGCCCTGGCCCACGCCCACACACATCGTGCAAAGCGCATATTTGAGCTCCAGCGCCTCCAGCTGGTGCAGGGCGGTGATCACCAGGCGGGCACCGGACATGCCGAGCGGGTGTCCCAGGGCGATGGCGCCGCCCCAGCGGTTGACCCGGGCGTCGTCGTCGGCCATCTCAAGATTTCTCAGCACCGCCAGACCCTGCGCGGCAAAAGCTTCATTCAGTTCAATCACGTCCAGCTGGTCGATGGTCAGTCCCGCCAGCTTGAGGGCCTTGCGGGACGCTTCGATGGGCCCTACTCCCATGATGCGGGGCGCAAGGCCCGTGGAAGCGGCCGACAGAACGCGGGCCCGCGGCGTCAGCCCCTGC
>JBCCVP010000062.1:0-26826 GCA_039195135.1 Pseudomonadota bacterium | reverse complement strand
GGCCGCCGTCCAGCAGGGGAATCGGCAGAAAGTTGAGGATCGCAAGACTGAGGCTCAGCACCGCGAGAAAAAACAGGAAGCGGGACAGGCCAAGCCGCGCCGAGTCCCGGGCGTACTGGGCGATGGAGATGGGCCCGGACAGGTTTTTCAGGGAAGCAGAACCGGTGAGCATGCGGCCGATCAACCCCAGCGTGGCGCTGGTAATCCGGTAGCTTTCGGAAAAGGCGGCGCCCACCGCGTCCACCGGCCCGTGCTGGAAAATGGTCCACAGGCGCTTGTCTTCCGGATCATAGGGATACACGCCAAGCACAAAGCGACGCTCGTCGCCGCGGCCTGTGACCTGGGGCACCACGTCAAAGTTCATCCGCGCTTCGCCTCGGCGCACGGCAACGCTGAGGGGCTGATCCGCCTGCGCGTGGCGCTGCACCGCATCGGTGAGTTCCTTGGAGGTCGCCACGGGGTCGCCGTTGATCGACAACACCAGATCGCCGGCCTGGATTCCCGCCTGCGCCGCCGCGTCTCCTTCGATCACCCGGTCGATATACGGCCGGCCTCGGGAGGCGTGCAGGTTAAGCCCGGTGGCCTCCAGCAGTTTTTCTTCTTCAAAATCATCGGGCAGCTGGGACAGATCCAGCGTGACGCTGCGCTGGCTGCCGGCGCTGTTTTCCGCCACCACCTCCACCGGCTGGCGATCCAGCGCGTAGCCCAGGAGCTCGATGGTGGCATGGGTCAGCGTCTGCGTATCCCGGCCGCCGACGGCCACCACGTGGTCGCCCTGGCGCAGGCCTGCCTGGGCGGCAAGGCCAGTGGTTTCGCCGAGCAGCAGGCGGATCTCGGAAACGCCCACCATAAACATGAGCCAGAAGGCCGCGAGCGCAAAGACGAGATTGAAAATAGGACCGGCGGCGATGATCGCCGAGCGCTGGCCCAGCGATTTGGCATTGAAGGACTCGCTGCGCTCCTCCGGCGTGACCGGCGTTTCGCGCTCGTCGAGCATTTTGACGTAGCCGCCCAGCGGAAGCGCCGCCACTACGTACTCTGTGCCGTCGCCACCGGTGCGCTTAAACAGCGGGGCGCCGAAGCCGACCGAAAAGCGCAGCACCCGCACACCGCAGCGCCGGGCCACCCAGAAGTGGCCGTATTCGTGAAACGTTACAAGCAGACCCAAGGCGACAATGAGCCACCAGACTGAGCCGACAAAATCACCCATGGACGATTTCCTTTCCGCCGATGCGTATCAATAAGCGCCCCGGCCGCGGTTTTCAATAGGCCTTCAGTCCTGCCGGACTTCGACCTCGGTCACCGATTAGCTGGACAAAGCCTGCGATCCGGACGCCAGAAGACCAGCCAAAAATATCGGGGCGGCGGCGAAGGCGCTGTCAAAACGGTCGAGAATACCGCCGTGGCCGGGAAGTAGCCGGCCGGTATCCTTGATCCCGCGCTGGCGCTTAAGCAGGCTGATGTACAGGTCTCCCACGACCGAGACGGCCGCCGTCAGGGCGGCCCACAGCAGGAGAGCCGGGCCGGGCTGCCAGGCCTCGGGCAGCCAGAGCAGACACAGGCCCGCCACCGCCGCCACCAGCAGCTGTCCGCCCACCACACCTTCCCAGGTCTTGCCGGGACTGATTTCCGGCGCCAGCTTACGCCGCCCCAGCAGTCGCCCCGCGGCGTAGGCTCCCACGTCGGCGGCCCAGATAATCAGAAAAAACACCAGTACGCGGGCTACGCCGCCATCGCCGTGGCGGATGAGAGCCAGGGAGATACCAGCACAGATCAGGACCACCAGTCCCAGACCTAGCTTGGCAAAAACGGAGCTGACGGTCACCTCGCCCAGAAAGCGGCGGCGGCTCAGCCAGGCAAGATTCACCAGCCAGAGCAGCATGGCGGAATAGGCGACGGACCGGGCGATGCCCCGCGGCTGCTCGCCAAATGCCGGCAACGGCGGCAACTCAGCGCCGGCGAGGGACAAACCGATCGCCACCCCCAGACTGCTGGCAACCGCGTAGAGCGCGCGCAGCGCAGGCTGATTGACGCCGGCAAGCCGCGCCCACTCCCAGCCCCCCAGCGCGACGAGGGCGGCACAGAACCAGTCAAAAAAGGGCGTACTGGCAAAGAAAATGGCCGCCAGCAGCGCCGGGCCAAAAACTAGGGCAGAGAAAACCCGGACCTTAAGGGCCAAGGCGCTGGCCCTGGTTAATGCCGAAGGGCACTAGCCATGCCCGACTTGAGGCGCCGTCGGCACCGAACCGAAGCGGCGCTGGCGGGAGGAGAAGTCTTCCAATGCAATCTGCAGCTGAGCCGGGCCAAAGTCGGGCCACAGCGTGTCGCAGAAGTAAAGCTCGGTGTAGGCCAGCTGCCACAGCAGGAAGTTGCTGATGCGGCGTTCGCCGCCGGTGCGAATGAGCAGATCCGGCGGCGGCAGGTCCGCCAGAGAAAACTCGGCCATCAGCGACTGCTCGTTGATGCCGTTGGGCGTCATCTCACCCCGAGCAACCCGTTCGGCCAGCTTGCGGGCTGCCTGAGCAACGTCCCAGCGACCGCCGTAGTTGACGGCGATCGACAGATTCAGGCCCTGGTTGTGCTGGGTTTTTTCTTCGGACTTGGCCATGCCCGCGTGCAGATCCGGCGAGAAGGCGGTAAGGTCGCCGATGAATCGCAGGCGCACGTTGTTCTCGTGCAGTTCGCCCACCTCGCGATTCAGCGAGCGCAGAAACAGGTCCATCAGGCGATTGACCTCCTGCGCCGGCCGATTCCAGTTTTCGCTGGAGAAAGCAAATAGGGTCAGGGCGCAGATACCCCGTTCGGCGCACACCTCAACGATGCGTCGGGCGGCCTTAACGCCGGCCTGGTGACCGAAGGTGCGGGGGCGGCGGCGGCGCTCGGCCCAGCGGCCGTTACCGTCCATGACAATGGCAATATGATGTGGGAGATTCATAGCTGGTGGAGTTTCAGATTTCCATCAGCTCTTCGTCTTTCGCCTTAACGACTTCGTCGATCTGGTTCACGAATTCGTCCGTCAGGGTCTGGATATCACCCTCGGCGCGACGTTCGTCGTCTTCGCCGATCTCCTTTTCCTTTTCCAGCTCCTTGACGTGGTGGATGGCGTCACGACGAATGTTGCGCACGGCGATTTTCGCCTGCTCCCCTTCGTGATGAACAACTTTGGTGAGTTCGACCCGCCGCTCTTCGGTCAGCGGCGGGAGAATGATACGGATCGTGGTGCCGGCGGTGTTGGGATTCAGCCCCAGGTCGGATTCCAAAATCGCCTTTTCGATTTTGGCCACCATGTCTTTTTCCCAGGGCTGGACAGTGATCGTCCGGGCGTCAGAAATCGCTACCGAGGCCGCCTGGGAAATGGGAACGTCGTTGCCGTAGTAGTCCACCCGCAGATGATCCAGCAGGTTGACGTTGGCTCGACCGGTTCGAATTTTTGTGAGCTCCACCCGAAGGTGCTCTACCGCCTGTGCCATACGCTTGCGGGCGTCGTTTTCTATGTCCTTGATCATCGTCCTACCCTCCGATGGCAAAAATATCCGCCCATTCTAGCAAAAAGGGGGTAGTCGGCTGGCAAAGGTCCCCCCGGTGCGCCTGCGGCCGCGGTGGTCCAGGGCAGTGGGGCGGCGGCTCAGGCAAAGTAACAATGCGGCGCGCCCGGCGAAGATCAGGTGACCAGCGTACCGATATTTTCGCCCTGGACGATGCGCAGCAAAGCGCCGGCGTTGTTGATATCAAAGATGCGCAGCGGCACGGATTGATCCCGGCACAGGACAATCGCCGAGGTGTCCATGACCCGCAGGTCTTTCTGGATCACGTCGTCATACTCCAGCGTCTCAAAGCGCTCAGCGTCAGGATTGGTCATCGGGTCGGCCGAGTAGATGCCGTCGACCTTGGTGGCCTTGAGCACCAGGTCCGCGCCGATTTCCACGGCCCGCAGGCTGGCCGCGGAGTCGGTGGTAAAAAACGGGTTTCCGGTGCCCGCGGCAAACAGCACCACGCGGCCCTTCTCCAGATGCCGGATGGCCCGGCGGCGGATGTAGTCTTCGCAGACCTCGTTTATTTTTATCGCCGACATCACCCGGGCGGTGACGCCGATTTTCTCCAGCGCGTCCTGCATGGCCAGCGCGTTGATCACCGTGGCCAGCATGCCCATGTGGTCACCGGTCACGCGATCCATGCCCGCGGCCGCCAGCCCGGCTCCGCGGAAAATATTGCCGCCGCCGATGACGATGCCGACCTGGACACCCAGGGACGCAACTTCCCGCACCTCCCGGGCCAGCCGCTGGATCACCAGCGGGTCGATGCCGTAATCCTCCGCCCCCAGCAGCGCTTCGCCGCTGAGCTTGAGCAGGATGCGCTGGAACTGCACCCCTTCGGTCGGCGCCTCCGCCACTAGCTGCTGCCTTTGAGCTGGGAGGCCACTTCGTCGGCGAAGTTTTCTTCTTTCTTTTCGATACCTTCGCCAACTTCCAGGCGCTGCATGGCGACGACCCTGGCCGCATGCTGGCTCAGCAGCTTCTCTACAGTCACGTCCGGGTCCTTCACGAACGGCTGGCCAAGCAGGGTAATCTCCGCCAGATGCTTGCGCAGGCGGCCCTGGACCATTTTCTCGACAATTTCCGGTGGCTTGCCGGACTCGGCCGCCTGGGCGACCAGAATATCCTTCTCCTTGGCCACCTCAGCTTCCGGTACGTCGTCGACGCTGATGTAGGCCGGATTGGTGGCGGCCACGTGCATGGCGATGTCTTTGGCCAGCTCCTCGTCGCCCCCCTCCACATCCACCAGGACGCCGATGCGCACGCCGTGAAGATAGGCGCCCAGGGATCCGGTTGCATTGACCCGGGCCACGCGGCGCACCTGAATGTTCTCACCGATCTTGGCGACCAGCGCCTGGCGGGCTTCCTCCAGCGTGCCGCCGTCAGCGGCGGCTTGACCCAGCAGGGTTTCCACTTCGTCGCTGCCGGAAAGGGCCGCTTTGGCGACGCCTTCGGCAAAGTGGACAAAGTTATCGTCTTTGGCCACGAAGTCGGTCTCACTGTTTACCTCAACCAGCACCGCGTGGCTGCCGTCGGTGGCGCTGACGATGCGCCCGTCGGCGGCCACCCGGCCGGCTTTCTTGTCGGCCTTGGCCACGCCGGTTTTGCGCAGGTGCTCGGCGGCGGCTTCCAGGTCACCACCCGTTTCCACCAGGGCCTTCTTGCAGTCCATCATGCCGGCGCCGGTGCGCTCGCGGAGTTCTTTTACCAGGGAGGCGGTTACAGCCATTGCTCTTGTCCTTCAGGTTGCTTGTGCCCCGCAGGGCACATCCGTGCGTGGGTTTACTCTTCTTCGTCGCCCGCAGCGTCGTCCGCCGCCTTCTTGGCGGTGGTTTTCTTCGCAGCTTTCTTTGCGACTTTCTTTGCAGCCTTCTTAGCGGTTTTCTTGGCCACCTTCTTCGGCTTGTCCTCGGCAGCGTCCGCGGCAGCCTCTTCAGCGACATCTTCGGCCGGCGTTTCCACCGGCGCTTCAGCTTCGGCGTCAGTCTTAGCTTCAGCTTCCGGGGCCGCCTCGGCTGTTGCGTCGTCGGCCGGCGCTTCCGCCTTGGCGTCTTCCTTGGCTGCTTCGGCCTTGGCGTCTTCCTTAGCCTCTTCTTTGGCTTCGGCTTTTTCCGCCTCCGGCTTCACGGTCTTGGGTTTGCTGGCGGTCTTTTTCCGGGCGGTTTTCTTGCGGCCCGGGCGACCGGACTTCACCGGCTTGCCGTCCGCGTCGAGCTCGACAAACTCATCGCCGTCCTGCTCGGTCTGCGGCACCGACGCCCGACCTTCCAGCACCGCATCTGCCACCAGCTGGGTGTACAGATTGATGGCGCGGATCGCGTCGTCGTTGCCGGGAATCACGTAATCTACTTCGTCGGGATCGTTGTTGGTGTCCACGATGCCCACGATGGGAATACCCAGCTTGCGGGCTTCCTGCACGGCGATATTTTCGTAGCCCACGTCAATAATGAACAGCGCGTCTGGGAGCCCGTTCATGTCTTTAATGCCGCCCAGGCTCTGCTCCAGCTTTTCCTGCTCCCGCGTCAGCGACAGCACTTCCTTTTTAATGAGCCGTTCGAAGGACCCGTCGTCCGACATGGCCTCAAGTTCCTTCAGGCGCTTGATGGACTGCTTGACGGTACGGAAGTTGGTCAGCATGCCTCCCAGCCAGCGGTGCGAAACAAACGGTACGCCGCAGCGGACCGCTTCTTCTTTCACCGTGGTGCGGGCGGCGCGCTTGGTGCCAACGAACATGATCTGGCCGCGGCGGGCCGCCACGCCGCTGATGAAGTTCAGCGCGTCTTTCAGGAGCGGAAGGGTTTCTTCCAGGTTGATAATGTGGATTTTTCCCCGGGCGCCGAAGATAAACGGGGCCATTTTGGGGTTCCAGTAGCGGGTCTGGTGACCGAAGTGCACGCCTGCTTCTAACATCTGGCGCATGCTCACGCTCGGCATAGTGGTATACCTCATATAGTGAAGCGCACCGCATCCTTGAGGACGGTTGCTACGCTTCCGGGTTAGTCTTCCGCAGAACCCCATCCGACAACCCGATTTTCTGGCTCGGGCACCCAGCCGGATGTGACGGCCTGCGTGTGTATTTACCTGGCCCTCGCGGGCAAAGCGGCGCGCATTATAGGGGTAGGGCGAGCCGGCGGCAACCCAGGCCGAAGCCGGTTAGCGGCAATCCCGGGATTGGCATACAATAACGCGCTTCCGACGCGCAGCGGCGCGTCGCCAAATTTTCGTAAGGTTTAATGGCAATAACCCTTAAAACTCCCGAGCAGATTGACAAGATGCGCGTGGCCGGTCGGCTGGCCCGAGAGGTGCTTCACATGATCGAGCCGCATGTGAAACCCGGCGTCACCACCGATCATCTGAATCAGCTCTGCCACGACTATATCGTCGATCAGCAGGGCGCTATTCCGGCACCGCTGAACTACCGGGGCTTTCCCAAATCGATCTGCACCTCCGTCAACAACGTCATCTGCCACGGCATACCGGGCGAGAAGACGCTGAAGAACGGCGACATCATCAATATCGATATCACCGTCATCAAAGACGGCTTCCACGGCGACACCAGCAAGATGTTCACCGTGGGCGAAGCGGGGGTACAGGCGAAGCGGCTCTGCCGGGTGGCACACGAGGCGATGGTGCTGGGCATCGAAATGGTCAAGCCGGGCGTTCGCCTCGGTGACATCGGCCATGCCATTCAGAACCACGTGGAGCAGCACCGCTTCTCGGTGGTGCGGGAGTACTGTGGTCATGGGATCGGCGAGATCTTTCATGAGGACCCGCAGGTGCTTCACTACGGCCAGCCCGGCACACGGGAAGAGCTGGTGCCCGGCATGACCTTCACCATCGAGCCGATGGTCAACGCCGGCAAGCGCTTCAGCCGGCTGCTACCGGACGGCTGGACGGTGGTGACCAAAGACCGCAGCCTGTCGGCCCAGTGGGAGCACACCATCTTAGTTACCGATAACGGTTTCGAGGTGCTGACGCTCACCGAGGGAGAGTCCATCTGAACCTGCCGGCTGCCGGCCCGCCGGTTGCCTCCGACTGGAACTGGCCGGAGCTGCCTCGCGCCAGCGACGCCGCCGGCCTTCGGCGGTGGCTGGAAAACGTCAACGAGCAGCTCAACCGGGCTTTTGAAGAGCAGGTGGATATCACTCGCCTGGTGCACGGTCGCGCACTGGCCATGGATCAGCTTGTGCTGCATTTGTGGCGGCATCACATCGCCAGTCCCACCCGGCTGGCGCTGCTGGCGGTCGGCGGCTACGGCCGGGGCGAACTGCATCCGTTTTCCGACATTGATCTACTGGTGCTGCTGCCGCGGGGGAATCCGCCGGCGGGCATCAGTGAGTTTGTGACCGCCCTGTGGGACCTGCGCCTGGAGGTGGGGCACTCGGTGCGCACCGTTCGCGAGTGCGTCAAGGAAAGCCGGGAAGATGTGGCTACTGCCACCACGCTCATGGAAACCCGGGTGCTCGATGGGGACGGCATTTTGCCGCAGCAGCTGAAGCAGGCTCTGGCGCCGGATCGTATCTGGCGCGGCGCAGCCTATTTCCGGGCCAAGCTTGCGGAGCAGAAAAACCGTCACAAGCGCTTCGGCGGCACGGCGTACAACCTCGAACCCAACGTCAAAGAAGGTCCCGGCGGGCTGCGCGACATTCAAACCGTGGCCTGGGTCGCCAAGCGCCACTACGGCGCCCAGACGCTGAAGGAAACCTCCCAGGCCGGCTTCCTGACCGACGAGGAACACCAGGCCCTGATGGAGGGGCAGCGCTACCTATGGCGGGTACGCTACGGCCTGCACCTGGCGGCGGGGCGCAAAGAAAACCGTTTGCTGTTTGATCACCAGCGAACCCTGGCGGGCCAGTTTGGTTTTGCCGATACGCCGGGTGCCAACCTCGCGGTCGAGCAGTTTATGCAGGACTACTTTCGTCGGGTGATGCAGCTGGAACGGCTCAACGAACGATTGCTGCAGGCTTTTGACGAGGACATTCTTGGCGCGCGCCGTCGGATTCGGGTGGAAAAGGTCGACGACGACTTTCAGGTGGTCGGCAAATACCTGGAATTTGCCCAGCCCAATCCGCTGCCGGAAAACCCGCTGCTGCTGCTCAAGTTGTTCCGGGTGCTGCAGCAACGGCCCCAGGTGCGCGGCGTCCGGGCCGACACGCTGCGTCAGGTGCGCGCGCACCGGGATCTGATCGACGAGCCGTTCCGCGAGTCTCCGCAGGCCCGGCAGATATTTGGTGAACTGTGGCGCGACGGGCGGGAACTGCCGCATATCCTGGAGCGGATGCACCGCTACGAGGTGCTCGATGCCTATCTGCCGGTGTTTCGGCAGATCGTCGGACGCATGCAGTTCGATTTGTTTCACGTGTACACGGTGGATCAGCACACGCTGGAGGTGATGAAATACGTGCATCACTTTGCCACCCGACGGGACGATGCCACCTATCCCATGGCCCACGACCTGTTTCGGGGCCTGAGCGCGCCGGAGCTTTTGTATCTGGCCGCCTTTTTCCACGACATCGCCAAGGGGCGCGGCGGGGACCACTCGGAGCTGGGGGAGAGTGACGCGCTGGCCTTTTGTGAAGACCATGGCTTTTCCCCCGCCGACAGCGCCCTGGTCGCCTGGCTGGTGCGACATCACCTGATCATGTCCACCACCGCCCAGCGGCAGGACATTGCCGATCCGGCGGTGGTCAACCAGTTTGCCGATCAGGTGGCCAGTCGCCGGCGGCTGGACTACCTGTATCTGCTGACCCTTGCGGACATCTCCGGCACTTCTATCAAGCTCTGGAATTCCTGGAAAGCGCGGCTGCTATCGGAGCTCTACGTTCTCACCCGGCAGGCGCTCGAGCGGGGTCCCGACAACCTGGCGGAGCGCTCCGATATTGTGGCCGACACGCGGGCCCGGGCGGCGTTGCAGCTTGCGAAAAATGTGTCGCTGACGGCGACCGAGTGGGAAGGCCTCTGGGCTGACCTGAACGAAGAATATTTTCTGCGCCACACCCCGGACCAGATTGCCTGGCATACCGAACAGATGCTCGCCGGAGCGCAGGACGGCCAGCGGCTGGTGGTGATGCGCCAGGCCGCCGACAGCGGTGCCGCGGAGCTGCTGGTTTACGCGCCCAACGTGGAAGGCACTTTTGCCACCATCGTGCACTGCCTGGGCCGCAGCAATCTGAGCGTGGTCGACGCGCGCGGGTTTACCACCCGGGACGGCTATGTGCTGGATACCTTTCTGGTGCTCGATGGCAGCGGTTCGGCGCGGATCGAGACCTCAGCGGTGGAGCGGCTCAGAAGCCGGATCCTGCAGCAGCTCGATCGGTTGCCGGAGCTGCCCATGATCAGCAGCAGCTCGCCCATGCCTTCCCGGCTGAAACCGTTCCAGCGTAAGGCCCAGCTGAGTTTTCGGCCCGATGCGGCGGCGCGCTTCACCGAGATGCAGCTGATCGGCTCCGACCGGCCCGGCCTGCTGGCGCTGGTGGCGGGGGTCCTGGTGCAGCAGAAGGTGCGGATTCATGGTGTGCGGGTGGTGACCCTCGGCGATCGGGTAGAAGATGTGTTTGTGATCAGCGATCGAGCCGACGAGCCGCTGACCCAGTCCGCCTGTGACGAGCTTCGCCAGGCGCTAGAGGAGGCGTTTATCAAGTGACCCAATCCGACCAGGACCTGATCGAACAGGCCTTTGAACAGCGTTCGGAGCTGACCCGGGCGGTGCTGCAGGAGCGGGCCGGGGACGCGGTCCTTGCGGCCCTGGAGGGCCTGGAGCAGGGCCGCCTGCGGGTGGCGGAGCCCACCGCCGACCGCGGCTGGCAGGTTAACGAATGGCTGAAAAAGGCGGTGCTGCTGTACTTTCGCCTGCACGACAACGAGCCCATCGACGGCGGCTACACCCAGTATTACGACAAGGTGCCCTGCCGCTTCGGCGAAGGCGACGACATCGCGGCGACCGGCGCCCGGGTGGTGCCGCCGGCCACCGTGCGCCGCGGTGCTTACCTGGCACCGGACGTGGTGGCCATGCCCAGCTACATCAATATCGGCGCCTACGTGGGCGAAGGCACTATGGTGGACACCTGGGCCACCGTTGGCTCCTGCGCCCAGATCGGCGCCCGGGTCCATCTGTCCGGCGGCGTCGGCATCGGCGGCGTGCTGGAGCCGCTGCAGGCGGCGCCCACCATCATTGAAGACGACTGCTTTATCGGCGCCCGGTCTGAGGTGGTCGAAGGAGTGGTCGTGGAGCGCGGCAGCGTGATCTCCATGGGCGTGTTTCTTGGCCAGAGCACGCGCATCTATAACCGGGCCACCGGCGAGGTGAGCTACGGCCGGGTGCCCGCCGGCTCGGTGGTGGTCAGCGGATCATTACCGGCGGCGGACGGCAGCCACAGTCTCTACTGCGCGGTGATCGTGAAGCAGGTGGATGAAAAAACCCGCAGCAAGGTGGGCCTCAACGAGCTGCTGAGGGCCGCTGATGACTGACGTCGTCGTGTTTGGGTTGCCAAACTGCGATACCTGCCGCAAGGCGCAGAAATGGCTCACGGCGCAGGGCGTCGCCTACACCTTTTGCGACCTGCGGAACCCGCCCGTGACGGCGGCGCAGATTGGCGGATGGCTTGAGCATCTGAGTCCGGAGCAGCTGGTCAATCGCCGCTCCACCACCTGGCGTGGCCTGTCGGAAGCGCAACGCGAGCAGGCCCTCGCCGGCGATGCGCAGCTGCTCGAGCAGCACCCGACGCTCATCAAGCGGCCGCTGGCGGAGTGGGGCAACCGGATCACCGTGGGTTTCCAGGCCGAGCAGTGGGAGGCAAACCTGTCATGAGTGAAGTGCTCGAGCTGACCTGCGACCTGATTCGCCGACCCTCCGTCACGCCCCAGGACGCGGGCTGCCAGGCGCTGCTGGCGGCGCGCCTTGAGGCCTGCGGTTTCAAAAGCCATTCGCTGCCGTTTGGCGAGGTGGAGAATCTGTTTGCGGTGCACGGCGACGAAGGCCCGGTGCTCTGGCTGCTGGGCCACACCGACGTGGTGCCCTCCGGACCCGAGGATCAGTGGGATTCCCCGCCCTTTGAGCCCACTGTGAGTGACGGGATGCTCGTTGGCCGCGGCGCGGCCGATATGAAAGGCGCGGTAGCGGCCATGGTGCTCGCACTGGAGCGGTTTGTGGCGGAGCAGCCGCAGCATCCCGGGCGTATCGGGATCCTGCTCACCAGCGACGAGGAGGGGGTGGCCCGGGACGGCGTGCGAAAAGCCGGGCCGGCGCTGTGCGAGCTGGGATTCCGGCCGGACTACTGTCTCGTCGGTGAGCCTTCGTCGCTGGAAAACCTGGCGGACAACGTGCGCATTGGCCGCCGCGGGTCGATGAATGCGCGCCTTACCGTGACCGGTGTGCAGGGCCATGCGGCGTTTCCGCACCGGGCGGATAACGCGATCCACAAGGCGCTGGGTTTCCTTCACGAGCTCGCAAGCACGCGCTGGGACGAAGGCAGCGAAGCCTTTCCTCCGACCAGCCTCCAGCTGACAGATCTCAAAGCCGGGGTCGGCGCCAGCAACGTGATCCCGGGAGAGCTGACGGCGCACTTCAATTTTCGCTTCAGCCCCCTGTCGCCGGCGGAGCAGCTGAAGTCCCGGGTGGCGGCGCTGCTGGAAAGTCACGGGCTGACCGACCAGGTGGAATGGCAGCTATCCGGTGAACCTTTTCTGACCGACGGTGGGGAACTGGTGCGAGCGGTGGACGAGGCGGTAACCGCGGCGCTCGGCGCGCCGCCGGCCCACGACACCGGTGGCGGCACGTCGGATGGGCGCTTCGTCGCGCCGCTGGGCGCGCAGGTGGTGGAGCTGGGCATGCTCAACGCCACGATTCACAAAATCAACGAGCGCGTCCCAGTGGTGCACCTGGATCAGCTGAGCGATCTTTACCTCGACGTCCTGCGGCGCCTGCCGCTCGGCTGAAGCCGGAACTCGGCCCGGCAGCGGGAGCTGACGGGCCGCTTTCGTTCACGTTTCTTTTCCGGCGCCATCCCCACACTGCGCCGCCATGAGCGATCCCCAACCCCATCGCGGGCTGGCCCTTCTTGGGGACCAGCTGTTTCCCCTTGCTGCTCTTGCCGGGCTTGAGTGTGTGCCGGTCTATCTGTCGGAGGACCGGGAGTTGTGCACCCGGGTGCGTCATCACCAGCAGAAGCTGGTGCTGTTTCTGGCTGCCATGCGCGAGCATGCGGACCGGCTGCGCTCCGCGTCCTTTGCCGTGACCTACCACCGGTTGGAGGACACGGGCGCAGAAAGCTACACGGAGCGCCTGGCGGAGTGGATCCGCGACGAAGGGCTTTCCGAGCTGGTGATGTTCGAGATTGAAGATCACTTCATGGCCCACCGGATTGAAGCACTCTGCGCGGCGCTCGAGATCCCGCTGACCCTGCTGCCGTCGCCGGGCTTTGTGACCTCCCGGGAAGCCTTCAGCGACTACGTGCAGGGTGACAAGCGTCCCCACATGGCCAACTTCTACAAACGCCAGCGGCGCGCGGCGGGCATCCTGCTGGAGCCCGACGGGGGTCCCCGGGGCGGCCAGTGGAGTTTTGATGCCGATAACCGGAAAAAGCTGCCCGCTGCGGTGACGCCGCCGCCGGCGCCCACGGCCACCTGGACGCCCCACGTGGAGGCGGTGGTGGAGCTGGTGGAGCGGGAGTTTTCTGATCACCCCGGCGCGGCGCGGGACTTCTGGTGGCCCGTCACCCGGGACGAAGCGCTGGTCTGGCTGGATGGGTTTGTGAACGAGCGATTTGAGCGCTACGGAGACTATCAGGACGCGATTACCCAGCGCAGTGACACGGTGTTTCACAGCGTGCTGTCGCCGCTGATCAACCTGGGGCTGATCACCCCGCGGGAGATCGTAGACCGCGCCCTTGAGGTGGCGGACCGCATGAACGTGCCGATGAATGCCCTGGAAGGGTTCATCCGCCAGGTGGTGGGGTGGCGCGAGTTTATCCGCGGCATCTATCACCACTACGACGAACGCCAGCGCACGTCCAACTTTTTTGACCATCATCGATCCCTGACGCGGGCCTGGTACACCGGCGACACCGGTATCCCGCCGCTGGACGACGCGATCAAGAGCATTCAGCGCCTGGGATGGTCCCACCACATCCTCCGTCTGATGGTGGTAGGCAACCTTATGAACCTCTGCGAGATCGAGCCGGTGCAGGTGCACGACTGGTTTATGGAAACCCACGTGGATTCGGCTGACTGGGTCATGGGGCCAAACGTCTACGGTATGGCGCTGCACTCCGACGGCGGCATCTTTGCCACCAAACCGTACATCTGCGGATCCAACTACCTGATCAAAATGAGCGACTATTCGCGCGGTGAGTGGTGTGACGTGGTAGACGGGCTTTACTGGCGGTTTATTGACCGCCACCAGGATTTTTTCACCCGCAACCCGCGGCTGTCGATGATGGTAAGAACCCTGAATCGCATCAAACCGGAGCGGCGGGAGCGGCTGGCCGCGGCGGCGGATCAGTTTTTAGCGAGGCACACCGCATGAGTACACCGATCATCTGCTGGTTTCGAGAGGACCTCCGGCTCGCCGATCACAACGCCCTGACCCGGGCCGCGGAGGCGGGCCCGGTCATCGCCGTTTACGTGCTGGACGATGACGCGGCCGGCAGTTGGCGAGCCGGCGGCGCCAGCCGCTGGTGGCTGCACCACAGTCTTGCGGCGCTCGGCGAGGCCATCGCCGGGACCGGCGGCCAGCTGGTGCTCAAACGCGGCGCCGCCGCCGAAGTGCTCGCAGAGCTGGCAGACGCCACCGGCGCCCGGGGTCTGTATTTCAGCCGCGGCTACGAAGCCTGGGCCCGGGCCCAGGAACCGGCCGTTTTCGAAGCGCTGGCGGAGCGGCTTGAGGTGAAACGTTTTCCCGGCCGCCTGCTGCTGGAGCCCGAGCACATCAGCACCGGCTCCGGCGATCCCTACCGCGTGTTTACGCCGTTCTGGAAATCCGCCCGGGAGCGGGTGGGGGACCCGGAGCCGCGGCCGGTACCGGAAATCACCTGGGCCGCCGGTGCGCCGGTGTCGAAGCAGCTGGAAGACTGGGGACTGACACCGTCGCGACCCGACTGGGCCGGTGGTTTGCGTGAGAGCTGGACCCCCGGGGAGGCTGGTGCGCTTGAGCGGCTGGACACCTTTCTGGCCGGCGCGGTGGATACCTACGCCAGCGATCGCGACCGGCCGGATCTGGTCAACACCTCGCGCCTGTCGCCTCATCTTCGCTTCGGGGAGATCAGTCCGCGGCAGGTTTGGCGCCAGGTGTCCAAAGCGGCCAGCGCCGGCGACATTCCGGAAAGCCAGGGCTGGGCCTACCTGCGGGAGCTGGGCTGGCGAGAGTTTTCCTACCATCTGCTTTACCACTATCCGTCGCTGCCGACTGACAACTTCCGCGACCAGTTTGACCGCTTCGACTGGCGCAAGGACGCGGCGGATCTCAAAGCCTGGCAGCGCGGCCAGACCGGCTATCCCATCGTTGACGCGGGCATGCGGGAGCTGTGGCACACCGGCTGGATGCACAACCGGGTGCGCATGGTGGTGGGGTCGTTTCTGGTCAAACACCTGCGCCTTCACTGGCGGGAAGGGGAAAACTGGTTCTGGGATACGCTGGTGGATGCGGATCTGGCGAATAACTCCGCAAGCTGGCAGTGGGTGGCCGGCAGCGGCGCGGACGCCGCGCCCTATTTCCGTATCTTCAATCCGATGACCCAGGGAGAGAAGTTTGATCCCCAGGGCGCCTACGTGCGGCGCTGGGTACCGGAGCTCAGGGCGCTGCCCGACATGTTTCTCAATCGCCCCTGGGAAGCGCCGACCAACGTCCTTCGTGATGCGGGCATCACCCTCGGTGAGACCTACCCAAAGCCCCGGGTCGACCACCGGCAGGCCCGGGAGTCGGCGCTGGCAGCGTTTCAGGCGCTCAAGGCGGGCTGACGCCCGGTCAGGTTAGTTTTTGCGCGGCTGCTGCGACTCCGCCTGCCACTGCTCCAGCGGAATGCCCTCATGCGCGGCGAGCGTGGTGAGAGCCGTTTCGAAAGCTGCCCGGGAGGCGGCGGCGGTGCGGCTCAAAAAGCGGTGGAGGCGGGCATCTTCAGCGCTGGATGACTCACAGGTGGCGCTGTACTGCTCAAAGTCGTTCAGCGTTGTGACAATGTCTGTCAGGTGACGCGTACATTCGCAGTTGATGGTCACGGCGGCCGCCTGCAGTCGGGCCAGCACTTCGCTCGAGTAGCGCGCCGGACGCGCTTCCAGTGCCGGATTGCTCGGTTCTTTCCGCAGCATCAGCATGACGGTCCGCTGCAGGTCGCGGTAGTCCACGGGCATTTTCAGGCAGGCGGTGGTTTCCGAAGACAGGCGCGCTTCGGTAGCGCTGGCGGAAAACCGATACAGCAGCACCACGCAGCGGGCTCCGGTGAGCTGCCGCGCCGTGGCCAGGGTCTCGATGGCATCGTCTCCGAGGCAGGCCGCTTCGATAATGACCGCCTCCGCCGGCGTGTCTTTCAGCTCGGCCACGTCCCGGGCGCAGCGCAGCACCTTAAGCAGAGGTGTGAGCGGATTGTGGTATTCGAGCAGCGCAGGCAGAAATTCTCCCACCACCACCACCGGCACCGCGTCGTCGGCGGGCCGCGGCGTTGTCGTCAGCCGCGTATCCGATCGTGCTTTGAGCTCGTCGGTGCTGAGGCCGGCCAGCTCGCTGATGCTGTCGCCGGCGTCCACCAGGTCTTTCAGCAGAGCGAGCCGCGCAACCTGGGGTGATGAGTAGCGCCGGTCACCGCCAGCACTGCGCTGGGGTTCGACAACGCCGTAGCGGTCTTCCCACTTGCGCAGGCTGTGGGTACTGAGACCCGTGAGGCGAGCCACGGCGCCGATGGATAGCAGGGTAGGTTGCGTCATTTGTCTAATACCCGTCTAAGTATTTGCCTCAAATACTAGACGATCCGCGTGGAGACCGCGAGAAATTTCTAAGAAAATTTCGACAAAAGGGCTTGTAGACGAAACTGTCTAATATTTTTCACTGCGCCTTCACGGCGGGAGGCTGAAACTACGCCTGCGTTGAAAGCGGGGCCTGGCCGGCCAGTTCTTCCCCATTCTCCCCTCCCCGGCCAGGCCCTTTTCATTTGCTTCCTCGAAAGTCCTTATCCGCCGATGGCGGTTTCAATCGCTTCCACCAGCGCTTCGTCTTCCGGCTGTGTGCGGGGTGAAAAAACCTGAATCAGCTTGCCTTCCCGGTCGATCAGATACTTCTGGAAGTTCCACTGGGGTGCCTGGCCCGCCTCGGTGAGCTGCGCGAAAAACGGGTGCTGGGCGGCGCCTTTCACCGTGGTTTTTTCAAACATCGGGAACTGAACGCCGTAGGTGAGGCGGCAAAACTCGGCGATCTGATCTTCGGTGCCGGGCTCCTGACCCATAAAGTCGTTGGACGGGAAGCCAAGAACCGCAAATCCCTGGTCCCGATATTTCTTGTACATGGCCTCCAGCCCGTCGTACTGCGGCGTGTTGCCACATTTGCTGGCGGTGTTGACCACCAGCAGCACCTGCCCGGAGTAGTCTTCGCACAGGTTGACCGATTCGTCGGCCGCCAGCTTGCGGAAGTCGTGATCGAGCAGGTTGCAGTCGCCGCTGCCCGCGGCGGTCATGAGCAGTGCAAGGATGAGCTGCATGGGAAATCCCTCAGGTTGTTTGAACGCGGCACGCTAAGGCAAGGGCAATCAATCGCCTGTGAAGGGATTTTCGTGGGTGATCGGTTAGCCGGGCTGGCAGGTTGGGCAGAAATACAGGCGGCGGCTGCCCACGTTGGTCTTTTCGATCGTATCGCCGCACAGGTGGCAGGGTTCGGCAGCGCGGGCGAACACGAAGTGGCGGTATTCACGCCGGCGCAGGCCGCTGGCCTTAAGCCCCTTCACGATCTGCGGATCGTTGGTAACGCCCCGGGTGCGGTAGCTGCGCTTACACAGCGCTATCGTCTGCGCCGCCAGCGTCTCCACCTGGGAGTCGGCGAGGTCCGCAATGCGCTGCTCCGGTCGCAGCCCGGAACAGAATAGGATTTCGGACCGCAGATAATTGCCCAGACCGGCCACAAATCCCTGATCGAGCAGCAGGCCCCCCAGGCCCCGGTTGCGGAACCGTTTTTGCGTGATGTGGGCGAGCAGCTGCTTCTCGCTGGGTTTGTCGGAAAGAATGTCCAGGCCGGCCTTCACCAGAAACGGGTGCTGGCGCAGCTGCTCCTCGTCCAGCACGCGGATCTCCGAGGCGCTGTAGAGCAGGGCGCTGTGGGTTGGGGTGCTGATTTCCCAGCGCAGGCTGCGGCCGGTCTTGGGCCAGCGATCCCGCTTCACCACGTACCAACGCCCGTAAAGCTGGTTGTGGCTGTACACCGTGAGCCCGCAATCAAATTCGGTGAGCAGTGCCTTTCCCTTGGTTTTCACGGCCCGCACTTTACTTTCTGCAAGTTCTGGCGCGTGCGCCGCGGCGTCCGGGTTGGCGAACCAAAGTTGCTCGATCGGCTGGTCGACCACCGCAGCGGCAAGGCGATCGGCGGCGAGGCGGATTTCTGGTCCCTCAGGCATGGCGCCATCTGAACTGAGTTGGAGTCACGGAGTTGTGAATAAGATTCCCCGCGGTGCAAACACACCGCTGCCGGAAAAAACCTGCCTAGCCTGCGGGCGCCGGATGACCTGGCGGCGACGCTGGGCCAGCAACTGGGAGTCGGTGAAGTATTGCTCGAAGGCCTGCCGCCGGCGAGGCGTCCCGGCAGAAGACCAGGAACTGGAAACGTTGATCCTCACGCTACTGGAGCAGCGTGCCGCGGACGCCACCATCTGCCCCAGCGAAGCGGCCCGCCGGGCCGCCGCCGCGGGGGATTGGCGAGACCTGATGGAGCCGGTGCGCTGCGCCGCCCGGCGGCTGGTCGCCCGGGGGCAGCTGGAAATTGTGCAGGGCGGCCGCCCGGTCGACCCGTCCACCGCCCGCGGCCCGATCCGTCTGCGCCGCCCGCGCTAGATCTGCGTGATCGGCGACGCCGCCCGGCGGGGTTTTTTGCGCCATTTTGGTGCATCCGAAAGTGATCAAACGCGCTGGATGAATTGTCCGGGCAAGCGCAGTTATAATCGCGGCGCTGTCTGACCAATCCCCTGGAGATCTCCCCCAAATGCAACCCAAAAAACTGCTGGCCGCGGCCGTAACCGCGGCGCTTGGCGTGACCTCGGTCAACGCGCAAGTCCTTGAAGAAATTGTCGTAACTGCCCAGAAACGTTCAGAAAATCTTCAAGACGTGCCGATCTCTATTGCCACGCTGAACAACGATACGATCACCACCGTGCTGTCCGGCGGGGCTGACATCCTGGCCCTCTCGGCCCGGGTGCCTGGTTTGTACGTGGAGTCGTCCAACGGCCGCGTTGCGCCGCGCTTCTACGTGCGAGGCCTGGGCAACATCGATTTTGATAACGCCGCCTCCCAGCCCGTCTCGGTGATCATGGACGAGGTGGTGATGGAAAACGTGATTCTGAAGAGCTTCCCGCTGTTCGATATCGAGCAGGTGGAAGTGGCCCGGGGGCCCCAGGGAACGCTGTTTGGGCGCAACACCACGGCCGGCCTCGTCAAGATCGATTCGCGCAATCCCACGCAGGATTTCAGCGCAGATCTTGGCGTAACCGTCGGCACGCTGGGCACCGTCATTGTTGAGGGCGGCATCGGCGGCGGACTGAGCGAGACGGTCTCGGGCCGCGTGTCGTTCCTGGCGAACCGCCGCGACGACTGGATCGACAACCTGTTTACCGGCGCCGACGACGTGGAAGGCGGCCACGAAGAGCTGGCCCTGCGGGCCAAGCTGCTGTTTGAACCCACCGACGACCTGAGCGCTCTGTTCACGGTTCGGTTCCGTGATCTGGACGGCCCGGCGTCCTACTTCCGCGCCAACATACTGGATCCCGGCAGCAACAGCCTGAACCAGAACTTTGACCGCGATGGCGTTTACCACGATGCCGGCGAGTCGATCGGCGACATGGAGCAGTGGGGCTTCACCGCCAAAATCGACTACGACCTGGGCGACATGATGCTCACCTCCATCACCGCTTACGAAGACGGCAAGCGTACCGCCTTCGGCGACATCGACGGCGGTTTCGGGGCGAGCTTTCTGCCGGTGGAATTCCCGGCACCGATCCCATTTCCGTCCGCCACCGGCGGCACCGCGGATACCGATCAGTTCACCCAGGAGGTTCGCCTGGCCAGCGACACGGCGGAGTCGTTCCGCTGGCAGGCCGGCTTCTACTACTTTCAGAGCGACCTTGAAGACGTGACCGATCCGGGCTTCGTGCCGCCCTCCACGGTGGTTCGCGACGATGAGCTCTGGGCCCTGTTTGCGCAAGGCTCCTGGGATCTGAACGACCGCGCCACCGTGACGGCAGGTCTGCGCTATACCAGCGATGAAAAAGAGCTGACCGCGTTCAACAATCCCGGCGCGCCGGTACCCACCACCGTGCTTGAGGACGAAGAGCTGTCCGGCGATATCAGCATTAACTACGTGGTGAACGAAGACGTCAACGTTTTTGCCCGCTACGCGCGCGGCTTCCGCGGACCCTCGATTCAGGGTCGGGATATTGCGTTTTTTGGCCAGCCCAGCACGGCACCGTCGGAGATTATCGACTCGTTTGAAGTGGGCGTAAAAAGCCAGCTGCTCGACAACCGCCTGCGGGCCAACGTGACCGCCTACGTCTACGACATCGAGGACCTGCAGCAGACCGCGGTGGGTGGTACCGGCAACAACATCCAACTGGTGAGCGCCGAGGGGGGTGCGGGCTACGGGATCGAAGCGGACCTGCTCTGGGCCGCGACGGAGAACCTGAGCTTCACCCTGGGCTACGCTTACAACAACACCGAGATCGAGGACGGCAATCTGCTGGTGCCGATCTGCGGTTCGGGCCTGTGTACGCCGACCGACCCGCTGGTGCAGACGGAAGTTGGAACGGTGGCCCGGGTGGACGGCAATCCGTTTCCCAACGCGCCCCGTTCCACCCTCAACCTGACGGTGGACTTTATTCAGCCGCTGTCGAACGGCAACGAGGTGTTCGCGAATCTGGACTACGCCCGCACCGGCCGTACGGAGATCTTCCTGTACCAGACGGAAGAGTTTAACCACAGCGGTAACTTCGAGGTGGGCGCGGAAGCCGGCTATTCCATGAACAACGGCCGCTACCGGTTCTCCGTGTTTGGTCGCAACATCACCAACGAGGAAAACCTCATCGGAGGTATCGACTTCAACAACAACACGGGCTTTGTGAACGAACCCCGCATCTGGGGCGTCCGCTTCACCGGAAGCTTCGAGTAACCCAAAAAAAACCCCGGCCAAGCTCGGCGCAAGCCGAGCGTAGCCGGGGTCGAAGAGGGTCGAGTCATTGTCAGCCGCTGGGCCGTTACCCCAGCGCAGGTGAATGCTAGCGAGCCGGTGTTGCCGTTAGATGACACGTTTAGCTGACCCCGTAAGGACTCGACATGTGTTGATGAAAACGTTTCGCCGGGTCACATTCCCGGCCAAGGCCCGCTGGCTTGCCAGCGCCTGCCGCCGCCTCGCGGACGGGGGGACGCCCAGCCAGCGCGATGTGGTGCGCCTGGCGCTGGCCTGGGGCAATCTGGGCTACGCCGCGGGCGTGAGCTACCTCACCCTGGTCGGGCGCCATGCAGCCCGCACGCAGGGGCCGGTACTGGAGTGCGGCTCCGGCGCCACCACCCTGCTGATGGGTGCGGTGACCCAGCTTCGCCAGGTGCCCGTTGTCGCCCTGGAGCACAATCCGGACTGGCACGCGTACGTGTCTGAGCTGCTCAGCTTTCTGGGCTTTGACCACGTTCGCCTGGAGCTTGCCCCGCTTACCCAATACGACGAGTTTCAGTGGTATCAGGCGCCAGCGGACAGCGCTGAGGGGCCCTACCGGCTGGTGGTATGTGACGGACCGCCGGGAAAAACCCGGGGCGGCCGCTACGGCCTGCTGCCGGTGATGGGTCCGCAGCTCAGCAGGGACTGTATGATTCTGCTTGACGATACCCATCGCAGCGGAGAAAAGCAGGTGATTGATCACTGGCGCAAACACGCCAAGTTGACGGCGCACCGCCTTGGTCGTTTCGGTCGCTATGCCGAGGTCACGTTATGTTGAATCCCACCTTGACCGCTTTTGCGGCCACCGCCAATCCCGACGTCAGCCGACCGTTTTATGAGGAGACGCTGGGATCGCTGCTCGACGTGAAGCTGGCTGAGGCAACCCCTTTTGCGCTGGTGTTTGCCGCAGCCGGGGTGGAACTGCGGCTGCAGATCGTCGCCGCGATGCAGCCGCCGCCCTATACGGTGCTGGGCTGGTCCGTAAACGATCTGGAGGCGGCCATGAACGAGCTGGTGGGTCGGGGCGTGGTGTTTGAGCAGTACGAGATGCTGGAGCAGGATCGCCAGGGCGTGTGGACCGCGCCGGGGGACACGCAGGTGGCCTGGTTCAAAAGACCCGGACGGACAGCTGCTGTCCCTCACCCAGCCGGCCCAGTCCTGAGATGAAACGCGCTGTTGTGACCGGAACCAGTGGTCACCTCGGCGAAGCGCTGGCGATCACGCTGGCGGATCGCTGCGAAGTGGTCGGCGTCGACATCAAGCCGGGACCCCATACCACCCACCTGGTTTCGGTGGACGACGCCGCGGCGATGGCCGATCTCATGGCCGGCGTCACCCACGTGTTCCACGCCGCCACGCTGCACAAACCCCACGTGGCGACGCACCGCAAGCAGCAGTTTGTCGACGGCAACATCTCCGGCACTCTGGCCCTGCTTGAGGCCGCGGCGCGGCAGGGGGTGGAAGCGTTTGTGTTCACCAGCACCACCAGCGCCTTCGGCGCGTCGCTGGTGCCGCCGCCGGGAGCGCCGGCGGCGTGGATCACCGAGACGGTGCCGTGTGTCCCCAAAAACATCTACGGCTCCACCAAAACGGCGGCGGAGGACCTATGTCACCTGTTTCACTGCACGAAAGGATTACCCTGCCTGGTTCTGCGCACCTCGCGTTTTTTTCTGGAAGCGGACGACAACGCGGAAACCCGGGCCCGCTACGCGGATGAAAACATTAAGGCGGTGGAGTTTCTCTATCGTCGGGTGGACATCGAGGACATTGTGACTTCTCATCTTTTGGCTGCTGCCCGGGCGCCCGAACTGGGTTTTGGCCGCTACATCATCAGTGCCACCACGCCCTTTTTGCCGGAAGACTGCGCCGGTCTTGGGCGTGACGCACCACAGGTGCTGCGGCAGCGCGTGCCCGAGTACGAAGAGATCTTCGAGGCCCGGGACTGGGTGATGGTCCCGACGCTGGACCGGGTGTACGACAACGCAGCTGCCCGCCGGGACCTTAACTGGCAGCCGAAACACGATTTTCGGTCGGTGCTTCGGGCGGTCAGCAACGGCGATGATCCGCGCAGCGAGCTGGCATTAAAGGTGGGCAGCAAAAGCTACCACGACGAGGTATTTGAGGAAGGCCCCTATCCGGTGGAAACCTAAGGGTCCGGCCGGGCCTCAGCCCCGGGCCGCGGCAACAAGTTCCAATGCTGGCTGATTGACCCAACGTCCGGCATGAAATTGCCGGCCGTATTCGTCCGCGGTGAGATCGCAGTAGTCATAAACCGATTCGTCCGCGATAAAGCGGATGCCTTTGCGCAGCGTTCCTTTCATTCCTGGGTCGGCGTCATGCTCCAGCAGCAGGCGCGCCAGCACACCCCCGCGCTCCCGGCCGCTCAAGGCCGCCTGGGACACCACCGCGTTGTGCAGCGGCGGGTGGTTGTTAAAACCATCCGGGTCCGGCACGCAGCGCGCATTGGCGTCGGCGCCGGCCTCGAGCGCCCAGCGGGCGATGGCTTCCTCGTCGAAGTCCATACACAGATGCAGCAGGGTCCCACCGGCGATGGGGGTCCCGTGCAGACCCAGCGTTTCGTCCTGATGGCACCCGAGTTCCAGCGGGTAGATGTCGCGGTAGGAAAACGGCTGGCGCAGCAGGTCCGGGCGGTGCTCCAGGAACAATTTGAGCCGATCGACGTGGCCCTGATGAAAGGCCATGGCCGGCGTGTCCGGGTATTCGATACCGTGCGCCAGAAAAAACTGAAGGCAGGCGTGTTTGGCCGGCGGATCCCGGTGATAACCTTCCAGCAGCAGCGCCACCGGGGCCAGCGCGCTGCCCTGGGCGTCGGTGAGCGGCGCGCCGATCTCCGCCAGGAACTCAAGGCCGGCCACGTTGAGCGACTCGCACGGTCCCAGGACTACACCCGGCTCGGGCGTGGCCCCCCGGGCGATCAGCGCCCGGGCCATGTCAGCCCGGCCCTTCAGGATCGCCCGATCCAGCGCCCAGGCCAGATCCTGCCCGTCGCGAAGCAGCAGCGCGGCAAATACCTGTTCTGCGCCCACCTGGGCGGCGCACACCAGCGGTGGGCCCCAGTTGGAGGTCAGGCCGTTGACCCGTTCGCCCAGCAGATCCGGGTGTTCATCAATCTGCCGCTGTACCGCCTCCGCATCGTCCTCGCAGATAGCGTTAAACAGCAGCACGGCCCGCAGGAAGGCATCCCAGTCGGGAAAATCATGCGCCCGGGCCAGGCAAAGCCGGGCATCAGCCAGGGTGAGGGCAGCCGCCGCCGGCGGGTTGGGGTGAAACTCCGCCAGCAGCTGCCGGGCTGCCGGATCCTCGCGCTTCAGATCCTCCGCGAGCTGCGCGGCCTGGGCGGCAAGCCGGGCTGGATCGGCCCGACGCAGTATTCGCCAGCGCGGTTCCCGGTTCATTGTCGCCGCCGACCGGGGGCCATCGGCGCCGGCCCGAGGCCGCAACCGGTTTCTGGGAGACGGGGCGGGCATTGCCTCATTTTGTCGACTCCTCGGTGTTTCCTGGCTCCCGCCCGACTACAATAGCGATAGTCCACAGAAAAGAAACGCATCGGTGCTCAACCCCAAGTTTACGCCCAGTGGCAGATCGCCGCGTCGGCTGCCTACGTTTGTGCAGGTACTGCTCCTGATCCTCGCGCCCAGCGCGGCCTTCGCCCAGGATGCGCTCTGGTCCGCCACCGGCGGCACCTCGCGCTGGCTGCTCAGCGAGCAGGGGCTCAAAAACCTGGGCCTGAAGCTCGAGGCGGGCGAGGCTGTGGTCACCCGGCAAAAGGACCGGATGAGTTTCACGATGTCCTTTGCGGCGCTGGGCTCGCTGGAGTTTGACGGTCACGGAGCGCGCTTTAACGAGCTTAAGGGTGGTTCCCTGGTGCTGACCGGCACCCCGGTGCTGGCGGGTCCCGGCGGGCGCCAGGCGCTGGCGGGGCTGCGCCTCAGGCCGCTGGCCGGCGTTCGCGACAGTGCGTTTGCCCTGTCGCTGCCAGAGGGCGGCGAGGCGCTGCTGACCCTACGTTATGGACACTTTGACTATCGACCCGGCCAGTCTCAGCTGAACGTGCACATCATGGATGCGTTTGCCGGGCCCGCCCTGGCTGCCCTCGCCGAGGCTGCCGATGGCAAACATGCGGCAGCGGTGGTTGGCCAGTTCCTGGGGCAGGTAACTTTGGAACTGGCTGTAATTGCGCCGCCCGCAGCGCTTGCACATGCGAAAGGAACCGTCTGTGGCGCTGCACCAAACTGGCCCACACTGCCTGGTTTTGATGCCGATGTGGAAATGCTGGCCGTCGACCAGATCTTAGAAACCCCCACCTCCCGCGCAGGCGGGCAAATAGTGATCACGCCTTCCGCGTTTTTTCGCAATGCCGGCACGGCGGATATTCCCTGGTACTCCATGTTCACCATTCCGGATACGGATGGAATCCCGGCCAATGAAGCACCAGATTTTAATGACGATCCGGACTGTCTGGATGACGGCACGGGACAGTGCCAGCCGTACGGTGTTGATCAGGGCGGACTGTTGGTCTGGAATTTTTATCGACTGGCGGCGGATGGCGTAATGACGCAAATCGGCAGATCGGCGGTGAAACACGGCTGGAACTCTATGAATTCCAGCTGTGGCTGCCGCTCCGGCCGAGTCATCGGCCCGGGGTGCACCGATCTGTACAGCGTTGGCAACAATTCCGATCAAGACGTACTTGGACCGCGGGAGGAAATCACCGCAGCGCCGGTGCTGTGGGAAAAGGTCAATTCCATCTGGGACCAAAACGGTGACGGCCGCTGCGATACGCTCAACCCCAACGGTGTTCCGCACGACGCGTCCTGGTGCAGCAGCCCCGCGAGCGAGTTTGAGCGTCGCATGGTGGTGCGCGAAGCCGCCCTAAGCGAAGCCGGTGCCCGCTACTTCCTCGATGCGTGGTATCTGACCCGGGACGATATCAACATCTTCAATTCCATGGGCTACCAGGAGGTGGCGCCCACCTTCAACGCCAGTTCCGGCACCACTGGCCTTTGGCAGTTTCCTTGCGTGGGCGGCGCCTGCAGAAGTACTTTTGCCAACGGACCGGTGCTGAACACCTTTGTAGACGACGCCACGCCCGGGGTCGACGAGGCCTCCGAGACGGTGGAGGCCCAGGGCGGTGAGGCGCGGCTGGCGGTGCGGGTGACGGAACTGCCCGGCGGCCAGTATCGCTACCAGTACACGCTGATGAATTTTGACTTCGACCGGGGCATCAATGCGATCGCCATCCCGGTGGGGGAGGCCGCCGTGACCGCCGAGTATGTAGTCGACGGCGACGCGACGGTCACCAACAACTGGCAGAGTGACCAGGCTGCCGCCACGCTCAATTTTTCTGCCCCCACCAGCGGCGTCCTCTCCTGGGGACGGATGATCAGTTTCGGCTTTGAGACCAGCGCCCCGGCGCAGGCCGGATCGGTCACGATGACCGTGGCTGAAAGCGGGCTGCCGGCTTTTCTCATTCCCGATTCGCTGGTGCCGGTACCAGTTCTGTTCGCGGACGGTTTCGAAACGCCCTGAGTTCGCGCCGGCGCTGACCGGCAAATCCTGGGTGCTCCGGGACGGGGCTGAGTTCGGTAAAATGACGGCACTGCCCACCCAAGGAACGTGCACCCGTGACCGAACACTTTGGATTGACCATCGCCGGCGGCGGCAAACCCAGCGGCCAGCTGGAAGTGCGGTGCCCCTATGATGACGAACTGCTCGGTACGGTGGATACCATCGGTGAGTCGCTGCTGGAGCAGGCCCTCACCACCGCCCACAGCCTTTACCGGGATCGCGCCCGGTGGCTTCCGATCACCAAACGTCTGGAGATTCTTGAAAAAACCGCAGCGCTGATGAGCGAGCGGCGAGGTGCGCTGGCGCTGGCCGCCGCCGCCG
>JBCCVP010000061.1:0-28078 GCA_039195135.1 Pseudomonadota bacterium | reverse complement strand
GGCCCTCGGCTCCCGGCACGTTGTCGATAAACCACTGCTGCGTCTCGCAGGAGCCCAGGTTACCGGGGTCGTTGGCGGCCCAGATCGTGATAAGCGGGCGGGCAAACGAGGTCAGTCCCGTCAGCGCCTCCTGCGTGGTCCCCGGAACGTCGTTGATCAGCGACGGAAACGTCCGGATCCCGCCCATATAGAGACGGCTGGGAAACGGAGCATCGTACGCAGCCTCCTCGGCCGCAGACAGTTCAAACCAGGTAAGGCTCTCCAGCGTATCGCTGGCGCGGAAGGAGATGCCATTCATCGCGTAGTTCATCCAGCTGGGGAAGAAGTTCTCCTCCGGCTGCTCAAACAGTAACTCGCAGCCGTCAAAAAACGGGACCTGCTGATCCGGGAACTGGGCATAGGGAGACGGAAGGTCCAGCACCTGGTCGGTGTTTTCGACGGGCGGAAAAGGCTCGAAGCCTTCGGGAATATCGGGCAGCGTGCCATTTCCCACGGCAATGCTGGCAAACCATTCAGGATTGAGACCGGCCACCCGCAGTCCGATCAGGCTGCCCCAATCCTGCACAAACAGGTTGATATCGGTGAGCTCCAGCGCCTGGATGAACCGTTCCAGCCGATCGGAGTGGCCAAGATACGTGTAGGTCTCGACGTCGATGGGTTTATCGGAGCGGCCCAGGCCAAGGTGGTCCATGGCGATGACCCGGTAGCCGCCGTCGGCCAGCACCGGGATCATTTTCCGATACAGGTACGACCAGCTGGGCTGACCATGCAGGAGCAGCACCACTTCCCCATCGGCAGGCCCGGCCTCAGCATACGCCTGGCGCAGGCCGTCGATTTCCACGTATTTGCCTTCATAAGGCCAGTCCGGCAGGTTGTCGAACGCATCGTCGGGCGTGCGCACAAATTTGATGCCCGCGGAGGTTTCTAGAATCTCGGGCTCCGCGCAGGCATTGCCCGTAATGCCGGCCAACCGGGTCACCTCCGTGGCCTTACTGCCGTCGGCGCCGTCCAGCTCAAATCTCACCTGTCCGCACTCGCTGGCAACGACAATCACGCGGCCCCAGGCGTTGAGCTCAGCGCCCGGCAGGGGCTCTTCGAAGGTTCCGCCGGTACCGCGAAAGGCCTGGAGCACCCGCGCATCGCCGGCGCCGAGGGACTCGGGCAATGTTTCGGTGACGAGCCAAAGCGGCTCCCCCGCGGCGTCGTAGCCGTAGTAGTAAACGGTGGTGCCTGCGTCCGACTCGATCACGTTGAAGCCTTCCCCGTCGCGAGACGGTTCGTACCACAGGCCGGCAAGCCCGAACGCATCGTCATCCTTCACCAACTGATAAGAATTCTCCAAGCTGTCCTGCAGCACCGTGGCCCGCCCCCGGGTGTCGATGACCAGGTCCCGCTCCAGGGTGCGAGCACTAAAGGACCAGCCCGCAGGCAGCTCAAGCCGGGATCCGAGGCCGGACAGCTGGTCGATGGTCTGCTCCGGATCCACCGTCTGGGCGATCGAGAACATCACGTAGCGTTTGCCCTCATCGGAGGTGAGCTCGTAAACCTCCGATCCGGACCACAGTTCAAAGACGTTCTCTCGGAGAACGGTGTTCTCGATGTAAGGGCCCGCTGAGCTGGCCTGCTCCGGGCTGACCAGCAGTGTCGCCTGCTGAGCCATCGTCAGGTCGCCAAAGGTGCGCAGCACATCGCCGGTCGAATCAAATCGGCCGCTGTCCGGGAGGACCTGCCGGGGACCATTCATCTTGATGAATGCCGCGTTGTATTCGGCCTGAATAGCGTCCTGATCCAGCGCCGCAAAACTCTCCGCGGTACATTCGCCGACAAACTGCGTACCCCAGACTTCGGCCAGCAGGCCTTCGTCGGTCTGATACCCCAGCAGAATTTCGCAGTAGGTAGCGCCGCTGCGGGTTTCGCCGCGGACGCTGCAATAGTTGCCCGTGATACCGGCCAGACGAGCCGTCGCGGACGACTTTGAGCCGTCGGCACCGCTGAGCTCAAAACGCACGTTGTCGCAGTCCTGCACCGTCATGGTCATATCGCCCCAGGCGGCGAATGTGGCCTCCTGGACCGGGCCGGAAAAATTGCCACCGGTGCCGCGATAGGCGGTCAAGGTGACGGCGGTGTCGGGGCTTGCGGCGGACGGGAACGTGTCGCTGATCAGCCACAGGGCCTGGCCGGTGCTGTCGTAGCCGTAAAAGTAGACCGTAATACCCGCGTCGGACTGAACCACGCTGAAGCCTTCGCCGTCGAGAGTCGGGTCAAACCACAGTCCGGCAATCCCCAGACCTTCGGGATCAACCGGCGGCGTATCGGCGGACGTCTGCGCCCGCGCCGCCGGCGCCAGGAAAAACAGGGTTGCGGCAAACAGGGTAAAAATTGAGGGGTTCATAGGGCGTCTCCTGTGATCGCTGTTTCGATCCGTCCAGCCTAGGGACGCCCGTGTCAGGAAACGCGAGCCGAATGCGAAGAAGTGTGAGGAAGCGATCAGGCTCCGACCGGAAAAGGACGCTGCGGGGTTCTCCGGTCAGGTTGCCGGCAGTTCAATGGTCACGCGCAGCCCACCCTGAGCGCGGTTTTCTGCCCGGATTCGGCCCTGATGCAGCTCAATCGCCCGTTTGGCAATGGCCAGCCCCACGCCGCTGCCCGAGTTGGTCGGCGTGCGGCTTTCATCAACCTGATAAAACGGCTCAAACAATGCGTTCAGAGCGTTCTCCGGAACCCCTGGCCCCACGTCTTCCACCGTGATGTAGACACCCGATGGGCCTTCCACGAGCGTCACCCGCACCGCGGTTGCGTCGGCGGTGAAGCGCAACGCATTGCGCACCACGTTTTCGATGGCGCTGTGCATCAGGCTGGCATCCAGCTGCAGCGTCCGGCGGTTTGGCCCCTCGTAGACAACGTCCTTTTCTGTTTCCCCCGCCTCGGTCATAGCGTCGTCAACGATCGTCCTCAGCAGGTCCGCCAGGTCGGTGGTCTGTCGCCGGATCTCCTGCCGCGCATCCAGCCGCGCAAAGACCAGGATCTGCTCGATCAATGCATTAAGGCGCTCGGTCTCATGGTCCATCCGATCGAGAATGTGCGAGTCGTCTTCGCCGGTGAACTGCTGCCGGGCCAGGGACTGCAGCGCCTGCAGCCGCGCCAGGGGCGAGCGCAGCTCATGCGACACGTCCCGCATCAGCCGCTGCTGCCCGCTAAGCAGGCCATCGATGCGCTGGGTCATGGTGTCAAAGTCGCGCGCCAGGCCGGCAATGTCGTCCTGCCGGTCGCCCACCGTGTGGGCCACCCGCACGCTCAGATCACCCGCCGCCACGCGCTGCCCGGCTTTGCGCAGATGGCGAATCGGCAGCACGATAAAGCGCGCCAGGGCATACTACATGGCGGCGCTGACAAGCACAATCACCAGCAGCAGGAGGTAGCGCTCCTGGGGGCCAAAAAAGAACCGTGGCAGCCCTTCAAGAAATCCCACCACCAGATACCCGGGCAGCGGTACATCATGCTGGACGATGCGCTCATCCCGATACCCGAAGGGCAGCTCACCGCCGTCTCCCTGCGCCAGCAGAAGCTGGACTGCGGCAGGCAGCTCCCGGCCCTGGATATCGCTCCTGCTGACGCGCTCGATCACGTAGACCTGGAGCCGGTTTTCAAAACTCAGGCTGAACCGATCCGCGACGGCTGAAGCGGGTGCCGATTCCCCCGCAGCGATGGCATCTCGCAGGTCGCGCGCAATCGCCGCCACCAGCGCCACGTCAGCCTCAGGAGATTCGTCAGAAAACGGCAGCAGTCGCCCGATGAAATAGGTTCCGAGCACCGCCAGAAACAGCGTCAACCAGACAGAGAGCAAGATCCGCTGGAAAAAGCTGTTCATAGCGTCACGTAGAGATACCCCCGGCCCCGCTGCGTCTTGATACGCTGCATTCCGTTGGGCAGCGGCCCGAGCTTTTTGCGCAGCTGCGCAATGTGGGCATCGACGCTGCGGTCGTAGGGCATGATGCGGCGACCGAGAGCTTCCCGGGCTACCGTGTCTTTTGAAACCACCTCGCCCGCAGCGCGCACCAGGGATTCAAGAACCCGGAATTCGGTGGCGGTCAGGTTGACGAGCTCCTCGCCGCGGTAGACCGACTGGGACCCGGACTCAAGGCGCAGATCTCCCACCTGAATCCGCGAGGCGTCGGCTCGACCACCTTCCGGCGACCCGGATACCCGCCTCAGGATCGCCCGAATGCGGGCCACCAGCTCGCGCAGGTTGCAGGGTTTGGGTACGTAGTCGTCGGCCCCGATCTCGAGGCCAAGAATCCGATCCAGATCGTCGCCGCGCGCCGTCAGCATAATGACGGGCGTATCAGAGACCTCCCGAATCGCCTTCAGCACATTGAACCCGCTGAGCTTGGGCATCATCACGTCGAGAATGATGATGTCGTAGGGCTGTCCAAGCGCCGCCGCCACCCCCGCCTCGCCGTCATGGCAGGCGGTGAACTTAAAGCCTCCCTCGGTCTCGAGAAACTCGCCAAACAGGCCGGTCAGGCTGACGTCGTCGTCGATCATCAGCACGTTGATCGCACCGCTCATGTCAGGCCCCGGGGCTGGGCATGCTGGGCGTGTTTCCGGTTCGGCTGTTTCACAACGCATGGTCTGATTTCCGGCCGGTCATCCTACACCAGCGCTGACTCGGATCTCGCGTCCGGGGCCGGCGCGGCCGCGTGTTTCTCCCGCTGAAGGTTGCCGCGCAGATATTTGACCAGCGGCGCCAGCTGGATCACGAACGGGTTGTGCCCGACCGATCCGGTGGTCACCCCGTAGCGCACCGGCTCACTTTCCGCCTGGTAAGTTCCGAACAGGCGGTCCCACACAATCAGTGCGCCACCGTAGTTCTTGTCGATGTACGCAGCATTGCGACTATGATGCACGCGGTGCGCTGACGGCGTATTCAGCAGCTTGCCCTCAAACCAACCCAGTGTCGGGATCGACTGGGTATGCAGGAAGAGCTGGTAGAGCAGACCAACGCCCAGCGAAGCGGCGATCCACACGGGCGAAAACCCAAGCAGCACCAGCGGCATAAAAAACAGCGGACTCACAAACTTGGCGACCCAGTTCAGCCGAATGGCGGTGGTGAAATTGAACCACCGGCTCGAGTGATGGGTGTGATGCATGGTCCACAGCAGCGGAATCTCGTGGGACAGGCGGTGGTACCAGTAGTAGGCCAGCTCCACGACCAGAAAGGTCAGCCCAAGGGTTGCCGCCGATGCCTCCAGGGTAAACAACTGGTGGGGCTCCACGAGTGTCAAAACCATGAGTGTCCAGGCCAGCGCGAGCGGCTTCAGGAGCGCGTTACCCAGCGCGATCAAAAAGTTGGCGGCCGCGTCCCGGGCACTGTAGGTGCTGAGGCTGCGGGTTTTCGACCAGCGTAATTCGACCATCACCAGGGCCAGCAGGATGGCGGCCAGCATTCCATTGAGCGTGTCCATTGCCGTCCTCCGTCGATCGCCGCCAGCTAGCGGCTGTTTCGCCGCTGTTTGATTTCCTCACGCATCTTCGCCTGGCGCTCTTCCTGAATGTCTTTGTATTCCTTCATCTGGTCCCGGGAGAGGACGGCCGCCAGTTCCTTATCTGCCTGCTTGCGAATGGGTTTCAGTTCTTTCGACATGGCGCGCAGCTCGCGCATGCTTGCGCCGCTTCCACCCTGAGCGCCGGGCGTGAATCCGTATTTCTTCATGACTGCCTGGGTGGCATCAAACTGCGCCCGCACAATGGGTTCCACCTGCGAGCGCTGGTCTTCCGTCAGGCTCAGCCGCTGCTGCGTCTCAGCAAAGGACGTTCGAAACGCCTCGGCGCGTTCCTCCTGGGCCTGCACGCTCATCGGCAGATAAAGGGCGATGGCCAGCAAAGTCGTCGTCTTGATCATGGGGTACTGCTCCGTAGTTGATGAGCATCAGCATACGGACGCAGCTGTGATCGTGCGCCAGGTTTTGCGAAGAAGTGTAAAGGTGGCCGATGGCGCGCTATCTGGCTGGACTGCGCGTTCGCCGCGGTCAGCAGGAGCGCCGGTCTGCGATTTGGCGTGTGTTGCCCCGCGGCACATACATTGAGGCATGCACACGACAATTCCGGCTCTGTTCCTGCTGCTGGGCAGCGCGTTGGTCGGACTGCTGGCATTCACCGGCTACCGGAGCAATGTTGAACAGATCCGGATAGAAACCGGCGTTACCGCGACTGCTTCGCGACTGATTCGATAGACTGCCACCTCTGGCGCGGGTCCAACTGGCGCTAGCCTCAGTCCTCAAAGCTATTGGCAAACAGCGGCGGATCCAGCACTTCAAACTGGAACGGCTCCGTGGCGATGCTGTCGTCGCCCCAGGCGTCGGGCAACGTATTGGCGCTGTTGGCCCAGAGATAGCTGTCGGTCCGCACCTCGCTGCCTTCCCACTGGTTGTCGCTGTCCCACAGATAGCTGTCGGCCCAGAGGTAGCTGTCAGCCCACAGATAGCTGTTGGCCCAGAGGTAGCTTTCGGCCCAGAACGACCCATTTCCCCACAGGTAGCTGTCGCCCCAGAGATCGTGGCCTTCCATGCCGCGAAGGTAAAAGCGGCCGTCTTCGTCCACCGCCGCGCGGCCACCGAAGTGCTGGGTGTCGGCCAGGTCAGCCTGCACGTCCAGGCCTCGATTGGCGCAGCCGGACTCCTCGCTGTAGGCCGCCTCATACGCATTTACCAGGCCCGCGCCCTGCTGAAAAACACTAAGTCCCGGCGCGCCATCGATGTTCACCGCCGGCCGGGCGGTGGCCATCAAGCGGCATTTGATGTCGTCCGGCGTCGCTTCCGGGTCCACCTGCCGCATCAGGGCCGCAATCCCGGCCACCATGGCGGCGGACTGGGAGGTGCCGGACAGCTGGTAGCGGTCGCTCCAGCGCTTAAACTCAGGATAGGTGGTCGCCAGCGACGATTGATCCGCCATGACGCCGCGGACGTTGGTGCCCGGCGCAATCACCTCCGGCTTTACAAAACCCTCAACGGTCGGGCCGGTAGAGGAAAACTCCGCCAGCCAGTCGTCAGCCGGCTCGTAGGGCGTATTGCCGTCGTTCATCGCACCAACGGTGATCACGTAGGGGACGTTTCCCGGTACGCCGATGGTCATCGGGTCCGGTCCCCGGTTGCCGGCGGATACCACCACCACAATGCCCGCATCCCAGGCGGCCATCACCGCCTGGTTGAGCGGATCTTCCCAGTAGTGGGAATAGACGGCGCCGCTGAGCGACAGGTTCATCACCCCGATATCAAGTTGGTCAGCGTTGGCGATGACATATTCCACGCCCGCGATTACGTCGGCGTAGGTACCGCGGCCCTGGTCGTCGAGGACCTTCACGATCACCAGTCCCGCATCGGGCGCGATGCCGTTGTAGTCGCCAATTTTCCAGGTGCCACCGATGGTGGCTTCGGCCAGGGCGATGGTGGAAGCCACGTGGGCACCATGGCCAAAACCGTCTTCCACGTCGACCGGATCTCGGCCCGTTTTGCCGCTGGCGAGGTTGTACACGCCCCGGATGCGGTCCTGTAGCAGGATGTTTCGCCGCAGGGGCAAAGTGTCGTAGATGCCGCTGTCTAGCACGGCAACGGATACGCCGCGCCCGGTGATGAGGCGCTGATGGAGTCGATCTGCGCCGAGCTGATGGGGAAAAAAGCTATTGACGATACTGAACTTCTGGCTCGCCGGGGTGCTCGCGGCGGTTACCCCTCGATTCGGGGTAACGGCAGTAACGCCGGGCAGCAGTCGCAGCTCATCCGCCGTCGCGCCGCTTTGGATCACCAGCGCGTTAATGAGCTCGAGCTCGCGTACCACCTGCCACCCGTGCGCGACACCGAGTTCCCGCAGCGTGGCGATGTCCTGCGCCTGCACAATCCAGGCCGCCCCATCTGCCACACCTGCTGCCGAGGTGGCCGCTACGGAAGAGCCCCCTCGCACCTGATGCCAGGCCGCCGCGACGAGAACCACGCCGGCCAGTACAGCCACGGGCAGCAGCGGGTATCGTGTCTTGGCAACCGCTGCGTCGGTCGTCGTGGTGTGTTTGCTCAGCATGAGCCTGCTCCTCAGTCGTCGCTAAGCGTGATTGCAACGGCGCCGTAGGCCATCAGCGGGTCCATACCCGCGACCACGTTGGCCCAAAGATAGCCGTCAGCCCACAGGTAACCATTCGACCAGAGATAACCGTTGGCCCACAGGTACCCATCGGCCCAGAGGTAGCCGTTGGCCCACAGGTAGCCGTCGGACCAGACGTAGCCGTCCGACGTCGCATAACCGTTGGCCCACAGATAGCCGTTGGCCCAGAGGTAGCCATTCGCCCAGGCGTCGTCACCCCAGAGCAGCGCGGTGTCTTCCACTAAGATGACCTCACCTTCATCCGACCGCGCCATGCGCGGCGACAGGGCCTGCGTCTGCATCAAGCCGGTGTCGGCCAGCGCCGCCTCCACGTCGAGGACGCCGGCGCCGGTGGCGGTGGGATCCCCTTCAATCTTGCGCGCGGAGCGCATCAAACGGGCTTTCACCGTGGCCGGGCTCAGGCTGGGGTCCGCCGACAACATCAGCGTAGCGGCGCCGGAGGTCATGGCGGCTGCCATGCTGGTGCCGGAAAGCTCCAGATACTCCTGTCCCACCCGGCGACCGGGCAGGTCTTTGTGCAGCTTGGATTTGCCGCTCATGGTGGCGATGAGCTTGTTGCCGGGCGCGACCAGATCGGGCTTGAGAAAGTGGTCCTTCAGGGTCGGACCCTGGGACGAGTAGGTTGACACATAGTCGTCGGCAAAATTCTTGGTGCCGGAGAAGGTCAGCGACCCCACGGTGATCACCTTAGGGGAATTGCCCGGGCTGGTGATGGTGAAATTGCCGTCCTGGCCGTAGTTGCCGGCCGAGGCCACCACCACAATGCCGGCATCCCAGACCGCCTCGACGGCCCGCACCAGCGGATCTTTGGCGGCGTTCACCTCAATCGATTTGCCGAGCGACATGTTGACCACTCGGATGTCCTGCGCACCGGCGTTCGCCAGCACCCAGTCCAGCCCGGCAATCACGTCGGAGGTGACGCCGCGCCCCTGACCGTCGAGCACGCGTACCGATACGATGCCGGCGTCGGGCGCCACACCCTTCTGCGCCAGACCGGAAGCGGTGCCGTCACCGCTGATCACGCCGGCTACGTGGGTGCCGTGGCCGTAGGGGTCCCAGCTGTCGGTATCGCCCGAAACTGACAGCACCTCGATATCATCGATACCCATCTTGCCCTGCGGCCCGGAGGTCACAAGGAAGCGGATCTGCGTGTCGGCGCTGGCAAACGGGGTGATATCGAAGCTCTCGGCCACATTGCTGACGTCGCTGTGCAGGTTGTAGGTAGAGAGCCGGGACCAGCTGCCGCCGCCATTGCTGGATACTTCCAGCGCTACCTCGCCGCCGTCCGTGTGCGAATAAACGAAGTTCAGCGTGGCGGCATCAACACCGGCCAGATCCAGCGCGCGGTAAATGGCTTTGCCCACCACCGGCGTTTCGATCTGCAGGCAGTCGCCGGAGAGGCAGAGGCCATCGTCGTTGTCGACTTCCAGGTCACCGGTCGACCTGCCGTTGCTTTCCCCCACCTCGATCCAGTCGGACGCAAAGCTCAAGCTGCCGTTGTTGTTGCTGTAGCGGCGGTCGTCAAAGCGATCCAGAAACGATCCGGCGCTACCGTTGCCGCCGGCGGGCCTCGCTACCATGCAGCTTTCCGCGGGGATTGAGGCTTTGATGACGACATTGTCTAGGCCAAAAAGCCCATATCCGCTGCTGGCTTTTTTAGTGGCGCGAACCCGCAGCTGTGTGTCGTGGCCAGCATAGCGCTCGATCGAGATGGATTCGGCCACGCGGGTGCGAGACGAGGTCAGCGGGTACTCTCTCAGAGTCCGCCAGGTGGCCCCCCCGTTGGCGGAAAGCTCCACCACCACGGTGCCACCGTCTTTGTCATGCGAGTAGACGTAGCTCAGCTGGGCGTGGGAAGCGCCGCCGATATCAAAACCTCGGGTCCAATTGACGCCCGTTTTCCGGGTCTCAACCTGAAGACAGTTGTCCGACTGACAGACATTGCCGGTCCAGCCAATTTCCAGAGAACCGTTGGTGACGCCGTCGTTTTCGCCGCCTTCGATCCAGGGGCCGTTGAAGGCGTGGGAACCGTTGTTGCCATGGGTCACCCGGTCGGTGAAATAGTCGGCAAAAGACCGTGTGGAACCCTGAGATCCAGCGGTGCAGTCCATGCGCCGGGTCACCTTCAGGTCCGCCAGTTCAGAAACGCCGCTGTCGAGCACCGCCACTTTCACGTCAGAGGCCGCGACCGTGTACTGCGGCGAACCGGGCGAGGGCAGACCTGCCGTGGCGAGGGCCGGACCGGCAGCGCCGTTTACCGGCTCATCCAAGGTAAGACTATCCACTCCCTTGGCGAGGCCCAGCAGGTCCAGCGATGCTGCCGGGACCTTCAGCTGGGCAATTTCCAGGTTGGCGAAATTGCGCACGAGGTGGCTGTCCATTGCCGCCAGGTCGATAGCCGAAGGCAGCTCGTCATAGGCCACCAGCACGTCCACCAGCTCCGGGCCGCCAGAACGGGCCAGCGCCTGCACGTCAGGACTCATTTTGGCCTCCGCAGCGGGTGCGACCGGCCGCGGCGGCAGCCGTTCCTCCGCGTCCTCGTCCCAAGACAGATCTTCGGTCAGCGCTTTCGCGGGGTCCGCGGCGGGCGTCGCCGCTGGCGCCGCTGCCGCCGCTGTCGACCGGGCGATCGGAGCGTCGAACCGCAGCTCGGTGGGCGAAATGCCGGAGCTGGCCGGTCCCTCGGCCGGCAGACCCGACGCAGCGATGCGGCGCGGCGGCTCAATGTCACCCTGCGGCGCTTTGCCCGGCGTATTCAGTACGCTGTTGATGTTGCTGGCCGTCAGCAGCAATCCGGTCGTGATGGCGGTAGCGATGGTAAGGGTCCTGGTTTTCATGGTCCTGCACGAAATTGAGTGTTGTGCGCCTGTAAGAGCAACGCCCGTGCCAGAACGCTTTGCATCACGTCTTTTTGAATATTTTCTTCTTTAATTCAGTTGCTTAAACCTCACTCCGGAGCTTCTGACAGGTCGTTAGGCAAACCACCAAAAGCGATAATTTCGGCGCACTGCGACTAAAATATTGGGCGATGGGAGGATAAAAACGGTGCCTTGGCAGCGCTACACCCGGGCACCGCGCGAGACCAAAACCGCCTTCCGGCGCCTGCTGTCACGTCATAATCACCGCTGGTGAGAGAGTCTGAATTGTCTAACGCCATGCAAAAGACGCAATGAACAAGAAGGTCAGGCGGTGGCTGCTGACCGCGGCGGTGTGGAGCGCGGCGGTGGGTATTCTGGGTTTCATCAAATTCAGCCAGATCAGCGCGGCGATCGCGTTTGGTGCATCCTTTCCCGAGCCCTCGGAAACGGTCATAACGGTCCAGCCGCAGAACCGTCCCTACGTGCCGCGAACCCGCGTCGTGGGGGAGGTGGTCCCGGTGCGCTCGGTAACCCTTAGCAATGAGCTGGCGGGTGCCGTTGTGGAAGTGGGTTTCGCCCCCGGCGCCAGCGTCGCGGAAGGTCAGGTCATGATTCGACAGGACACCTCCGAGGAACTGGCGCTGCTGGCGGCGGCCAACGCCCGGGAAGCGCTGGCGGAGCGCACGCTTGATCGCAACGAGAACCTGCTGGGCGGCAGCGCCGTCTCACGCCAGGCCGTAGACGATGCCCTGGCGCAGCGCGACGCGGCCCGGGCCGAGGCGCAACGGGTGCAGGCGATCATCGAAAAGAAGACCATTCGGGCACCGTTTGCCGCACGCTCGGGACTCGAGCGCTGGGAAGCCGGCGCCTACCTCGATGCCGGCAGCGTGATCACCAACTTAGTCGGTGAGGGTAACGAGGCGTGGATCGATTTTTCCCTGCCCCAGCAGCACGCCGGCCTGGCGCCCGGCGATACGGTGAGCATTGCCAGCGATCAGGCTGGCTCAATGCCGGCGCAGGTCATTGCCCGGTCGCCGCTGCTGGACGCAGATTCCCGAGCGGTTCTTTACCGTGCCAGCCTTCTTAGCGATTCACTCGCGGCCATTCCGGGGGCAATCGTCGCGGTGCTCGTCGACACCGGGAAACCTATTCCGGCCTGGCAGATTCCGGCGGTGGCGGTGCGGGAGGATACGTTTGGGCCGCACGTTTTTGTGCTGATTCCGGCGGAGGACAGCGCTGATGCCCCCTACCGCGCCACCCGGCGAGCGGTCGACCTGCTGCGCATCGAGGCCGAGCACGCCTATCTGCGTTCCGGCGTTGAGGCCGACGACCTCATCGCGGCCCAGGGCTCGTTCAAACTTCGCGAGGGCCTTCTCGTGAAGCAGGGAAACAGCGAGGCGGTGCCGCGGCCGTGACGGATACCTCGGCCACCCGGCAACCGCGTGTCACCGACGTTTTCGTAGAGCGGCCCGTGGTATCGATCGTGGTTTCTCTGGCGCTGATCATCCTGGGAGCCCGGGCGGCACTCAGCCTTCCGATCCTCCAGTATCCGCAGATTGAGAGCGCCTCGCTGCAGGTTTTCACGCCCTACATCGGCGCTTCGTCAGAGATCGTCGAGGGCTTTATCACCGAGCCGATTGAGCGGATTGCCTCCACCATGCCCGGCGTGGACTACGTCGATTCGGTGACCACGTCCGGGTCGAGCACCGTCCGGGTGTGGCTGGAGATGAACGAGGACAGCACCGCAGCCCTGGCCGAGCTCACCGCCCGGCTGAACCAGATCGCTTTCGAGCTGCCCGAGGGTGCTGAGGACCCGGCGGTAACCGTGGTTCGCGCGGATCGGCCCTTTGCGGCGTTCTACCTGGACGTGGTGATTCGCGCCCCACTAACCCGAGGCTCCGTTACGGACTACCTGACGCGGGAGGTGAATCCGGTAATCGCAGCGATACCGGGCGTGCAGCGGGTTGGCGTTGAAGGCGGGCGCCAACCGGCCATGCGGGTCTGGCTGGACCCGGCCCGGCTGGCCCAGTACGACCTGAGCACGCTGGACGTGCGGGCCGCGCTGACCGGCAACAACGTCATTTCAACCCTGGGTCGCAGCGAAAGCCGTGACCAGCGAATCAATCTGCTGTCCAATGCCACCCTCACCTCCCCCGAAGACTTTAGGTCGCTGGTGGTGCGCGACAGCGGCGGGGTGCAGATCCGCCTCGGGGACGTGGCGCGGATTGAGCGCGGCGAAGAAGAAGGCACGGTGATCGCCCGGCTGACCGACCAGGAGTCGGTATTCATCTCCATCTGGCCGCTCCCGGGCGCCAACGAGATCGAAATTGGCGATGCGCTCTATGAGGTGCTGGAGTCCCTGAAACCCCGCCTGCCGGAAGGCCTCACCATTGGCATTGGCTACGACGGCACGTTGTACATGCGCAACGCGCTGCGGGAGATTTTTGTCACCCTCGCCGAGACCATTGCCCTGGTCGGCCTGGTGGTAGTCCTCTTTATGGGATCGCTGCGCACCGCCCTCGTGCCGCTGGTGGCGATCCCAATTTCTCTGCTGGGCGCTATGGCGGCCATGTCGCTGTTTGGGTTTTCCCTGAATCTGCTCACCGTGCTGGCCATCGTCCTGTCGGTGGGGCTGGTGGTGGACGATGCCATCGTGGTCGTGGAAAACGTAGCTCGCTACATGCGGGAGGGCAAAAGCCGACAGCAAGCGGCGCTCGCCAGCTCGCGGCAGCTGCTGACGCCGATTGTCGGCATGACGCTCACGCTCGCGGCGGTATACGCGCCAATCGGCTTTGTCTCCGGCCTGTCGGGCGTGCTGTTTCGGGAGTTTGCCTTCGCACTGGCCACTGCGGTGCTGGTATCCGGCGTCGTCGCCATCACCCTGTCGCCGCTGATGAGCGCCGCGCTGGCCCCGGTGGGCGGGAAAGAAGGTGGCTTTACCAGCCGGGTCAACAGCGCATTCGATCGAATCCAGGCCAGCTATATGCGGATCCTGGACCGAAGCCTGGACGCGCGGCCTCAGGTGCTGACGCTGGCGTTTGGATTTACGCTGCTGATCATTCCGTTTTACCTGTTTTCGCAAAAGGAACTCGCGCCGACGGAAGATCAGAGCACGGTAAATGTGGTGATCGAGTCGGCCCCGGAGGCTTCCCTCACCTACACGCGCAGCTACACCAAAGATGCCGTTTCGATCATGCAGGAACTGCCCGGCGCCGAGGAGATGTGGCACATCGTGCAGACCGCCGGCGGCTTTGGCGGGCAGCAGCTGGTGGCGCCGGGAGACCGGGCCGAATCAACTCAGCAGCTGCTGCAGCAGGCCTTCGGGCGGCTTTCGTCCGTGGCCGGGATCAAAGCGTTTCCTTTTCTGCCGGCGCCACTGCCCACGGCGGGCAACTTCGATACCGAGCTGGTGGTGCGGGCACCGGAAGACGCCCAAGCCATGCTTCCTTTTGCTGGCCGGCTCGTGGCGGCGGCCAATCAAAGCGGCCGATTTCTCTACGCCGACACCGATCTCAAGATCGATCTGCGCCAGTCCCGACTGGTTTTTGACCGGGAGCGCGTCAGTGATCTGGGCATGGACATGGCGGAGGTCAGCCAGCAGCTTAGCGTTCTGCTGTCGGGAAACTTCGTCAACCGTTTCGACGACGATGGTAAGGCGTTCCGGGTGGTTCCGATGCTCGAGACCAGCGACCGGGCGGACCCGGATATGCTGCTCGACCTCAAGGTGCGAACCCCCGACGGTGCGCTGCTGCCGGTGCGCTCGTTTGCCCGCGTGGTGAACGAGGTGGCGCCCCGGGCGCGCACCCGTTTTGGCCAGTCCAACTCTTTCCGCGTTTACGGCGCCACCATGCCTGGCTCAACCAAGGAGCAGTCCCTGGCCGCGCTGGAGGAAGCCGCCCGGGACATCCTGCCAGCCACCTATTCCATCGACTACGCTGGCGAATCGCGCCAGCTGCGCAAGGAAGGCAACACCATGTTTGGCGTGCTGGCGATCTCGCTGGTGCTTGTGTTTCTGCTGCTGGCGCTGCAGTTCAACAGTTTCCGTGATCCGCTGGTGGTGCTGCTCGGATCGGTGCCGCTGGCCCTGTGCGGTGCCCTCATGATCTCGTTCCTGGATCTCACCACGATCAACATCTATTCCCAGGTGGGGCTGATCACCCTGGTGGGACTGGTGGCAAAGAACGGCATCCTGGTTGTGGAGTTTGCGCGGCAGCTGCGGGCGGACGGCGCCAACCGGCTGGACGCCATTCGCAAATCCGCCGGCACCCGGCTGCGGCCGGTGCTGATGACCACCGGCGCCACGGTGCTGGGGCATTTCCCCCTGGTGCTGGTGACCGGCGCAGGTGCCGAAGCCCGCAACAGCATCGGCATCATTCTGGTGGTCGGGATGCTGATCGGCACCTTCTTTACGCTGTTTGTGCTGCCCCACGTTTACCTGCTGCTTGCGCCCAAAGATGAGCCGGCGCAGGTAGCGGCGGAGCCCCTGCTCTCCGCCGCCTGATCGCGTCAGGTGCAGTCGCACCGCTGGCCGGTTCGCCGACGCCGACCGCGTCGCTCGCGATATCGCACCGGAGCGCATCGGCGCCCCCGGCGGCAGATTTGACCTTGTCCACACGAGGATCGGGTGCGCCAGGGATCACGGGGCGATCCGGGTGCAGCAGCGAGGTGTCGGCTCTGTTGCCATAGCGCTCCCCCATCCAGGCGCTAAACTGCGGCCATGTCTGAAGAAAATGCCGATCTAGGCGCTGAGACCGCAGCCTTTGGAGCGGCGGACCCGGCCCTGTCGGAGCAAACGTATCGGGAGCTGCGGCTGCTCGCCCGGGCCCAACTCCGGCGACAGCTGAAGACCGGCGGTACCCTCAATACCACAGCGCTGGTGCACGAGGCCTACCTCAAGCTGGGAGAAGGTCAGCACAGCTGGGCCAGCCCTACCCACTTCTACGCCACCATGGCCAAGGTGATGCGCCACATCCTGATCGACGCGGCCCGGCGCCGGGCTCGACCCAAACATGGCGCCGGCCGCCCCCCGGTGGCAATGCAGGAGCTGAAAGTTGAGCTGACCGATGCTTCCTCGGAAATCGTTGATCTGCTGGCGATCGACGCAGCCCTGCGCGAGCTGGGCAAGCTGGAACCACGACTTGAGCGGGTAGCGGAGATGCGATTTTTCGGTGGCCTGGAGGTGGCCGACGTCGCGGAAGTACTTGGCGTATCAACCCCTACGGTGAAGCGGGATACGGCGGCGGCGCGGGCGTTTATTGCCGCGGAACTGAAGTGAGTTCCAAGCTCGACGCCTCCCAGTGGAACCTTGTGCGATCCTGGTTTGATCAGCTGGCGGACGCGCCGCTTCAAGATCAGCAGGACACGCTCGCGCAGGCGTCACTGGAGCCTTTGATGCAGGAAAAACTCGAACGCATGCTGGCGGCCCACCGGTCCCAACGCTTCGCCGACGATGCTCTGGCCCAGGCTCCCGAACTGGTGGCGGCGCTGACGGAGGAGGAGCGGGTCGGCGAGATGCTCGGCGCCTACGAATTGACGGAGCTGCTGGGCGCCGGCGGCATGGGCGAGGTCTACCGGGCTGAGCGGCGGGAAGGGGACTTTGCCCAGACCGTCGCGATCAAGCTGCTCAGCGTACCGCTGCGGGAACTGCGGCTCCGCTTTAGTCAGGAACGGCAGCTCCTCGCCCGGCTGGAACATCCCTCCATCGCCCGGGTGATCGACGGCGGCAAAAGTGCTGATGACGTGCCCTACCTCGTCATGGAGTTCGTCCAGGGCCGCCCCCTGGATCGCTACTGTGAGGAGGAAGCGCTGTCTCCCCGCGCTCGGGTAGACCTGATGCTGCAGGTGGCCGACGCGGTGGCCTACGCCCATCGGCGACTGGTCGTGCACCGGGACATCAAACCGGCAAACGTGCTCGTCACCAACAATGGTCAGGTCAAACTGATGGACTTTGGTATCGCAAAACTCCTGGACCCGGAGGGCCGTGCGGAGCAGACGAACCTCGGTCTGCTGACGCCGGCGGCGGCGGCGCCGGAACAGCTGCTGGGACAAAACTCTACAACCGGCACCGACGTCTTTCAGCTTGGCCTGCTGACCTATTACCTGCTGACCGGCCGGCACCCCTACCTTGACGACGCGCAGGATCTTTCAGCACTGCTGGAGGCGATGCGGCAGGGTGTTCCAAAGCCTATGGGGCGGCAACGGTTGGGCATCCGCGGATCCGTCCGGGCGGACCTGGACGCCGTACTGGCCAAGGCGCTGCGGGTGGACCCGGACGCACGCTACCCAAGCGTGGAAATGCTGGCGGAGGATCTTGGTCGATGGCGCCGGGGGGAATCGGTCAGCGCCCGGAAGCTCGGCTGGCTGGGCGCCGCCGGGCGCTGGACGAAGCGCAACCGGCTGCTGGCGGGGGTCTCTTCGGCGGCATTGCTCGCGCTGGTGGCAGGCTTTGGAACGGCCCTCTGGCAGGCCCGGGAGGCGCGGACTCAGCTGGCAATAGCCGAACAGAACGCCGCGCGGGCCGACCGGGTCGCCGAGTTTCTCGTGTCCGTTTTCGGCGCTGCCAACACCTTCGATACCGGCGGCCGGGAACCCACAGCGTCAGAACTCCTGGACCAGGGCATCGCCCGCATCGATCAGGAGCTGGCAGAGGAACCGGCAGTGGCGGCCCGGCTGCTGATCACCATGGGCGTGACGCTGCGTACGCAGAATCAGCATGAGCGGGCCGCAGCGCTGCTGGGAAAAGCCGTTTCTCTGCTGCGTCAGGAATTGTCCGATGCGCCGCAGCTGGCCCGGGCCCTCGGCGAACTGGCCTGGGTGGAGGTATACCGGGATCAGCTGAATGCCGCTGCCGATCTGCTCACGGAGGCGCTGGCGTTGCTTCCAGCGGAGCAGACCCAGATTCCGCTGCGAGCCCAGCTCCTGCAGCGCAGGACGGTGGTCTACATCAATCTGGACCTACTGGAGGAAGCGGAACAGGACGGCGCGGCATCCGGTCAGTACTATCGATCGCTGGGCAACGAAGGCCTGGACGGGCTGGCCAGCCTGGAAAGCCTGCGGGCGACGATCGCCCGGGAGCAGGGCAAGCTACCGGTGGCCCGAACCCGGTTTGTGGCGGCGCTCGACGCACGCCGGCAAAGGCTCGGGCCGGACCATCACCTGGTGGCCCTGATGCTGAATAACCTCGCCACCGTCGACTACGAGCTTGGCGATTACGCTTCAGCCGTCGCGGGCTTCGAGCAGGCAATCGAGGTCAACACGGCCTATTTCGGCGTGGCCGATCATTGGCAGCATTACTCGCCGTGGATCGGTTTGGCCCGGACGTTGCGCCAAGCCGGACGTTTCGACGAGTCCCTGGCGGCGCTGGATACGACGATTGAGATCACCCGTAAGCACCGCGGCGACGAACACTGGGCCACGCTTCAGGCGCGCGCCACCAAGGCAGAACTGCTGTGGCTGCTGGGACGGCCAGAACAGGCCCTGCGGGCCCAGGAAGACATTACTGAAAAGCTGAGGCTGGATTCAAACTGGCTTTGTCTCGCGGTTGCCCTGGAGCACCTGGACCGCTGGCATAACGCGCCTCAGGCCCGTCACTCGCTGCCGGAGGGCGCCTGTGCGGTCGGCGAAAACCTACCGAGCCTCAGTCAGCTCCGGCCGATGCTGCTGCTGGCAATGACGCAAAGCGACAACGAGCGGCGGCGGTGGCAGCAGCGGCTGGCGGATCATCCCGATCCGCTGGTTACCCACTTTCGCCGCTCGGTGCTGCCATCGGCGACCTCGGCAAACGGCCGGGGTGCGCCGCGTTGACGGGCTGCTTCAGGAAGCCTCCCGTCGGGGCAGGCGCCAGTCTGGACGGATAAAATGGCAGGTGTAGCCTCCCGGGTTGCGCTCCAGGTAATCCTGATGTTCCGGCTCGGCCTCCCAGAAGGGACCCGCAGGCGCCACTTCGGTCACCACCCTGCCCGGCCAGAGACCTGACGCGTCAACGTCCGCGATGGTGTCCCGGGCCACCTCGAGCTGCGCTTCGCTGAAGTAGTAGATGCCGGACCGGTAGGACATGCCCCGATCGTTTCCCTGCCGATTGGGGGTGGATGGATCGTGGATCTGAAAAAAGAACTCAAGCAGCTGTCGGTAGCTGATTATGCCCGGATCAAAGACGATCTCAATCGCCTCCGCATGGGTGCCGTGGTTTCGGTAGGTGGCGTTGGCAACGTCGCCGCCGCTGTAGCCAACCCGCGTTGAGACGACGCCCGGGATCTTGCGGATCAGGTCCTGCATGCCCCAGAAACAGCCGCCGGCGAGGATGGCCTTTTCCGTGTTATCCGTCATTGATTGCTCCTTGAGAAACGTTGCGCCTACGAGTCACACAGTAGGGGCATTATCACCGGAATCAAGTCCCGCGGGGATACGGTCCCGATGCTCCTCGCGGCTACAACATGGAAGGTTGATTGTGCTTTCTAACTGGGCGCCCGGCGGTGTCCGGGGGCCGCGCTTGACCCTGATCGACTACTGAGGCGTAGCCCAGGGCTCCATCACTGAGTCGCCGCTGTCCGGCAGCGGCGTTCTTTTGGTGGCGCACTTGTCCAGGTACATATTCTGGTCGGCCCGATCAAACAGGTTGTCCAGGGTCGTGCCGTCGTCGGGCAGCACACTGACCGATCCGACCGCATAGTTAAGCCGGTAGGGCCGCACACACTGGCGGAGCCGCTGCCGCAGGCAGTTGTCCATTCGTACGGTTAGGTCGGGCACCTGCAGGTCGTCGACGCCGCCGAGAAATACGGCAAACTCGTCACCCCCGAGCCGGGCCACCACGTCATAGCTTCGAAACGTTCGAAGCAGGCACGTGCCAAAGTCCTGCAGCGCATCGTCGCCATGGGCGTGGCCCAAGCGATCGTTGATCAGCTTGAAGTCATTGAGGTCAAACAGCAGCAGCGTGGCCCACTCCTGGGACCGCTGGCAGGCGCTCAGGGCGTTTTCGGTCAGCAGATAGAAGCCGCGCCGATTCGCAAGCCCGGTCAGGTCATCACAGGTTGCAAGATCCAGCGACGCCAGGTTGGCTTCGACCATGCCCGCCAGATCCTTGAGGGTTTCTTCCTCATCGGTGGCCAGCTTGCGCGGCTCACTGTCGATAATGCACAACGTGCCCATCCGTTTGCCGTTGGCCGCCTTCAGCGGGCAGCCGGCGTAGAAACGAATGTTCGGCTCGCCGGTAACAAGTGGATTGTCAGCGAACCGTTCATCGGCGGCTGCGTCTTCGATCACCAGCACTTCGTCGTTGAGAATCGCGTGACCACAGAACGAAATGTCGCGCGGCGTTTCGCAGGCGCTCAGCCCCTGTTTCGATTTGAACCACTGGCGGTTGGTATCCACCAGGCTCACCAACGAGATATCGACGTTAAACAGACGCTGCGCCAGTCGCGTCACGCGGTCAAAAGATTCATCTGACGGGGTGTCGAGAATATTCAGGGCACGCAGGGTGTCCATGCGAGACTTTTCGTCGCTTGGGGCTTCAGGTTTTTGCATCTGCCCTCCCCGGGGCCACACATTTCGGTGTTCTTCTAATCTCACTTTGATATCGGCCGGTTTTGCCCCGCCTTGAGGCTTATGCGACCTACGGAAATCGTCTTCTTTCTGCAGAAATTTGGATGGGTGGCGGAGCGGCGGGACCGTCGGCAGCGTGTCAGGCCTTGATCCAGCCCATTTCAACCGGCAGCCACAGCGTGAGCGCGGGCAGCAGCACGAGAACCGCGAGGCGCAGGAGGTCTGCCAGCACAAACGGCACCACGCCGCGGTAGATTTCGACGAGGGGAATCTGCGCCGCCATGCCGCGCAGCACAAACACGTTGATGCCGAACGGGGGCGTGATCATGCCCAGCTCCATCACCACCACGTTGATGACGCCCCACCAGATCGGGTCGAAGCCCATATCGATGATCAGCGGGTACACCACTGGCAAGGTCAACACCATGGCAGCGATGCTGTCGAACACGCTGCCCAGCACCACGTACATGAGCAGCAGCAGGCAGATGACCGCCAGCGGCGACAGGCCCAGCCCGCTGATCCACTCCACCATGGCCACGGGCAGGCCCGACAGGGTGGCGAAGTAGCTGTAGACCGAAGCGCCGATGATGATGACAAAAATCATCCCGGTGCTGGCGGCCGAGTCGCGCAGGCACGAAACAAACGCGCGGCCGTTCAGCCGCCGACGAAGCAAGCCCAGCAGCAGCGCCGCGGTGGTGCCCACGGCGGCGGCTTCGGGAACGGTAAACACGCCGCCATAAATCCCGCCGGAAACCGCCAGGATCAGAGTCACGATGCCCCAGCTGTCGATCAGCGCGCGGCGCCGGTCGCCCCAGCTTCGGCGCTGGCCGGCGGGTGCCAGTTCCGGGCGCAGCCGTACGCTCAGGGAAACGCTGACGACATAAAAAATCACCGCCAGTATCCCCGGAACGATGGCGGCGGCGAACAGCGCCATCACCGAGTTTTCGGTCAGCACGCCATAGAGGATAAGAATGAGCGACGGCGGGATCATCATACCCAGAGTGCCACCGGAGGCGATCGAACCCGCGGCCAGCGAGCGGGTGTAGCCGCGGTCGAGCATCTCCGGGAGAGCAATTTTTGCCATGGTAGCGGTGGTGGCGACGGACGAGCCGCACACGGCACCAAAACCCGCGCTGGCGCCAACGGTGGCAAACACCAGCCCGCCCCGGTAGTGGCCGAGAAAATGGTCCGCAACCCGGTAGAGTTCCGCCGAAAGCCCGCTGACGTGGGCCAGGTTACCCATCAGGATAAACAGGGCAACGATGGCCAGTCCTTCGGACGCCATGGAGGCCGAGGGTTCAATCGCCAGCAGCGCCAGTGCCGGCCCAAAACCAATCAGCGTGCCGGTGCCGAGGACGCCGACAAGGATCAGCGCAACCCCAATCGGCACGTGCAGCGCAATCAGCAGAAAAAGCCCTCCCAGCCCGGCCAGCCCAATCCACATATCCCCCGTCATAGCGATTGCGCGGGAGGCTGCCCGCCCTCCCCCCGCAGTGCTTCGCCGAGGGTTCGCAGCGCAACCCAGGCCTGCACCGGTACACATACGGAGAACAGGGCGCAGGCCGAAAACCACCAGGGGGCCACCGCCATTTCGATGGTGGGCGTTGTGCGTTCGGCAGCGGCAAACTCCCGGGTCATCTCGATCAGTTGCCAGGCGACCAGGGTAAACACCAGCAGCGTGACACCGGCAGCAAAGGTGTCCAGCCAGCGTCGCCAGCCAGGCCCGCCCCAGCTGCCGACCAGACGAACGGTGATGTGAGACCGCTGCATGAGGCTCGCGGGAAAACAGGAGGCGATCACCACCGGAAACCAAAGCGCAGCGTAGTCGCTGAATCCGGAGACGCGAGGCCAGTTGAAATAACGCGCCGTGCCGTCATAGAAGGTCATGGCGGCAAACAGCACCAGCCCGGCGAAGCCAGCGAGGGCCAGCGCACCGGTAAGTCGTTCGAACCAGCGATCAATGGTGGAGGCCAGCGTCAATCCCCGGTCGCGAGGTCGGTGGCCAGCAAATCGCGCAGGTCCACCGCCGCCTCATAGACCTGCCGGCCATCGGGAGTGCGCTCAATCCAGACCTGATGAAGGGCCTGAGACCGCTGGCGAACGCCCATGCTGATGTCCGGAGCCCGAATTGCAACGCGGTTTTCCTGCAGAAGTTCGGCCTCAATCCTTTCTCCAAAGCGTCTGAATGCCAGGGCGCTCGCGCGCGCAAGGGCCGGTCCGCCGTGTCGCAGCATGGCCTCCCGCACCTCCGGCGCCAGCCGCTCCCAGGTGTTCCGGTTGATCAGCAGCAGGAAAGCCGTGGTACCAAGCGGCACCGTCCAAGCCTGTTTCACCAGCGGAAAACTGTCGAAGGTGCGCATGCCTGACCAACCCTGAATGCCGCCGTCGAGCATGCCTCGGCTGAGCGCCTGATTCATGTCAATCGGGTTCATCGTCTGCGCAGCGGCGCCGAACGCTTCAAGCCAGCGATTGTGAATCGCACCAATTGAACGCACCTTGAGACCGTGCAGGTCGTTTAGACTCGCAACCGGTGTTCGCAGGAACAATCCGGCCGGCTCGGTGGTAAACAGGCCGAGCAGGCGCACCTGCTCAAATCCTCTAAGCCGGCCCCGTTCATAGAGCGACCACCCGACCAGCCCGGCGACCTCGGCCGACTCGAAAAAATAGGGCAGCTCAAACAGTCCAAGCTCGGGAAACTGGCCGGATGAATATGCCGGCAGCACATAGCCGATATCCAGCACGCCGCTTTGCACCAGCTCCAGCTGCTTCTCCGCGTGTCGCCCGAGGGAGCCTCCCCAGTATTCCCGGAAGGTGATCTGATCCCCCACATCCGCCCGCACCGCTGCAAGCCAGGGCAGAACCACCTCCGAGATCGCTGTGGTCCGGGCCTGCAGGTGCGAACCGATGCGAAGCACGGTCTCGGCGGCGCTTGCCGAGGCGGCAGAAAGCAGCACAGCCGCGCAGAGATGACACAGAGCTCTTTTCAGCATCCGCGCAGGATAGCAAGGTCGGAAGGCGAGGCGGTTGGGGCTATCCCGCTGCGTACGCGTAGTCACCACCGCGTTCCAGCGCGCGGCGGTAGGTCGGCAGCTGGCTAATGCGGGTCAGGAAAGCCTGCATCTGCGGCCGCCCCGCAAGCTGGTCGCCGCGGACGGCGGCGGCCTCGATCGGAAAACTCATCATGATGTCTGCAGCCGTCATGTGTTCACCGGTGAACCAGGTTGACTGGGACAGCGCCGCCTCGATGAAATCGAGATTCCGCTCAAGGTTGGGGCCGAGATAGCCTTCGTGCACTTTGCTGACAATGCCCTTGGCGACCGGCCGGATAAAAAACGGCATGGGCGCCGTCTCGATGCGGTTAAACACCAGCGACATCACGAGCAGCGGCATCATGGTGCCCTCTGCGTAGTGCAGCCAGTAGGTGTAGGCGCGACGCGCTGCCTCGTTATCGTCTGGCCACAGCGCACCCTCGGAATACTCGTCCATGAGGTACTCCACAATCGCGCCGGTCTCAGCCACGGTGATAGCGCCGTTCGTGATCACGGGCGATTTACCGAGCGGATGCACCTTCATCAGCGCCTCCGGCGCCAGGTTGGACTCCTTGTCGCGCTCGTAGCGCTTAATTTCATAATCCACACCAAGCTCCTCAAGGAGCCAGAGGATGCGCTGCGAGCGTGAGTTTTCCAGATGGTGGACGGTAATCATGTTGATTCCTTTGGGGCTGATCGTCGTCAACGATGAAGCGTCAGCGTTGCGTGGATCACGGAAACAGCGCGGCCGGTAAGCAGAACGCGATCACCGCACATTTCGCAGGTCAGCTGTCCACCGCGGCGGGACAGCTGGCGGGCCGTCATGGTGTCTTTGCCGAGCCTCCCGGCCCAATAGGGCGCCAGCTCGCAGTGGGCGGACCCGGTAACCGGATCTTCGGGGACGCCGAGCGCCGGGGCAAAAAAACGGCTGACAAAATCAATATCGCCGCTACCGGTCGCGGTGATGATGGCACCGCGCAGCGAAATGTCGCTCAGCAGTGAAAAATTGGGAACCACCGACCGCACCGCATCTTCATCTGCCAGCACCACCACGTAGTCGTCCGCCGCCAGCATTTGCGCAGGCGTGACGCCCAGGCCTTCGACAAGCAGGTCGGGCGCCTCGCAGGGCGACGGGGGCCGGGCGGGAAAATCCATCTGCAGCTGTGCACCTCGTTTTTCTACCTTGAGCGAGCCGCTGCGCGTTTCAAAATTGATCACGGAACCCGAGTAGTTCAGTTCCTCGAACAGCACGTGCGCCGAGGCCAGCGTAGCGTGACCGCACAGATCCACCTCGCTGCGCGGCGTAAACCAGCGTAGCTTGTAGCCGTTTTCCGTCGGCACAAAAAAGGCGGTCTCGGAGAGGTTGTTTTCTTCGGCGATTGCCTGCAGCAGCTCGTCATCCAGCCAGCTTTCCAGCGGGCACACGGCTGCCGGATTGCCGGTGAACGGGCGATCGGCAAACGCATCGACCTGGAATTGCGTGAGCTTCACAGCGGCGCGCGGGTGACCTGAGCTCCGGAGTCACCGCCACCTGTCGACGCTGAAGGTCGATTCGCCAGCGTCTCAAACAAGCCGATGCTCCAGCAAATTGGACAGCCACGAAGCAGGACAATCCCCGCCATCACGACGCCCAGCGTAACCCAGGGGCTCAACGCCGCCGCTTGAAATGCCATCACGAATGCCAAAATGGCAGCGACGCCCCGGGCCAGGTGGCCCGTCACTGATGTACTCGCGAATGTGCTCATGCTGTCGAGACCGCGTTTTCTCCTATTGGAACGCAGAAAAGCCTCGGAACGCTAGGGCAGGACGGCTTGAAGCTCCACAGCAAAAAAATTCTGATCCAGATAATCATTCACCCAGGCGACGACCTCCCGGGCCGGCATGGGCTTTGCCACGGCATAACCCTGAACCAGGTCGATGCCCAGATTGCGAACCGTCTCGATGTGGCTCGTGGTCTCAACACCTTCCGCAACGACCGAAAGCCCGAGCTGGTTGCCCGTCACCAGGCACCGCTTTATCCGGTCGATGGCGCCGGCCTCGTTGCCCAGTGCATGAATCAGGCTCCGATCGATCTTAAGTTCGGTAAACGGCAGATCCGCCAGTCTTTCCCTCGTCGAATAACCCGTGCCGAAGTCGTCAATCGAAAGCCCTATGCCCTTGAGCCGCAGGCGGGTGAATACATCCAGGATCTGCAGCATTTCATCTGAATAGCTGGTTTCGGTCAGTTCAATGGTGATCAGGTCAAGAGGGATGGCAAACCGATCAGCAGCCTTTGCCAACTGATCCGGGATACTTAGGTCGTCCAGCGTCGCGGCACTGACGTTTACCGCCACCGGCACGGCAGCCCCCTGGTGTTCCCATCTCGCCATGTCTTCAAATACCCGTTCAAACATGAGCTGATTGAGGAGATCAGCGCCGTCCCCCGCCGCCAGAATGGTCGGAAAATGTTCCGGCAGCAGTACGCCTTTGCTGGGGTGGATCAAACGGGCCAGCGCCTCCACGCCAACCACCATGCCACTGTCCAGATCAACCTTGGGTTGATAGTGGGCAACCAGGGCGCCGGACTTCAGCAGGTCGATTATTTCTGTTTCCGCCAGCGGGCCTGCCCGGCTGGTTGCGTTGATTTGGGGATGGACAAACTGGGCGACGTGTCGCTGCAGGGTCAGGGTGGAAAACGGCTTTTGGATGGTGCCGGTTACCGACACGCCAGAGAGTCGCGCAAGCTTCATGGCAGCGTCCAGCACCGACTGGTCGGCGCTGCTGACCAGCACCAGGCGACCGCGGAACCTGATGGTGGACAGGTAGCGAATGACCTCGACGACATCAACCTCACCAGACATGAGATCCAGCACCACCAGTCCCATGCTGGGTTTGATTTCCGACTTAAAGGCGTCGAAGTTCTGAACCGGACTGACGCCAAGCTCAAAGTGCTCCAGAGCCTGGACAATCTGTTTGCGGGTCTGACCATCCTCGTCGAACACCACGGCTCGCTGTTCGAGTTGAATTGCCATAGGCGAAACCTCCTTCCATGAAGTTACGGCATGCGACGGATTAGAGCGGGTAGCGCGAAGCCTTGCTGAAGTCCCTTTCTACGCTTTGGCGCACCATCCACAGTAATTGACCCTGCCGGTCAGGAACAGAGCCCTTAACAGTTTTTAACTAACTGATGTATGGAATAAAAATTGTCGACGCGGTCACCCCGAGGCCAGACGTTTGCCAACCGCTTGAGGACGGCGATTTTGTCTGCGACTAGGGACGTGGCGCCCGCTGGCGCCTGATTGAGATACTAAGGCATGAACGCTGAACAGTTTCGACTACAGATAGAGTCGGGCCAGCTGCAGGACCTGCAGCAGGCGCTTGCATCCAACCCTGATCTTGCCAATCAAACGATCACCTGGTTTGTCAACCAGGAAAACGAGTCAGACCCCCTTCACTATGTGTGCGACTGCGTATTCAATGGATGGTTGAGCGAAGATCTGGCCACCGAGATTGCAGCCATGCTCCTGGAGCATGGCGCGCGGGTGGACGGCTCTGACAATAGAGAGAGTCCACTGATCGGCGCCGCATCGCTGGGTGTCGAGGGGGTCGCTGCACTGCTGGTGGATGCCGGCGCCTCACTGGAGGCCACTTCTATCTTCGGGGCGCGCCCGCTGCATTGGGCTGCAGCTATCGGCCTACCGCAGACGGTTGCGATATTGATCGAACGGGGAGCTGAGCTGGAGGCGAGGTGCACTGAATTCGATGCTACCCCGCTTTACTGGGCCGCCCACGCCATGGGCCAGCAGGGTCCAAGCAAGAAAAAAGATCCTCTTGCTGCGGCAAAGATCTTGATCGAGGCAGGCGCAGACCCGCACGCAACGAACAAAGCAGGTGTTTCGGTTCTTGAGTGTTCGAGCAGAGCTGAGTCGAAGGAGCTTTACCTGCTCCTACGCTCGTATTCCAAATAGTCGTCGGACGAATCTCATCGTGCCGATCAGCTCGTTGATCGAGATACTTGAAATGGTGCAGCCTGAGGGAGACATTTCGAAACAAGGACCTCTTTGTCGATCGGTTTGCGTACTGCATTCTGAGACAAAACGCTCGTCGCTTTGACTTTTCGGACTGGCGCATCTCCATTCAACAATTTGGGAACATCCAATGACTAGATTCCACCTTAGCGTCACATTCGTCACTTTGTTGCTGTGCTCGGCATTTGGCTTGACAGCCGCGCCGCTCGAAACAACCTTCACCTACCAGGGCGAGCTCACTGTCAGTGGGCAACCGGCCAATGGCCAGTTCGATTTGCGCTTTGAGCTCTACGACGCGGACACCGGCGGTGCCCAAGCCGGCAGCACCATCATCGTTGAAGACGTTGTGGTTAGTGGCGGGATCTTCACTACCGAGCTGGATTTCGGCGCCGGACCGTTCGCCGGTGATCAGCTCTGGATCGAGGCCAGTGTCCGCAACGGCAGCGAAACCGGTGGCTTTACCGAGCTGCTGCCGCGGCAGAAACTCACCGCCGCG
>JBCCVP010000060.1:0-28241 GCA_039195135.1 Pseudomonadota bacterium | reverse complement strand
CTTTCAAAGCTGCTTTTTTTCGAATCCCAGCGGGCAAACTCAAACGCTCTCAATTTAGAGGCTGTCAGCCTGTTGATTGGTGTAGCCAGTATTTTTGGTACCAAGTTGATTGGCCTAGGTGGATTGGTAACGTCGACTGCAAGCTCGTCTTTGAGCGCTGACGCTAGGGGTTATGCTCGATATAGTCTGGAGCTATCTAAGCAGGTAGCGCCTGATTCAAAGCTGGTAAGAGCACTTACGAGAATTGAGGTCGACGAAAAACGGCATTTCATTAGACTGGTGCATGGCGTGGTGGTGGGACGAGTGCTGAAACCGGTCAGTGTTTGTTACTACCCGACGTCTGTCAAAGTGTGAAGGTCCATCGCGTTTGATCTGGTCGGCATCCGGCATCCGGCTGCGGGCCGCGGGATTTCGCAACTCAGCCGTGTCGCCTTTGTCCGCCTCAAAGTGGTTACGAAAGTTCGTGCCTGTGCACATGCGCCAGTAGCGACACACTGTGAGAGACCTGTGATCTCAACGTCTAGTTGTGAGTCTACTGTTCGCTCAAGAAAAAGAACGGCACCTAAAAAACGCCGTTTGCTGAAGTGGCAACGCAAAAATAGCCCGTCAAAGTGCAGCTCGTCGCTGTCAGGTGTTGGCGGCCAAACAGTTTCGCCGTCTGTTCGGCATTCCTCTTGAGCTCTGGTTAGCTCTGTCGTTTTGCACACTGAGAACCACATCAGAATACGGCCACTTCCCTCACCCTTCTGTGTGTGAAGGTAAGCCTATGATTAATAGATATTTTTGGTGGGCGATACTGGGCTTGAACCAGTGACCTCTGCAATGTGACTGCAGCGCTCTCCCAACTGAGCTAATCGCCCACAGCGGGGCGCACATCATACACATTTTGGCTGCTGAAGCCACCTCTACGGCCGACGCCCGAGTTCTCAGGCGCCGGCCGAAGCTGTTACTCAAAACTGTCTTCGAACAGGAAGTCCGGTCGGTCTTGAGGTCGATCTACCACCGGAAACGTCGTGGTGAGCACGTTGTCCTCCACGGTGAATTCTGCGATGTCCATGGAGAGCCGCAGGGTCAGGCTCGCCGCTTCCACTGCGGCCGGTGGCAGCGCCTGGATCATCAGTTGCTGATCTGTCCCGCTTGCCAGCAGCTCGGTCGACACGCAGCGCAGGGTTGTTGCGCCCGGCGCGTTGCACTGCCATTGATCTGGCGTGTTTCCCGCCGGTCCCAGGTAGGTGAGCGTCGTGCCATGTTCTGAGCCGTCGATGACCAATTGTTCCAACGGTGCCGGCTCACCCACGTGGGTAACGCGCACGGCGAAGGTGGTTCCCAGCGCGGACAGGGTGTCGGGGATGGGGGCGCCAAATGCCACCGCACTGTTGCCGCCGATCGCAACCCCGGTTTGTTCCTCGTGGGCGCCAGGATCAAACAAGCGGCCTTCCGCGCTGCGACCGGTGTCCACGGGACGCGGCGCGCCCGCGACGTCTTTGGCAAAACCAGATCGCAGAGGCCCCGCAAGGTCACATTGGTCGCGCAAAGATGAATCGCTGCGCAGCCGGAGATTGCCGGCAGTCAGGTTGACAAACGGTGAACCGGAAAACGCGGTGGAAAAAAACCGCTCCAGGGAAAGGTTGTCCGTGCTGTTTTCAAGGCCCGAGCCGCCCAGCGTTCCCGAGTAGGCGATGCAGCTTGCGTCGGCGGCGACAAACACGTCCCTACCTGAAATCAGCGGCTGTCCCTCGATATGAAACACCGAGTTGGTCAGGTCCAGTGCCTTGTTCCGTCCGCTCTGGGCATGAATGATGCTCCCCGCAGCTGGCTGCGACGCATGGACCACGGTTACGTGGGTCATCGTAAGATCCGCATTGCGACGCAGGTTGATCGGCCGGATACCGCCATCGCTGCCAGCGTCATAGATTTCGCTGTTGTTGATTTCCGCGTTGGCGTTGGACAGCAATAGCGCGCCAGCATGGTTGTTGTTGTCGCTGCCGCACAAATGGGCAAAATTGCGCCGCATGCTGACCCGTTCCAAGCGCACGGTTTGACGTTGGGACTGCACAAACCGCAGGTCGCTGGCGGCCACCGCTGCGCGGCCGCCGCGACAGGGTGCGTTCACCAGGGAATAGCGAGAAAAATCGAGGCCCGTGGCGTGCGACTCCACAATCTCCCCGTCTTCCAGATTCGCTGTGCCCCGCACGGTGAGGTTGACCGCGGCGCCCAGCGAGGCGCGATTGCCTTTCAGTGAAAAATTAGCGAGTTGCAGCGTGGCTCGTTGAACCTCGATTCCACCGCCCGCACTCATCAGCTCGCTGGTAGATCCCGGATCGGGGTTTATGACTACGTCACGATACGCGGACCCCAGCCGTTGCTGGGATACGTGATTGTCTTCGATGACCACGGCCACGCGCTGAGCCACGCTGCCCAGCGTCATCGAACCATCCCGGATGAACAGTCCGCCGCCCGCGTGCTGGTTGGCGTGGGTCGCAAACGACGGATCGGAAAAATCGGCGTTCACCCGGTTGTCCGCAACGGTAATGGTGAAGCCTGCATCGTCCTGGGCGTGGGCAACGTCGCACTCGCTGGCCATCAAGCCGCCGCCGGCTACCGCGGCCCGGTTATTGATCAGTTCGGACCGGCCTAGCGTTAGGCTTGCCGGCGCCTCGAGCGAACCCACACAGCGAATGGCTCCGCCGTCGCCCGTCACGGCGGTGTTCACGTCAAAGCGCCCGCCCAGGTAGGCGCTGCCGCCGTACAGGAAGATCGCGCCGCCGTGCAGACGGGCCTTGTTCTGGACTGCCCGTGCACGAGTCGCCCGTAACTCTGCGGACAGCGAAACGTAAATGCCCCCGCCATCTCCGCCGGCCGCCTCGTTGTCGGCAAGGTAAATGCCCTCCGCATTCATCACGCTGCAGCGGTCGGCATAGATACCGCCTCCTGACACCTCGGCGCGATTGCGAGAGATCTCGAGCTGCGAGTGAAGATCGACCCCGCCTCCGGTATCGCAGAAGATCGCCCCGCCAAACTCGGCGCGATTGGATTGGATGCGGGAGGTTCGAGCCGGCCGCGTGCTGTTTCCGTTACCGAAGGTGCGGGTGATCTCCGCAAACGCCGGTGGATTAGCATCGCTGTAGATATGAAGCACGGCGCCCTGGGTCAATGAGATGCCGCCGCCAAAGGCAGCAACGTTGCCGCGAATGTCCACGTTGCGCAGATACACATCCACCGGCCCTTCAACGTGCAGCCCGCCGCCGGCTTTGTCGAAGATGTGGCTGATGCCGCCCGAGTCTTGAATCGTCAGGTTGTCCAGTATAACGGTGCGGCGGGGGCCATCTAGGGCCGCCTCGATCACCATGCCGGGCACCAAAATACCGTCCAGGATGGTGGGCGAAGGGGACTGAGTCAGGTCATCGTCGTCCAGCGTGCTTGGGTCCCAGCCGCCCGAAATGAGCACGTCGATATCCCGGACCAGAACGAGCTGCTGATGAAAGGTTGATCGATCATCCGGATCTGAGGCCGCCACGATGTACTCACCGCAGCCATTGAGCCCTATCGCCTGATTGAGGGCGGCCGGATTCTCGACCACCAGATAATCACCGAGGCCGTCATCACATTCCACCGCGAGGACCTGATCTGAATAGCTCAGCGATCCAAGAATGACGCTGGCCACAATGCCGACCAGCGCCGAAGATTTGTTTTTCATGGTTTCTACTCCTGGGCAAATAATTTGCCGTGTCAGGAGTGGAATCGGATTGGTTACGGCTTTCCGCCATTGAATCTGACGATTGGTTCAGCAAGCCAACCTTTCCTGCCGGTACAGCTGCACAATCCCGTTGATGTTGTCAGCGCCATATCCCTGGCTCACACCTGCGCTGTACACGTCCCCGACGCTTCGGGAAACGGGCAGGGCCGCGTTCAGGTTTTCCGCCGATCGCGCCAGGTGCTCAAAGTCTTTGGCGACAAGCTCTATCGGAAACGCTGCGGGCCACGCGCCCGCCGCCATGGCGGCCGCGGCACCCTTCACCGCGGGGCTGCAGACCGGAGAAGCACCGATCGCCTCCAGCGCGGGGCCGATGCTCACGCCTGCTCTGTCTGCCATCCCGATCAGCTCGGCAACAACCGCCAGCTGAGTTCCAAACAGCGAATTGACCATCAGTTTTACCGTCGTGCCCGATCCGGCTTCGCCCAGGTGGTGGATGCCTGCCGCCATGGACTCCAGTACGGGCCGTACCCGCTCCTCAAATCCCTGTGCAGGCCCGCCCACCAGAAAAATCAGCGCTCCGGTCTCAGCCTGGAGGCGAGACCCGGCTACCGGTGCGTCGTAGAAGGTGTGCCCGGCAGCTCCAACGGCGCCGGCCAGCATTTTTGAGAACGGGATCGACAGGGTTGAGGACTCGATTGCCACGGTGCCGTCCTCCAGCGCCCTAAGCGCACCTGAATCCGGATCGAGCCAGACCTGCTTTGCGGCCTCATCGTCGCGGACCATGGAGATCACGAGTTCCGCCCCCGCCGCGGCCACCCGGGGGGACTCAGCCCACCGCGCTCCTTGCTCTTCGAGCTTTGAAGCCTTTGATCGGGTGCGATTCCAGACTGTGAGATCGTGGCCCGCGTCGCTCAACCTTGCAGCCATTCGGCTTCCCATAGCACCTAGACCCAGGAACGAGATTTTGGCCATGTCGACATCCTCTGATGATTGAAGTGAGGCGGACAGTCTCATATGGGCAAAAAGATCAATAAATAGCAAAGAAAGAAAAATATTCATGCATAATTTGCACTAATGAGGATCGATTCACTCCGTCTGTTTCTGGACGTTGCCCGGCAGCTCAGCTTTGCCGAGGTGGCCAGCGATCGAGATTTGGACCCATCGTCGGTATCCAGGACCATCACCCAGCTGGAGCGCGAATTGGGTGTCCGCCTGTTTCAGCGCACGACCCGATCTGTCTCCCTCACGGAGGCGGGAGAGGGCTATTACCGGAATGTGGTAGAGGCGTTGGATCAGCTCGATCACGCGCGGGAGCAGGCCCGCCTTCTGAGCGCCGGCCCCACCGGAACGCTGCGGCTGACCGCTTCAGTCGCGTTTGGCGAGCGCCTGATCGTGCCGCTGCTGGCGCGTTTCCGCCATGACTACCCAGATGTACAACTCGATCTGGTGTTCACGGACACCAAAGTGGATCTGGTGAGCGAACAAATCGACCTGGCGGTGCGGCTGGGGCCTCCCCCGATCGGCGACGTCGTGGCGACGCGTTTGTTTTCAACCCGATATCGGGTGGTGGCCAGTCCCGCCTATCTTGAAGATTCGTCCCGCATTGAGCAGCCTGCGGACCTGGCGACACACAGGTGTTCGGTGTTTGGCCTGCCGTCCTATCGATCCGTGTGGCGCTTTCGGCCTGCAGGCAGCCAGGATGATCAGGGAAACGAAAAGGTCGCCATCTCCCCCGGCACCATCGTCCACTCCGCCCTCAGCCTGCGATCCGTGGTGATCGGCGGAGGAGGCCCCGCGCTGCTGGCCGACTGGCTGATCGCAGACGATCTTGCCGCGGGGACGTTGGTTGATCTTCTGCCTCGGTATGACGTGACCGCCACCGGTTTCGACACGGCGGCCTATCTGCTCTATCCCACGCGGACGTATCTGCCGCAGAAGGTGCGCGTGGCCATCGATTTTCTAAAGACCCAACTTCCCCGCTAGCCTCTTTAGCGGTGTTTCAAGCCAACCAGTTCTCAACACCCAACCCCGGAACGCGGCGGAACTCATCGCTGTTGCCGGTGGCGAGGATCATCCCGAGAGATCGGGCGTGGGCGGCGATCAGGAGATCATTTGGCCCGATGACGGTGCCGGAGGATTCCAGCCTGGCACGGATTTCGGCGTAATCGATGGCCGCGGCAGGTTCCAGGGGGAGTACGGGCAAACGATCCAGAATGTCGTTGACGCGCTGGGTGACACGAGCATTTTGCGACTTGGCTGCTCCAAATCTGAGCTCACAGGCCACCACCACGCTGGTGCAGGCTGACGTTTCTCCCACCTGTCGGAGGCGCTGCGTGGCGGGGCCTCGAGGGTCGCGTACAAACGCAGAGAGGATGTTGGTGTCGAGCAGGAAGGCTGGTGATGTCAAAGCTCAACATCGTCCAGCTGCCCGGTTGGATCCTGAATAGCCGGGAACGGAAGGGCTTCGGCTGCGTCGAGGAGCTTGAGAAGGCCGCCATGCTTCACCGGCGTGAGTATCAGCGAATCTCCTTCTCGCCGGATTATCGCTTCGTCTCCAGGCAACTCCATGTCGCGGGGAATTCTGACCGCCTGGTTTCGGCCGTTTTTGAACAGGCGCACAAGTCGCCCGGGTGTTATGGTTTTTGGCATATGCTTTAGCATATGCGTGCCGGTTCCAGTCCGCAACAGTGTATTTCAACGCGTCATTCTGGCGGTCATTTGATCGACGGGCGCGGGACGGCCGCTCCGAAAGCCTGCACCGGGCAATGGCGGTCCGCTGGTAACACATGAGGTGGATTGCGGGCCATTTGACAGTCGATTGAAACCGTTTACATTGACGCTCCCAAGCACGCCGGCCGACCCCGCCCGGCGCTGACCGAAGGCGAAACGATGACTTCACTCAGTACCCTCGACTGGATCGTGATTGCGGCTTACTTCGGTCTGCTGTTCATCCTGGTGCTCGGCGTGACGCGGCGCAATCGCACCTCCCGGGATTACTTTCTGGCCGGTCGCAACGTCGGCTTTTTTGCCATCGGCGCGTCAATTTTCGCCTCGAATATCGGCTCTGAGCACATCGTAGGACTGGCAGGGCAGGGTGCCGCAACGGGTCTTGCCATGGCCCACTACGAGCTCCACGCCTGGATTGTGGTGCTGCTGGCCTGGGTGTTTGTGCCGTTCTACTACCAGTCCGGCGTGTTCACCATGCCGGAGTTTCTGGAAAAGCGCTTCGGGCCCAAGCCGCGCTGGATTCTGTCGCTCGTTTCCCTGGCCGCCTACGTGCTCACCAAGGTCTCGGTCACGGTCTACGCTGGCGCCGTGGTGTTCCGCACGCTGCTGCCGGACACCTTTGGCAGCCCGGACAACGCCTTCTGGGTCGGGGCGGTCAGCACGGTGCTGCTCACCGGCATCTACACCGTGGCGGGAGGCCTGCGGGCGGTGCTGTTCACCGACGCGGCACAAGCGATCATTCTTCTGGTCGGCTCCGCGGCCATTACCTGGTTTGGCCTGGACCGGCTCGGCGGCTGGGGCGAGCTGCAGGCGTTTGCCGCCAATGACGTCGCCCAGTACGCGCTGTGGCGCCCCCTGTCGGACCCGGATTTTCCCTGGCTCGGCATTCTGATTGCGTCGCCCATCGTGGGCATCTGGTACTGGTGTACCGATCAGTACATAGTGCAGCGCACGCTGGCCGCCAAAGACCTGCGGGCGGCCCGCCGGGGCGCGCTGTTTGGCGCTTTTCTGAAGGTGTGGCCCGTTTTGATTTTCCTCATTCCCGGCCTCATTGGTGCGGCACTGCACAGCAAGGGCATGCTGGGTATTCCCACCAACGATGCCGGTGGCCTGGCGGGAGATCAGGTGTTTCCCACCATGGTGGCGTCGCTTTTGCCGGCGGGCCTGCGCGGTCTTGTGGTGGCGGGGCTGATGGCGGCGCTGATGAGTTCCCTGTCGTCTCTTTTCAATTCCATCGCCACGCTGTTTACGGTAGACATCTACGCCAAGCTGCGGCCCAACGCGCCGGAACGACGACTGGTGAATGTGGGCCGCCTCGCCACCGGGGTGGTCATCATTCTCGGGCTGCTCTGGATACCGATCATGCCGGCGATCTCCAAGGGTGGTTTGTATCAGTATCTGCAAAACGTGCAAGGGTATCTGGCGCCGCCGATCACCGCGGTGTTCTTGCTTGGCCTTTTCAATCAGCGGATCAATGCCCGGGGGGCAGTCTGGGGATTGGGCCTCGGATTTCTGCTGGGCATGGGCAAACTCACTCTGCAGGGTGTCTTTGGCCAGGGCAAAATCGAAAATCCGGCCATCCTCGCCGCCATCGCCGATTTCAATTTCCTCTACTTTTCCGGCGTTTTGTTTTTGCTCTGCGTGATCACGATCGTCGTTGCCTCACAAACCGCGCCAGCGCCGGACCCCGCACGCATCAAAGGCCTGACCTTTGCCTCGATCGACAAGCAGGCGGTGCGTGACAGCTGGGATCGGCGGGACATCATCGCTACCGGCGTGGTGCTCGGGCTGGTCGCCGCGATCTATCTCTATTTCTCTTTCTGGATCTAGCGCATCTATCCGGGTCAGACCCCAAGCGGGTCTGATCCGCACGCCACTCAATCCCACACCACCGCCGGCTGTTAGCGCGTGGGCGTCAGGCGAATGGCGGCGCCGCCGCCGGCAGCCAGTCTGAGGTCCAGCGTGGTTTCGCTGTTTACTTCGCGCGATTCGATGGCGATCTCGTAGGGGGCTTTGTCCCAGTCCCCGTTGTCGCCATCCCGATAGACGGTGGCCGCATAGGTGGCCCCGGCGGGCAGAAAGCTGAGGGGCACCGCAACGTTCCGCGCTTCCTCGTCGGTGACGGCGCCGATATACCAGTCTTCGCCCCCGCGCTCCTGGCGGGCGATCACCAGAAAATCTCCCACCTCGCCGCTTAAAGCGACACTCTGCTCCCAGTCGGTGGGCACGTCTTTGATGAACTGAAATGGCTTCAGGTTGGCCTCGTAGTGCTTCGGCAGATCCGCCGCCATCTGGATCGGGGAGTAGATCACCACGTACAAAGCCAGCTGCTTGGCCAGGGTAGTTTCCACCCGCTGCTTCGACTCCGGGCCCTGAAAGGTGAGATTGAAGATGCCCGGCGTGAAGTCCATGGGCCCGGAGAGCATGCGCGTGTAAGGCAGGATTGCCGTGTGTTCCGGCGGGTTCGGAGGGTTGCCCCAGGCGTTGAATTCCTGGCCCCGGGCACCTTCCCGGGAAATCCAGTTGGGATAGGTCCGGCGCAGCCCCGTGTCTTTGATGGGCTCGTGCGTATTGATACTGATTTTTCGCTTGGCGGCCTCCTGCACCACTTTCAGATAGTGATCGTTCACCACCTGGCTGTCGTGCCACTCGAAGTGGGCAACGCCGTCTTCATCCACCCGCTTCACATCGCTGGCGTCTGCCACATAACCGGTTTTCACCTGCCGGATACCCACCGACTCGTACAGATCCAGCCCCGCGTCCAGCTGCTTTTCATAGTTGGTGATGTTGCCGGAGGTTTCGTGGTGGCCGATCAGGCGCACGCCTTTCTCGAGGGCGTAGGCCCCCAGCGCTTTGATGTCGAAGTCCGGATAGGGCCGGGTGAAGTTGAACAGGTCGCCGTTGTGGAACCAGTCTCCGTCCCAGCCTTCATTCCAGCCTTCCACCAGCACCCCGTCAAAGCCGTGCTCAGCGGCAAAGTCAATGTAGCGGCGGGTATTGTCGTTCGTCGCGCCGTGGATTTCCCCGGAGCCCCAGGTCATGGTGCGAATGTGCATGCCCCACCAGATACCGACGTATTTGCCGGGCTCCACCCAGGATACGTCGCCGAGCTGGTTCGGCTCGTTGAGGTTGAGAATCAGGTCGGAATTGACGAGGCCCACGGCGTCCGGCGCAATCTGAATGGTCCGCCAGGGCGTTTGGAAAGGCGCCTGGGTTTTGACCCGGATACCGTCGGACCAGGGCGTTAAGTCGGTCTGAAAAACATTCGGCCGCTGCTGATCAAGAACAAAAGCGGCATAGTCCACGAGGGCTGCTTCGTGGAAACTCAAAAGCGTGCCGGACGCGAGGCGCAGCGTCATCGGCGAGTGGGCCGTTTCGATCTCGTCTACATCGCCCGTGTGATAGAGGTACTCGTAGCGATTGAATCGTCGGCCGGGAATCCACCACGCGGTGGCGTCCCCCGGTACGTGGAATTCGCTGAGCTCCTCCACGATGTGCACCGCTTCTGGCCCGTCAAGCTCGTTCACCGCGTAGCGAAAACCCAGGCCGTCGTTAAACACCCGAAACTCGAGGTGAAACCGGCGCTTGGCCTCGTCCGCGGACTGAAAGATCACCTTCAGGGCATGATGCCGGTCGGTCACCACACGCCGCTCGCCCCAGGGCTGTTCCCAGGTGGCGGCCGGGGGGGTGGTCACTTCAGCTGACGCGATCTCAAAACCCCGGTCGAAGCCCGACCGCTGCGCAAAGCGCAGGCCCAGGCGGGAATCGCGAATCACCTCCTCATCTCGAAACTTCACCCGATAGATCGGTTCTCCGCGTTCATTCACGTCAACTTCCAGCGCGATGGCGCCGTCCGGAGATGTCACCCGGGCGGGTTCCGCCGCAAGCGCCGGCGGGGCAAAAAGGACACACAGCACAAGCCAGGTTTTTCCGAACATCAAAGTAACTCCAGCAGCAATGCGGTCTGGCCGGTCACCGCCAGCGACTGATCCAGACCAATCGTTTGTTCATTGAGCACGTCCCGGGCCTGCGAGCTGGCGCCCAGGTGTTCGCGAAAGCGTTCCAAATCGAGCGACCTGGGCTCCGGCACCCGGTTGATCACCACCATCACCTTGTCCGCGCCGCTCGTGCGGAAATACACGTAAACGCCGTCTTCCGGCGTGTAATGAACGAGCCGACCGTGCTGCACCGCGGCGGAGGATTTGCGCCAGTTCAGCAGCTTTTTGGTGAACGTCTGGGCTTCGCGTTCCTGCACCGTCAGCCCCTTCCCGGTGAAAGCGCTGCGGTCGTCGCCGGGCCACCCGCCGGGAAAATCGCTGCGGATCACGCCGTGGGATTCGGTACCCGGGTTGCTCATCAAAATTTCGGTGCCGTAAAAAAGCTGGGGAATGCCGCGGGTGGTCATCAGCACCGTCATGGCCATGCGCCAGCGCGCCTCGTCCTCTCCCAGCAGGGTGAAGAGGCGGCTCATGTCGTGGTTATCGCCAAACGTGACGAGCTGGTACGGGTCCGCGTACTGAAAGTCATTGGCGAGGGCCTGATAGAGGGTGTTGAGGCCCGAGTTCCACGCCTCCTTCTCCGCTTTAAAGGTGCGAATGAGCGCGTCATGGAGCGGGAAATCCATCATGTTGGGGATACCCGAGGCGATCGGCGTATGCCGGTTCGCGCCCCGTTGCCAGTAGGCCACCAGCGCTGGATTCAGCGACCATTCTTCGCCGACGACGCTGAGCTGCGGATACTCCGCCAGGATCGCCTGGGCCCAGCGCCCGGTGAATTCGCGATCCGGATAGGGAAACGTGTCGATGCGCAGGCCCGTCAGGCCGGCGTATTCGATCCACCACAGCGTGTGCTGGATGAGGTAGCGGGCCAGCTGCGGGTCCCGCTGGTTAAGGTCCGGCATGGTCTCGACAAACCAGCCGTCCTGAAAACGCCTTCGATCCGCCGCCACGCCGTGCGGATCATGCAGCGTTTCCCGGTGGTGACTCGTGGGCTTGAAGCGGCCGCCGTAGTTGATCCACGACGACGACGGCAGGTCCGCCATCCACCAGTGCTCCGAGCCGATGTGGTTCAGCACGATGTCCTGAATCAGACCGATGCCCCGATCCCGGGCCTGGCTGCTCAGCTCCTTGTATATGGCATTGCTTCCGAACCTCGGATCGACGTTAAAAAGATCCGTCTGGGCGTAGCCGTGGTACGAGCCGTCCGGCTGATCGTTGGTCAGCACCGGATTCAGCCACAGCTGGGTGTAGCCCATATCGGCAAGGTAATCCAGGTGATCGATGATGCCCTGAAGGTCGCCGCCGTGGCGGCCGTAGGGTTCGCTCCGGGCCAGGCCGTCCGTAAGCCCGGCCACCTTATCGTTGCTTGGGTCCCCGTTCGCAAACCGGTCCGGTGTGATCAGGTAGATCACATCCTCGGGACCGAACCCGCGGCGTTCCCGGGACCCGGGCTCCCGGGCCTGCAAGGGCAGATCCTGGGAGACGGATCGGTTGCCGTCGCTCAGCGAGATCTGCAACGTGCCCGGCCGGGCATCCGGAGAAATCCTCAGATTGACGAACAGATAGTTGGGATTTTCCAACCGCGTCACGCCGTCGAGCGTAACGCCGGGGTAGTCGATCTGGGGCTCCAGGGCAGCGAGGTTTTCTCCGTGCAGCATCACCTGCAGGGTCGGGTCCTGCATGCCGACCCACCAGGAGGGGGGGGCCGCATGCTGTAGCGCGCCAGCTTGAGCGTTTGCCTCAGTAGCAGGCAGGGCGATGGCGCCGGCGGTCAGGCTGGCCAGTAGAAACAGGGGGGAGATTGCACATCGCATCGGCGGTTCCTGGCATCCAACTGCAGCGACCGTAGAGCAGGCCTGCAAGTGCAGCAAGATTATGCATACGTATTCAAATGGCAAAAGATTGCCCGACCCATAGAATCGGGCCGAAGACGCCCGCGGCTGGGCGGATAAGATCCAGAATTAAAGTTGACCAATCAGGCGTCCCCGGGAGGGTACAAAACCATGACAGGAAAGTTTGAACGCAACCTGCTCAGCTCGATGATCTCGTTATCGCTGGCAGGCTTTGTCGCCCTGCCGGTGCAGGCACAGGAAACCATCGGGGCTGATGAGGAGCTGGAAGAAGTTGTCGTCACCGGCATCCGCAGCGCCATCCGCAACTCCATCGAAGAGAAGCGGAGGGAAACCTCAATTATTGAAGCGGTCTCGGCCGAAGACATCGGCAAACTGCCTGACGTGTCCATCGCCGAATCAATCGCGCGCCTGCCGGGCCTGGCAGCGCAGCGTACCCGGGGCCGGGCTCAGGTGATCTCGGTCCGCGGTCTCGGCCCGGATTTCACCACCGCCCTGCTGAATGGTCGTGAACAGGTCACCGCCGGCGATAACCGCGGCGTGGAGTTTGACCAGTACCCGGCAGAAATCCTGAGCCAGGCGGTCATCTACAAGACGCCGGAATCTTCCCTGATTGGCCAGGCCGTCGGCGGCACCGTGGATCTGCGCACCATTCGCCCGCTGAGCTATGGCCGCAAGGCGGTCAGCATCCACGCCCGCTACGAGCAAAATGACCAGGGATCGCTGAACTCAGGTTCTGACGATGACGGTTATCGGCTGACGGCTTCTTATATCGATCAGTTTGCTAACGACACGATCGGTATTGCCATCGCTGCCGCCACCCAGACGGTGCCCAACCAGGCCGAGCGCTGGGACGCCTGGGGCTACCCGAGTGATCCGGGGGCTCTGGTGATCGGTGGCGCCAAGCCGTTTGTTGAGTCGCGGGATCTGGAGCGGGACGCCATCATCGGTACGTTGGAATACGCGCCGACCGACACCTTCAGCCTGACCGCCGACGTGTTCTACTCCGACTTCCAGGATGGCGGCATCCTGCGCGGCATCGAGTTTCCGCTGCAGTGGAGCGGCGCCAGCCTGCGAGACGGCTTCAACGTGGAAGACGGTCTGGTCACCTCCGGCGTGTTTGATAACACCCAGGGTGTGCTCCGTAACGACCTGCGCTCCCGGGAAGCAGAACTCACGTCTTTCGGCCTGAACATGAACTGGCAGGCGAATGACAACTGGACCATCGAAGCGGATCTCAGCACCTCCGAAGCCGATCGCGACGACATCGACCTGGAAACCTACTCGGGTACCGGATCGGGATTTGGCAACGGGGTCTCAGATTCCCTGGGCTTTGCCATCGCCGACGGCGGACGCTTTGTCTTCGATTCGCAGCTGGATTACTCCGATCCCAACCTGCTGCTGCTGACCGATCCCCAGGGCTGGGGCCAGGTGGGCTTTGTGAAGCAGCCGGCCACCAACGACGAGCTGACGCAGCTGCGGCTGAGCGCCGAGCGCTATGTCGGTGGTAACTTCTTCGACAGCATCGAGTTTGGCGTCGCCGGCACCTCTCGCGACAAGGACAAAACCAGCATCGAAGGTTTCCTGGATCTGGCGAATGGTGGCGCGGACAACACGGCGGCGATTCCCAGCCAATTTATTCTGAGCCCGACGGAGCTGGATTTTCTCGGTATTCCGGGCGTGGTCAGCTATGACCCGCGGGCTCTGCTGAACGCCGGGCTCTACTCCGTGCGTACGCTGGAGAACGCTGACGTGCTGGCCAAGCGCTGGGATGTGTCGGAAGACATTCGCAATGCCTACGTGCAATTCAACGTCGCTACCCAGTGGGGCGATATGCCGATTCGCGGTAACTTTGGCCTGCAATATGTTGACTCCGAGCAGGACTCAACGGGTCCGCAGGTTAACAGCGATGGGTCGGTCGTCGATTTCTCCGACGGGGTCAGCTACTCAGATCTGCTGCCGTCGATGAACCTGACCTTTGAGCTCACGGAGCAGACCTACGTTCGCCTGAGCGCGTCCAAGACCATTCAGCGTCCACGCATGGACGACTTCCGGGCCGGCAGAAACGTGTCCTTTAACAGCCAGGTTTGCGGCTTCGATGAGAACGGCAACCCCGCGCTGGGCGGCACGGTCCACAACCCGGAGCGGGGCCAGTCCTGTATCAACCTGGACGGCGGCAACCCGCGGCTTCGGCCCTACGAGGCGAATGCCGTCGATGTCTCGCTGGAGCATTACTTCGCGAACACGGCAAGTAACGTTGCGCTGGCGCTGTTTTACAAAGATATCGACACCTGGGTGTTCAACGGCCAGCGCCTGCAGGACGTGACCAACGAAGTAACGGCGATCTTCGGCCCGGACTTTGCCAACGCCAATCCTGAATTGTCGACCGGCGTGCTCAGCGCACCGATCAACACGGAAGGCGGCCGGATTCGCGGCGCGGAATTCTCCACCAACCTGACCGGTGACCTGATCAACCCGGCGCTGGAAAACTGGGGTGTGTACTTGAGCTTTGCTTACAACAGCAGCGAGATCACCCCGGAAGAGGGCGGCAGTCCGATCAGTATTCCCGGTTTCTCCCGGGACATCACCAACGCCGCCGTCTACTACGAGTCGAACAGGTTCCAGGCTCGGGTGAGCATGCGGGATCGTTCGGACTTCCTGGGTGAGGTGACCGGCTTCGGCGCCAACCGGGACTTCCGGGATGTGCGGGGAGAAAACGTGATCGACGCTCAGATTGGCTGGACCTTCACCGAAGGGTTCCTCGCGGGCTCGACGCTGATCTTCCAGGCCTACAACCTGACCGACGAAGAGTTTGTCACGTTCCTCAACGACGATCCGCGCCAGGTGAAAGACTGGCAGCGCTACGGCACGTCCTACGCGCTGGGCTTTAATTATAAATTCTGATTTTTCGGGCTTCGGCCTGGCTTTCTCCACCCGCCGGCATCCGCCGGCGGGTTTTTTCTCTGGGCAAACAGAGGCTAGAGCGCTTCAAAGCTGTCCATGAAAAGACCGTCGTCGTACTCAAAGAAGAAGGCCTTACCAATCCGACTACCAGCGTTGGTTCGCTCAAACGTGTCATCGGCGATGACCGCGACGGTTCGGGTTCCGCGAATGCCAAGGCCAACGCTGTGCCCCAGGTTGCGGAACAGCTCTGGCTCCGGCTCGTTGGTGTCGTCGGCCAGAAAGGACTGGCGGAGCGGCCACTGCTGGCCGTCCCGCTCGTAAAGCCAGGCGCCGCGGCTGAGGGTTGAGCCAGGGCCGTCTCCGACCAGCATCAAATCCCCGGCGATCTGAATATTGCCGCCAAAGCCGGCACCGGCCGGCACCGGCAGCACTTCGTCGACCAGGCCCCAGGCGTTGGCTCCACCGGTATTTTGCTGATAGACATAGACTGCCCGGTCGTTGCTGACGGCTGGCGTAAGTTCCCCGGCCGGGCCCCCAATGGCGACCACGTCGGCGCCCAATTCCACGTCATCCCCAAAGAAGCCGCTGGTTACCGGCCGCGGATTGCTAAAGGTCTGACGCAGCCCCCAGTTGTTGCTGCCGCCCAGGTCCTGCTCGAACAGCCAGGCACGCCCGACACCGGTGAACGTGCCGTCAGAAAATCCACTGGCGGCCACCAGCACCCGCTGGCCCTGCAGCGAAACCCGGGTTCCAAACCCGCCGCCAGCGCGGTCGGGGACAGGCGGCAGAATAACGGCGATCTCACCCCAGGCGCCGGCGCCGCCGGCGTCGCGCTGGTGAATTGCCACCTCACCCATGGCGTTGATGAAGGGATCTCCGGTGAAGTCGGTTTCACGCCGGCCAATCGCCATCAGGTCACCGGAAACCGAGACGTCGGTAGAGGCGCTGGCGCGACTGAGATCGACCACATCGAGCGGCTCAGGAAGCAGACCCACCAGTCCCCAGCTGTTGCTGCCTCCCTGGTTCCTTGCGTAGAGAAAAGGGCCGCAGTTTGTGCTGGCGATCAGCCAATCGCCGCTGAGCGCAAGTCTTGTGCCGGCGCGGCAGAAACTGACATCGGTTGGGCTGGCCAACGGACCGAGCAGTCGCCAGGGCCGGCCGGCCGTTGACGCCTGGAACAGCAGGATTTGTCCGATTCGATTTTCCGCCTCCGGCGCGCCGATCATTGCCCACTCACCGTCCGTGGCTATCGCCCGACCAAATTGGCTGGCCAGGTTGGGATCAGCAGGCGTCACCTCGTCCCAGCGGTAGCTGTCGACGACGTCCAGGTCAAACGCTGGGTCTCCAGCGCCGCCGGCTGCTGCCGCACCGCCAACACATAGGCCAAAGAAATACGCAGCTAGCCTTTTAGTCATCATGTCCACACCCTTTCGGTTGCTATTGGTTCCCTTAAGTCGCAAAGCGGGCGGAATAGCGATCAGGTTTGTACTGCTTCCGGTCTTGTGCGATCAGCGGGGATGGGCACAATCTCGGGTATGAGGTCGGAGCCGAGTTTTGAGCATACCTGGGCAGAGATCAGCAAACTGCTGGATCAGGCCTTTGACGTGCCCGCCGCTGAGCGCAGCACCTGGGTCCGGCAGACTTGTGCGGATCGGCCAGAACTTCAGGCCGAACTTGAGTCGCTCCTCGCTGCGGACAAAGCGGCGGAGGCGATGTTTACCACCGGTGAGTCCATTGGGGGCGCTGATGGTCTGACGCAGAGTATCTCGCTGATCGGATCTCAGGTTGGACCTTATGAGCTGCTCGAGCCGATTGGTCAGGGTGGCATGGGGCAGGTCTTTCTTGCCCAGCGCATCGAGGGCGATTTTGAACAGCGGGTCGCCATCAAGCTTTTGCCGCTACAGCTCAATGAAGACGCCCGCCGTCGTTTTCAGAGCGAGTGTGAACACCTGGCCCGGCTTGATCATCCCCACATTGTGCGCCTGCTCGATGCGGGGATTGCGCAGAGCGGGGTCAGCTACCTGGTGCTGCAGCTGGTGGAGGGGCAGACACTCGATCACTGGTCGGCCGGAAGTGGTGCGTCGCTACGGCAGCGAATGCAGCTTTTTGCCCAGCTCTGTGAGGCGGTCATCCATGCCCACCAGAACCTGGTTGTGCACCGGGATATCAAGCCGGCCAATGTTCTGATCACCCAGGACGGAGCGGGTCAGATCCAGGCCAAGCTTCTGGATTTTGGCATCAGCCGGCACCTGGAGGACGACCGCACCGCAACCGCATCTGCGATGACGCCCCGCTTCGCCGCGCCGGAGCAGCTACAGGGTCAGTCCTTTACCACGCGAACAGACGTCTATGGCCTCGGTGTCGTTTTACACGTGCTGCTGACCGGTCTGCCGCCGTACGCTGACCATGATCTTTCCCTGACCGCGCTGGCGGAGCGGTCCCGGCGCCGCGAACCGTCACTACCCAGCGGCCTGCCGGCGGACGAGGCTGCGCCGGTGCCGCGGCGCCAGCTTCGCGGCGACCTCGATGCTGTCATGCTGAAATGCCTGCAAACGGAGCCGGGAGATCGCTACGAATCGGCGCTGGCGCTCCGGGACGACGCCAGGGCCTGGTTGACGGGCCGGGAGGTCCGGGCCCGACGTCCCAGCGCCGCCCGGCGACTGCTGCGCCTGGCGCGGCGAAATCGCTGGCAGACCGGCGTCACTTTTGCACTGCTGCTGGTTGCGGCGGGGGCGGCGAGCTACCACTGGCGGGCGCTGAACGCCGAGCGGGATGAGGCGGTCGCCACCAGCGATTTTCTGGTCAATCTCATGGCCGATATCAATCCCTATCGGCGTAGCGCTGATGATGCACTGGTGATACCGCTTTCGGAGTTTTACGTCGCTGGCCTCGACGCGTTGGATGGAAGCGCCATCTCGCCGGCGGGCCAGTCAAAGCTCGCCGTCGCGTTCTCCCAGGGGTTGTATTCCATCGATGCGGCGCAGGAGTCGTTGGCGGCGGCGGAGAAGGCCTTAGGGTGGACAGCGGGTCGTCCGGCACAGCTTCCGGCTTACCATCGGGCGCTGCAGCAGCGGGCGCTGGCACTGACCAGTCTGCGCCGCTTTGACGAGGCGAAGACTGACTTTCGGGAGCTGCTCTCCCAGATTGGCCAGGCGGTGCCGAAAAATAGCGTGTGGGCAGCAACTCTCTCTTTGCAGTATGCCAACTGCCTGGTGGACGCGGGCGACGTCGCGGCTTCGCTCGATTATTACTCAGCGGCACTTGAGGTGCTGCCGACCGAAAACCCGACGGTGGAAACCAAAAGCCACACGCTTTCAGCCCTCATGAGTCAGGCTGGCGCACGGTCAAGGCTAGGGCACCACGTGGCGGCCCGGCGGAGCAGCGATCGTCAGATCGAGCTGGCCCGGGCCTGGTTCGGAGAAAACCACATCGAGTTTGTGCGCGCCCTGGGGCAGGCGGTCACGGTCCGCAAGGATGGTTCTCAGAACGAGTTTGCGGAGAAGGCCTATCGCGCCGCGGAACGGGTACTGGGCCCAACTCACTCGGAAACCCTGTCGATGCACAACAATTTCGCCCTGCGTCTGGCCTGGCAGGATCGCAACGAGGAATCGGTGGAGCAGTTTCATCGCCTGATCGCCATTCGCGCAGAGGCCGGCCTGGTCGCCGGCGATCCTCATCAGAACCTGGCCGCGACGCTGCGCAGCATGAAGCGTTTTGACGAGGCCTGGGAACAGACCGAACTCGCGCGCCAGGCCTACGCCGCAAATCTGGGTTCCCGGCATTGGCGTTTGGCGATGCCGTTGATCACCCAGGCCGATATGGCCCTGTCGCAGGATCAGCCGGGCCGCGCCTATGAGCGCGCCGTAAGTGCCGCCAAGCTGCTCGATGCGTCCCTGGGTTCCGAGCATTACGCAGCGCGGGTTGCCCGCGCATTGGCGATGGCCGGCCGGGAAGCCCTGGACCTGTGTACTCCGCTGCCGTCGCTGCTGTCCGAGGCTCAGCTTGAGCAAACCGCCAAAGAGCTTCGGCAAAATGGTCGAGAAGTGCTGTTGGCCCATCTGGAACAAGGGGCTGGGGCCGAGCCGTGTCCGTAAGCGCGGATCGGCTTCGGCAGGTCTTCGAGGCCGTTGCTCTGGAGCGTACCGGCTCCCGCGGCCAGCGCGAGGCACTGATCTATCAGGATCTGAAACTCATTGCCCGGCGAATCAGCGGCAAGGTCCAGCCCGGCGCAACGCTGGCGACAACGGCTTTGCTCCATGAAGCGTGGGAACGGCTCGCCGGCGCCGACCTGTCGGAGATCCATCAAAAGCGCCAATTCCTGGCGCTTGCGGCCACGATTATGCACCGGGTTGCCGTTGACCATGTGCGGGGACGGGTGAGCAAGAAACGCGGCGGCGGGTCGGCCAGGGTTCCGCTGGACGAGGCCTGGCAGCAGGCGGACAATGGCGAGCCGGATGAACTTCTGCTGCAGCTTCACGAAGGCCTGACCCAGCTGAAAAAACTTGCGCCGGACCTCGCGGAGCTCACGGAGCAGCTGTTTTTTGTCGGCTTGACGCAGAAAGAGATCGCGGAGCTCCGGGGGGTGGCGGAGATCACCGTGCGGCGTGACTGGCGCAAAGCTCGGGCATGGTTGTACCGCCATCTCGGCGACCGAAGTTAGCCCGCACTCATTAGAGATAGACCGTTAGAGGTACGTTCTTGAACTCAGATCAAACCATCAACCGAGTCGTCATCGTTGGTGGCGGCACCGCTGGCTGGATCGCGGCGGCCGCTATGGTCCGATTCTTCGGTCCGGTGCTCAATATTGAACTCATCGAATCGGATGACATAGGCACCGTCGGCGTCGGCGAAGCCACCATCCCTCAGCTGATTCGCCTGAATCAGGTCCTTGGTTTTGACGAGCGCGATTTCATGCGCCACACCAAGGCGACCTACAAGCTGGGCATCAAGTTTGAAAATTGGGGACAGCTCGGTTCGTCCTACCTGCATACCTTCGGTGAGGTGGGCATCAATCTCGCCAACCTGCACTTTCATCAGTACTGGCTGCGCAGCGTGCAGCATGGTAATGCCAGCAGCTTGTGGGATTTTTCTCTGCACAACGAAGCCGCAGCGGGCCATCGTTTTGCCCACCTGGAGCGCGTCGGGGATACGCCCATGGGCGGGCTCGCCTACGCGTTCCACTTCGACGCGGGGCTGTATGCCGCCTACCTGCGGCGCTATGCGGAAGGTCAGGGTGTACGGCGCACCGAAGGCAAAGTGGTCGACGTTAAGCTCAACGGCGAATCCGGCTTCATCGAGTCGGTGCAGCTGGCCTCCGGCAACGTGGTGGCCGGCGATCTGTTTATCGACTGTTCCGGCTTTCGCGGCTTGCTGATTGGCCAGGCCCTCGGCGTCAAATATGAAGACTGGTCCGACTGGCTGCCCTGCAATCGGGCCGTCGCGGTGGCCTGCGAAAGCCCGGGCAACCTCCCGCCCTACACCAAGTCCACCGCCCATACCGCGGGCTGGCAGTGGCGCATCCCGCTGCAGCATCGGGTGGGTAATGGTCACGTCTTCTGCAACCAGTACATGGAAGAAGATGAGGCGACGGCGGTGCTGCTCAAAAATCTCGGCGGCGAGCCGCTGGGAGACCCCCGGGTACTTAGATTTCAGACTGGGCGCCGGAAGCGCTTCTGGCACAAAAACTGTGTGTCTATCGGACTTGCCAGTGGTTTCATGGAGCCGCTTGAGTCCACCAGTATTCACCTCATCCAGAGCAATATCAGCGAGCTGATCAACCTGTTTCCCCAGCGCCATTTTGCCCAGGAGAATATCGATGAATACAACCGCCAGGTAGGGCAGGAGTTTGAGCTGATTCGCGATTTTCTGGTGCTGCACTACAAGCAGTCGCAGCGCGACGATGCGCCGTTCTGGAACCACTGCCGGGACATGAGGATTCCGGCGACGCTTGCGCAGAAAATGGCGCTGTTTGCCGAAAGCGGCCGCATCGTGCGGGAACCCAAAGACCTGTTCCGGGACTCAAGCTGGGTCCAGGTCATGGTCGGGCAGGGCATCGTGCCCGCGAGTCACCACCGGCTGGCGGATCGGCTGAGCGACCAGGAGCTGGCGGAGTTTCTGGCAAACGTGAAGGCCATTGTCGGCAAGGCGGTGTCCGGTCTGCCGACGCATCAAGACTACATCACCCGTCACTGCGCCTGAGCGGCGCGCAGGAATCCAGGTTTACTGCGAGAGCCGATGCGCCAGGAACTGGCGCAGATTTTTCGCCTGTTCGGGACTCAGATCCCCCAGCACGCCGCGTTTGGCCGCTGGCAGGTGGACCGCCGGGTCTGCATCATCCGGACGAAAAATATAGTGGTCAAACAGCCGGCGCCAGGCCAGGCGCTCGGTCTGCGGTAGATCTTTGAGCGAGAGAATCGCGTGCAGCAACGAGTGCAGGGGAGTAAACCGTTCCCCCGTTGCGCCCACCCGCCACCAGAAGTTCACCAGCATGCCGATCGGGTCCAGCGACTCCACGTGATGCAGCCATAGGCTGGGGATGAAAAGCGCATCGCCCGGGCCGAGCTCGGCTACGCGCGCATGCCGCGCGGCTTCAGCAAAACGGGGAAATCGGGTGAGATCCGGGTTATAGGGGTCGACTAGGCTACTGGGCTGGCCGGCGATGGTGATGTCCAGCGGTCCGATGTAGAGATTCGGGACCTGACTGATCGGAAACAACGTAAACCGGCGCCGTCCCCGGGTGACGCAGGCCAGATTCTGCGGAAGGTCCCAGTGGGCCGGGATGCGGGTTTCCGTGCCGAGCCACACCGACACGAGCTGCTCGATCTCGGGCCCCAGCAGGGGATTTGCGTGGGCGCTGGCAAAATCCGGCAGGTGCTGCGGCACGTTGATGGCGCCGCCATAGCAGTAGCGGCTCGTGGCAGGCCGCTCCGGGCTCAGCAGCAGCGTCAGCAGCTCCGCAAGGGTCTGCTGGCTGCGGCCGAAGCTGAAGCGCTCAAGGTCATCACTAAAGCTGAACAGGCCGCCGGTCCCTGCGTCGGCGTGAAAGGTTTCGATCGGCTGCCCGGTGCTGAACGCCGCGAGGTAGTCCGCCCAGGCCTGATCGCCGCTGTACTCCGCCGCAAGCACCGGCCAGTTGCGGACCAGGCCCCGCAGCACCACCGGTTCCGCGGCGGGCACCACCTCACCGTGAAAGGATGCCGCGTCGACGCTGGAAAGCTCCGCGACGGCAGCCGCGGCGTCCGGGGTCACGCGGCGGACCGGCAGTGCTGGGCGATGTAGTCGGCGTGCTTCGGCATCACCTGCGCGGCCTCGTTCATCACCCGCCGCAGGCCCGCAAGCCGCGCCCCGGCGTCAACGTGGGTGCGCTGGTCAATCAGCGTGTCGTAGCGTTCGGGAATAATGAACTGGCCCACGTAGACCGCCAGCCAGCTGGGGTTGCGGAACAGCTCCAGCTCCTCCGCCACAATGCGCCCGGAACTCGCAAAATGTTCAATCTTGTACCTGAGCGAATCGGGAATCGACATGCCGGCACAATCCCGCCAGAGCGCCGTGTCATCCCGCCGCGTGGCGTGATAGTGCAGGATCAGAAAGTCCCGCACCCGCTCGTACTCCATCTGCGTCAGGCGGTTAAACTCCGCCGCCAGCAGCGGGTCAAAATGCTGGTCGGGAAACAGCGCCAGCAGGCGATTGATGCCGGTCTGGATGAGGTGGATGCTGGTGGATTCGAGCGGTTCCATAAAACCCGCCGAGAGGCCAAGCGCCACCACGTTCTTGGACCAGGCTTTTTTGCGCCGCCCCGTCACAAAGCGCAGCACCCGGGGCTCAGCCAGCGCCTCTCCTTCCACCTGCTCCAGCAGGCGGTGGCCCGCTTCGTCTTCGCTCAGGTGACGACTGCAGAACACATAGCCATTACCGACCCGGTGCTGCAGCGGAATGCGCCACTGCCAGCCGGCGCTGCGGGCCGTCGAGCGGGTATAGGGAGTCAGGTCCCCACCACCGGCACTGGGCACCGCAACAGCCCGGTCGCAGGGCAGCCAGTGGGTCCAGTCCTCGTAGCCGGTCTCGAGCGCCTGTTCGATGAGCAGACCGCGGAAGCCGGAGCAGTCGATAAACAGATCCGCTACCAGTTCCCGGCCGTCTTCCAGAGTGACTGATTTGACCCGTCCGGACTCGGGCTCGAGAGAGCTGCTCGCGATCCGTCCTTCCACCCGCTGCACGCCGTTTTTCTCCGAGTACGCGCGCAGGTACGCGGCGTAGAGGCTGGCGTCAAAGTGGTAGGCATAGTCATAGGTAGACTGCACCAGGCGGGGGTCGGAGCGCGGCCGGTCAAAGCGGCCCTCGCGGGCGGCAACCCAGGCCATGGAGTAGTCGTCCAGCGACGTGCCATCCCCATTCAGCCGCTCCCGTAGCCAGTATTGATGCAGCGGCACCGCGTCAAAGTCGGCGCCGAAGTTGCCGAAGGGGTGGAAATAGTGATGCCCCTGCTCGGCCCAGTTAACAAACTGAATCCCCAGCTTGAAGGTGCCCTTCGTGAATTTCAGGAAATCGTTCTCGTCAATTCCCAGCGAGTGGTTGAAAAGCTTGATCGGCGGAATCGTGGCTTCGCCGACGCCGACCGTTCCGATGTCCTCGGACTCCACAAGTTTGATCTGGCAATTGCCGCGCAGCGCATTACTCAGCGCCGCCGCAGCCATCCAGCCGGCGGTTCCACCGCCCACAATGAGCACCTGATTGATTGCCGCCACGGGTGTTTTTCAAAGGCTGCCAAGGGACGGGGCAGTGTAGCAAACGCGCCTACTTTACCTCGTGAATACGTATGCAGTCGCTTGCCGCCAGACGGCCCAAAAAGCTAACGTGATTCACGCTACGGCGTGACCCTGCGATGAACAATACAAATCACATTCAGGACGCCCCGCTCGCGTCAGAGATGCCCCCGTGGTGGCGCGGCGCCGTGGTCTATCAGGTCTATCCTCGAAGCCTGATGGACTCGACCGGCGACGGGGTTGGCGACCTGCCGGGCATCACGCAGCGGCTCGATTACATCGCCTCCCTGGGCGTTGACGCCGTCTGGGTCTCACCGTTTTTCAAATCCCCCATGAAAGACTTTGGCTACGACGTCAGCGACTTTCGCGCCGTCGACCCGCTGTTTGGCGAGCTCGGCGATTTTGACCGGCTCGTGGCAGCAGCGCATGCCCAGGACCTCAAGGTACTCATCGACCTGGTGCCCAGCCACACCTCCGATGAACACCCGTGGTTTCAGGACAGTCGGGCCCGCCGCGATGGCCGGGATGACTGGTATGTCTGGGCGGACGCTAGCGACGACGGCGGCCCCCCGAATAACTGGCTTTCGGTGTTCGGCGGCTCGGCGTGGGAATGGGACGCGCAGCGCAGTCAGTACTATCTGCACAATTTTCTCGCCAGTCAGCCGGACCTGAACTTTCACTGCGTCGCAGTGCAGGATCAGATTCTGGATGAGCTCACCTTCTGGCTGCGGCGAGGTGTCGATGGATTCCGGCTGGACGCGGTGAACTACTGCTTCCACGACGCGCAGCTTCGGGACAATCCGCTGAAGCCGAAAGAAGAACGCAAAGGCCGGGGGTTTTCGCCGGACAATCCCTACGCCTGGCAGTATCACCGCTACGACAACACGCAGCCTGAGAATCTTAAGTTCTTGACTCGTGTGCGACGCCTCCTGGACCAGTACCCTGGCACGGTTGCGCTGGGCGAAATCAACTCGGACGACTCCAACGCCACGATTGCCGAGTACACCAACGGCAATGACCGACTGCATATGGGTTACAGCTTTGAGCTGCTGGCTGATGAATGTTCCCCGGCGTTTATTCGCGATACCGTCGCGGACCTGGAGTCGCGGCTTGAAAGCGGCTGGCCCTGCTGGGCAATCAGCAATCATGACGTCGTGCGGGTGGCTACCCGCTGGGCGACCGACGGTGCATCGCCGGCCCGGGCCCGCTTGTTTACCGCCATGGTGTGTTCCCTGCGCGGCACCATCTGCACCTACCAGGGCGAAGAGCTGGGCCTTACCCAGGCGGAAATTGCCCGGGACCAGCTGCAGGACCCGTTCGGCATCAATTTCTGGCCTAGCTTCAAAGGCCGGGATGGCTGCCGCACCCCGATGCCCTGGCATAACCGGGAACCCGGCGCCGGCTTTTCCTCCGGCGATCCGTGGCTGCCGATCCCTGAGCAGCATCGGGCCCGCTCCGTGGCGCAGCAGGAAGACGACGAACAGTCGGTGCTGAACCACTACCGGCGGTTTCTAAGCTGGCGAAAAAATCAGCCGGCGCTTATGTGGGGCAGTCAGGAGTTTGTCGACACGCCCACCAGCGTGCTTGGGTTCGTGCGGGAGTACGGTGATCAGCGGCTGCTGGTGCTGATGAATTTTGCCGGCGAACCGGTGGAAGTGCCGCTGCCGGCTCCCTGGCGCCTGACCCGGGTCGGCAGCCGGTCGGGGCAGACCATTCGCGGATCGGTGGTGCTGAAGGCGTTTGAGCCCTGGTTTGGCGATCTGGCGCTGGACGCGGTGTTTGCCGGCGGCCGCGGCGATACGCTACCGGATTCCGAAGCCCGTCAGGAGCTCACACCGTGAATCAGAAGCCCGAACTCAGTTTCTGGCAGATCTGGAACATGTGTTTTGGGTTCCTGGGCATCCAGTTTGGCTTTGCCCTGCAGAACGCTAACGTCAGCCGGATTTTCGAAACCCTCGGCGCAAGCATCGAGGACATCCCGATTCTGTGGATTGCGGCACCAGTGACCGGGCTCCTGGTGCAGCCGATCATCGGCTACATGAGCGACCGCACCTGGGGCCGCCTCGGTCGTCGTCGCCCGTATTTTCTGTTTGGCGCCATCTTTACCAGCGTCGCCCTGCTGGTGATGCCCAACTCCCCAACGCTCTGGATCGCAGCCGGAACGCTGTGGATTCTCGATGCCTCCATCAACATTTCCATGGAGCCGTTTCGGGCTTTCGTCGGCGACAATCTGCCGCGGCAGCAGCGGACCCTCGGCTTCGCCATGCAGAGCTTTTTTATCGGCATTGGCGCGGTTGTGGCCTCGGCGCTGCCCTGGATCATGACCAATTGGATGGGGGTCGAAAACACCGCGCCGCCGGGGCAGATTCCTGACTCGGTCGCCTACGCATTTTATTTCGGCGCCGTTGTGCTGCTGATTTCTATCCTATGGACCGTGCTGCGGTCCCGGGAATACTCGCCGGAAGACCTTGAGCGTTTTGAAGCGGCGGAAGCGGCGGTGCTGGGGATGGAATCGCCGGAGCTTGAGCCGGCCGAGCGTCCGAACTACCTGCTCCGGGGCATCATCTGGGTGCTGGCCGGAGCTGCCTGCTCAGCCTGGATCGCCTTTCAGGGGCTGGACAAGCAGCTGTACATTCTTGCCGTTGGCGCTGCCGCCTTCGGGCTGCTACTGCTGGGCGTGGCAGCGGCAGGCAACCGCAGCAACCCGGTGGTGGAGATTGTGAATGACCTCCACAACATGCCGAGAAAAATGAAGCAGCTGGCGGTGGTGCAGGCGTTCTGCTGGTTTGCCCTGTTTTCCATGTGGATCTACACCACGGCCGCGGTGACCGGATATCATTTCGGCAGCAGCGACGCCAGCTCCGAGGCCTACAACGAAGGCGCCAACTGGGTAGGCGTGCTGTTCGCCGCCTACAACGGCTTTGCGGCCCTCGCCGCATTTGTGATTCCCTGGCTGGCGCGCACAACCAATCGCCGCGTCGCGCATCTGATTGCGCTCACCTGCGGCGGCATCGGGCTGATCTCCTTTTACTTCATCTCCGATCCGCGCTGGCTGCTTGCGTCGATGGTGGGAGTGGGCATCGCCTGGGCCTCCATTCTATCCATGCCCTACGCCATGCTGGCCGGTGCGCTGCCGGCGAAGAAAATGGGCATCTACATGGGCATCTTTAACTTCTTTATTGTCATCCCGCAGATCCTGTCGGCCACCGTCGTTGGCGTGCTCGTGCGTACCCTGTTCGACGGTGAACCCATCAAGGCGCTGGTGCTGGGCGGCATCTTATTCATTGTGGGAGGTCTGGTGACCGTCGCGCTCGTCGAGCCGGCCCGATCGCCCGTACCCGACGGAGAGGGAGTGCCAGCATGAGCGGGCAACGCCTGAAAACCTTCTGTGCGGTCTCGCTTGCCTGCGGGCTGACGGCCTGTGTGGGAACGCAAACAACCCCGGAGGGCCCGGCTGAAGCCCAGGCCGAAGCCCAGGCCGAAGCCCAGGCCGAAGCCCAGGCCGAAGCCCAGGCCGAAGAATTTGTCGGCACGCGGGAGCCGTTTGCCTCAGAGGCGGTCTACTTTCTGCTCACCGACCGGTTCGTCGACGGTGACCCGAGCAACAATTTTCCGGAGCAGGGCGGGGACCATCCCAGCTTCAACGTGCCCTGGCGCAACGAAGCCGGCGAAGAGATTGCCAACCTGGGCTACCTCGGTGGCGACTTCAAAGGTGTGCTGGACCACGCCGACTACATCGCGGAAATGGGCTTCACGTCCGTATGGATCACCCCGATCGTCGATAACCCCGACGCCGGTTTCAGCGGCAGCCATACGCCGGACGAGGGACCGTTTTCTGATAAGGGCAAATCGGGCTATCACGGTTACTGGGGCACAAACTTCTACCAGGTGGATGAGCACCTCGAGTCGGCGGGTGTAACGTTCGCCGACCTGACGCGGGAGCTTAAATCCCGCCACGGTCTGAAAACCGTGCTGGACGTGGTGTGTAATCACGGCTCCCCGTCGTTTTCCATGCCCGAGGATCAGCCAGGCTACGGTGAGCTCTATGGTCCCGGCGGCGAACTGCTCGCCGATCATCCAAATTGGAAAGCTCCGCCAGATCCCGCTCCCGGTGAAACCACTGGTGCAGCGGGTTATCGGGATCGAGATCCTTCGGCTCCAGATTCTGATGATCGGCGAGCAGTTCGCCGCCGGGACCATAGAGCTCACCGTAGCCTGGCTGATCCTCGGGCATGGAAAACGACGGGGAGCCGTGATTACACACCACGTCCAGCACGGTTTTCAGACCGTGGCGGGATTTAAG
>JBCCVP010000059.1:0-28254 GCA_039195135.1 Pseudomonadota bacterium | reverse complement strand
GTGCTGGGCACACCCACCGCCACCCCGCCCAAGTGGCTGGTGGACCAGACGCCGGACATGCTGGCTGTTGATGAGCAAGGCCGACGCCGGCGCTTTGGCTCCCGTCGTCACTACTGCTTTTCCTCCCGCACCTATCTTCGGCGGGCGCAGACGATCACTCGGCAACTTGCTACTCGCTACGCCGGCCACCCGGCCCTGGCGGGCTGGCAGATCGACAATGAGTACGGCTGCCACGACACGATCCGCAGCTATTCGCCGATGGCGCTACGCAGGTTCCGGCGCTGGCTTGAACGCCGCTACGGGTCGATCGACGCCCTCAACGCGGCCTGGGGCACCGTGTTCTGGTCGCAGGAGTACCGAGACTTCGGGGCGGTGGAGCTGCCCTTTCTGACCGTGACCGAACCTCACCCCGCCCACGTGCTGGATTTCTACCGCTTTTCCTCCGATCAGGCCGTCAGTTTTCATCAGGCGCTGGCGGAGGAGGTGCGCCGCGTTTCCGATGCCCCGGTGATTCACAACTTCATGGGGTTTGAGGACAGCTTTGATCATCATGAGCTGGCGGCGAACCTGGACGTGGTGAGCTGGGACAGCTATCCGCTGGGCTTTCTCGACGTGGGCCCCTACCCGGCGGAGGACAAACAACGCTACCTGCGCCAGGGACACCCCGACTTTGCCGCGTTTCACCACGATCTGTATCGCGGCTGCGGCAAACCCTGGTGGGTGATGGAACAGCAGCCCGGCCCGGTCAACTGGGCCCACCACAACCCGGCCCCCCGGCCGGGCATGGTGACGGCCTGGACCGAGGAGGCCGTGGCGCACGGCGCGGAGGTGGTGAGCTATTTTCGTTGGCGCCAGGTGCCGTTTGCCCAGGAGCAGAACCATGCCGGCCTGCTGCGCCCGGACGGCAGCCCGGCGCCGGCGCTGGCGGAGGTACAAGCGTGTGCCCGGCACCTGGCGCAGCTGCCTGCGGCGCGAAGCGCGGCGGCACCGGTAGCCCTGGTGTTCAGCTATCTGGCCAGCTGGATGTTCCAGATTCAGCCCCAGGGCGGTAGCTGGAACTACTGGCGCCTCGTATTGGACTGGTACTCGGCCCTGCGCACCCTTGGCCTCAGCGTCGACGTGGTCAGCGAGCAGCAGGACCTTTCGGACTATCCGCTGGTGCTCGCGCCGTCGCTGCCCGTGATTCCCGACGCGCTGGCGCAGCAGCTGCGGCTGCGAACAGCGCCGGTGCTGCTGGGACCTCGGTCGGGCAGCCGGGACCAGAATTTTCAGATTCCGGACAGCCTCGGCCTGCTGCCAACGCTGATTCCCGTCGCGGTCACCCAGTCGGAAAGCCTGCCGGCGGATTACACGATCCGCGGTCAGCTCAACGAGCTGCCGGTGACCGGCCGCTGGTGGCTTGATCACGTCGAGACTCACCTGGCGCCGAGCGCTGTCAGTGATGAGGGTCCGGGGTTGTGGTATCGCAATGGCCCCGTTTCCTACCTCACCTGTGTACCCGATGCGGGCCTGCTCAGCGAGGTGCTGAGCGCACTATGTGCGCAGGCCGGCCTAGCCACCCACCGGCTGCCGGAGGGCCTGCGCATTCGGGATCACGGAGCGCTGCGGTTTGCCGTCAACTATGCGGCGGCCGATCGCGCGGTACCCGCGGCGCTGCGCGGCGACGAGGCCCCGTTAATCGGGGACTGGACCCTGCCGCCGGCGGGCACCGCCTGGTGGCAACGACCCGCTTCAGGCAACGGCTGACCGGCGCCCAGCCAGCTGCGCCCGGCGTCCAAAGACGAGCCGGTTTATCAGCAGTGAAACCACCACGCAGAACACCAGCGTGACGAACATGCAGTGGATGTAGTGGAACGGCTGCAGGGACAGCGTCAGGTAGCCGTAAAGCGCCACCCCACCGATCACCGCGGTAATCACCGCCCGCGCATCCACATTGCGAAACGCCAGCCCCACGATGAACGCGGACAGGATGGGCATGGACAGGAAGCCGTAGCGCTCCTGCACGATATTGATGATGCTCTCCTCCGCCATATAGACCGGCACCAGGGCAATAGCCAGAAGCGTCATGGCGATGGAAACCACGGCATTGAGCCGCGGAATGTTGCGCGCCTTGCCCACATAGCTCTCGTGCAGATCACACACGTACAGCGCGGCTGAGGCATTGAGGATGCTGTTGTAGGTGGTGAGCACGGCCGCAGCGATCGCCGCGGCAAAAGCGCCAGACAACCAGATCGGCAGCACATCGCCGATAATGCGGCCGTAGGTTTCGTCATTGATGTCGCCGTAAAGCTTAAAGGCCACTACGCCCGGCACGGTCACGATGATCGGCACAATCAGCAGCCGGATTCCCGCGGCCGCCAGCACGCCCTTGCGGGCTTCAGCCAGATTAGGCGCCGCCATGGCGCGCTGCGTAATGGTCTGGTTGGTGCTCCAGTAGAACGTCTGGATAAACAGCATGCCGGTCAGCAGCGTGTGCCAGGGGATGGGCGATTCGTTGTCGCCGATCATTGTTAGCCGCTCCGCCGGGATGCCGCTGAAGTCAAAGTTGATCGCGGACAGCGCCAGATAGACCACCAGCAGCGCCAGGCCCAAAATCAGTACCCCACTGTAGGTGTCGGAAACGGCCACGGCCCGCAGCCCGCCCAGAATCGCATACAGGGATCCCACCACGGCAAAACCCAGCACCAGGTACATCAGCGGGATATCGATGCCGAACATGGAGCGCAGAAACAGCGAGCCGCCGTAGAGCACCGTCGGCAGGAAGATAAACAGATTCCCCAGCAGGAACAAAAGGGAAATCAGCGCCCGGATGTGTTTGCTGCCGTACTTTTTCTGCAGCAGTTCGGTGGTCGTGGTGCAGTCGTTGCGGTAGTACACCGGCAGAAACACAAACGCCAGAATAAACAGGCCACATACCGCCGCCAGTTCCCACCAGGCGAGCAGCAGCATCTGGTTGCCGTTCATGCCGACAAGCTGGTCGGTGGAAAGGTTGGTGAGCGTGATAGACCCCGCCACGAAGTACCAGCTCAGGCCGGAGTTGGCGAGAAAAAAATCATGCCCGGAGCTTCGATCACCGGCGACCGAGCGGCGACATTTGAGATAGGTCAGAAAGCCGATCAGGGCGGTGAGGCCAAGAAAAACCGACAGCTGGATGGGATTCATGGGTGCTCCTCAGGCCTCGGTGATTGGGCCGCCCGCTCCGATAGACCGGAAACAACGAGGGAGGCCCGCAGCCTCCCTCGTGATCTTCCAAAAAACGCCAATTCTTAGAACGACGCTCGAACGCCGATGGTGAATCGGGTTCCCGTGTCTTCGTAGGTCAGGAACCGGTTTTCAAAGCGCGAGAAGTCCCGCGTGTCTTCGTCTGTCAGGTTGATCGCTTCTAAGAACACCTGCACCGAGTCGTTGATCAGGTAGGCCGCGGACAGATCAAGCTGGCCGTAGTCTTCCCGCTGCCGGGGCTCGCTGAACTCGGCAAAACACTGGAACAGAAACTCCTCGCGGAAGTTGTAGGCCAGCCGGGCCTGCCAGCGGTTGTCCTCGTAGAACGCGCTCAGGTTGTAGGAGTTGGGCGACAGACCGTTGTAGTCGCAGTCCACGGCGCCGCCGTTGGGATCGCGATCGATGTTGCTGGTCACGTAGGTGTAGTTGGCGGCAACACCCACATTGCTCCAGATGCCCGGCAGTCCGTCGAAGGTCTTCTGGAACGCCAGCTCCACGCCGGAGATACTGCCTTCTTCACCGTTGCGCTGCCGCGTGTCCTGAAAGTCCACCAGCACCGTTTCATCTTCGGTACGCCCGCCGTTGCCCGCCGGGAAGGTGATTTCCCGCGGCACCGCCAGCGTCTGGCTTTCGATGAAGTTCTCGAAGTCCTTGTGGAAGGCCGACAGGCCGACGAAACCGAGCTCGTCAAAGTACCACTCAAACGACACGTCATAGTTGGTCGACTCAAAAGCCTCCAGGAACGGGTTGCCGCCGCCGGAGATCGGCGCGTTGGAGCGGCCGCCAAAAGTGTTATTCACACCGAGGGCCGTCAGCGTGGGCCGGGTCACGGTTTCCGAGACCGCAAAACGCAGGATCGTGTTGTCGGTAGTCTCAAACTTGATGTTCGCCGCCGGCAGGAAGTTGGTGTAGTCGTTGTCCACCGAGACGAGGGAGCTGGGGCCAAACACGATATCCAACTGCGTGTCCCCCGGGCTTTCCAGGAACTGGACCACCGGTTGATCCACACCGATGGACCGGGTCTGGGTACGGGCGATGCGGAAGCCGACGTTGGCCGACCAGGGCAGCTCGCCGCCAAAGTCCCCTTCCCACTCGGTATTGATGTAGACCGCTGTGGTTTCCTCGTCCACCAGGAAACCGGCGCCCGGGTTCAGCTGCGGCGTGTAGAAGCCAAAGCGGGGATCGCCGGCATCGCGCAGCGCAATCAGAGCGGCGGCATTGGCGGCAAATTCTTCCGGACTCAGGTCCGGCCGGCGGGCCGGGTTCATGATGTTGGCCGTGTTGTTCAGCTGGGAAAACGCATCATTGAGGCTGAAGCCCAAGATGGTGGACGGGATGGTTCCGGAACCGGAAGCGTCGCCCAGGAATCCATCAAAATTGAACGGCGTCAGAATCGAGCTGTCCGGCGCCACGTTGTAACCGCAGTAGGCGCAGAAAATATCGAAGCCGGCGGTCGGTGCAAAGTTGTCAAACACCTGCTGCTGCTTGGTACGGTCCGAGAAACTCGCGCCAAAACTCACGTTGTAGAGCGGCCCCCGCTCCACGGCCCAGTTGCCGTTGAACTTGGCTTCGGTGATCTCGTCGTCAATCTCCGTCTGGTTGATGTTGACGAAGTGCAGCCGCTGGATCGACGGATCGGTCAGCCCCACCAGGTTGGTGATGGTGGAGATTTCTGCGTTGGACGGCAGTTCGATCAGCGGTGATTCCGGCGCCAGCGCACCGATCACCACAAACGGGTTGGTGCCTTCCCGGGAGGCTTCGGACCGCGACAGGTCAAAGTCCAGCGTCAGCGAATCGGTCACGTCCCACTCGAGGTTCGCGCCGAACAGATAGCTGTCCGCCACCCGGTTGTTGCTGGTGATGACGTTGTCGTTCTGCGACAGGCCCACCTGCGGCGCAATCAGCGGATTGCGGTTGGCAAAGTCAACGCTCGGACGGCTGAAGGAAACGACCGTGCCGTTGGCGTCCACCACCGGGTTGATAAACGGCGGGCTGAAAAAGCCGGAAAACTGCGTATCGAGCGACTGGATGTCGAAATCGGTGTACAGGCCGTCGACGGTCAGCGTGGCGTTGTCGCCGATGGCCGCCTGAAATGCACCGTTCACCGTCAGCCGCTCGCGCTCCTGCACGTCGCGGCTGAACACCACCTGCTGCTGCACGCGGCCCGCCGGCAGCGGCACCAGGGCACTCGCGTCCAGGCCGGAAGCGGACTCCGGCGCATTCACAATGGTCGCGCCGTCCCGCAGGCTGTAGCCGTTGGTAAACGTGTTGTCCCGCTGGCTGGAGCGGTCGGAGTAGGAAACGCCAAACAGAAAACCGAGGCTGGTGTCTTCGTTGGTCCAGGACGCCACGCCGGTCACGTCCGGGCTGGTTTCGTCCGCCAGATCGTCGTAGATACCTGCCGCCGACAGCGACAGGTGCGTACCCGGGCGATCAAAAGGCCGGGCCGTCACGATGTTCACCGTGGCGCCGATGCCGCCGGACTGGAGGTCCGAGCTTGAGGTCTTGTACACCTCGGCACGCTGAATGATGTCGGAGGCCAGCACGTCGAAAGAAAACTCCCGGCCGGGGTTGTCCGTGGCCATCGTGCGACCGTTCAGCAGCACCGAGTTAAATTCGGGGCCCAGACCACGTACGGTGATGAACTGGCCCTCGCCGCCGGCCCGGTCGATCGCCACGCCGGTGATGCGCTGCAGTGACTCGGCGACGTTGGTATCGGGAAACTTGCCGACGTCCTCGGAGGACACCGCGTCGACAATTTGACTCGCGTCGCGCTTCACGTCCAGCGACTGCTTCAGACTGCCACGAATACCGGTGACAACAACTTCTTCGATAGTGTCTTCCTGGGCCAGGGCGGCGGATGTGCCGAACAGCGCGGTGCCGATTGCGCTTGCCAGCATGAGTCGGTTGATGTGATTGGCCATCGATCCCCTCCGTATGTGAGAGCTAGCGTTTTATTCGTAGAAATGGTGGCGTTCGCCAGCATGCTACGCTAGCGCTGAGGTCCTGGGGGGAGAATGGGTGCTTTGGTCAAACATGTGCTTTTCGGGACGAGTGTTTGTGTGTCCCGGTACAGCGAGCACCCGCTGAAGCCTGTAAGTACCTGATGTAGGCGAGCTGCGAGAGCCGGCAGACCGAATCTTAGTGTGAAATGGCATTGCTGCTCGCCACCTGATGGCGGCAGGCCCGCGCGCGGTAGGAGCTCGGCGAGCAGCCGATGATCTTGTTGAATTGTTTGCTGAAGTGAAACTCGTCGCAGTACTGAAGCTCCCGCGCAATCTCCCGCACCGTCAGGTGGTTCTGGGCCAGCAGGTCGCACGCTTTTTCCATGGCCTTGTGAGCACGATAGCGAGCCGGCGGCATGCCGCAGAGCTGGCGAAAACGTTTTCGGAATGCTTCGTAGCCCACCCCGAGCCGCTCCGCCGCCTCCCGACTGCTGGCACATTCCCGGAGCGCTTTTTTCGCCGCCACCAGCCAGTCCTGCTCCGCCGGCTGATCATCAAGGCCCGCGATCTGCAGGTCCAGCAGCAGCTTTTGCACCCGCAACACGTCCGCGAGCCCCGCATAGGGGCCTTCGCCGGTATGGCCCGCCGCGGTCAGAAAGCTGTCTCGCCAGTGGGTGATGGGCTCGTAGCGGTTAACCGGTCCTTTGAGGTTCATACACCCGGTTTCAAACAGCAGGTCGAACGCGGGCCCCTCGAAGATGATGAACACCTCGTCCCAGCCGCGGCTGGACGTGGGTCCATACCAATGCGGCGTGGTGGGCATGATTTGAATGACATCACCCGGGGCAACCGGGATATCCTTCACCTGATCGTCCGAATAGGTACCGCAGCCGTCAATCACGTAAACCAGGGAGTAGCAGTTGAGCACCCGGTTGGGCACCGGCACGCCCATGCCGCCGCCCACCAGGGCCGCCAGGCGAATACCGCCCAACGGGGACAGCACCGAGTTGCGATTCAGCAGCTGGTAAACGAAGTTTTCCATACGTTTGCCCGGTTTCCGCCGGAATCACCGGCCCTGAAAGCACAAGCAAAAGCGTACCAAAAACCACAATATGCTCCAATCTGCCCATTCACCGGTGCGTCTCCCGGGGCTAACTTAGGCTCTATGCGCTCCCCGACCGTCGCCTTTAAACCATGATCGATTCGTCCATTCAGCACAGCCACCGGCGTCGCAATCCGCTCACCGGAGACTGGGTGCTGGTCAGTCCCCAACGCCTGCGGCGGCCCTGGCAGGGCGCGGCGGAGCAACCGGCGGACCTGCCCCAGATCGAATACGACCCGGACTGCTACCTGTGCCCGGGAAACCAGCGCGCGGACGGCGCGACCAACCCACGCTACGAGCAGGTTTACGTCTTTGACAACGACTTTCCCGCGCTGGAATCGGAGGCGACGAGCCCAGACTCGATAGGACCATTGTTCGAAGCCCGCGCAGTTTGCGGCACCTGCCGCGTAATCTGTTTCTCGCCCCATCACAGCCGCACCCTGTCAGAGCTCGACCCGGATGAGACGGCCCGGGTAGCCCAGGTCTGGGTGGAGCAGACGCAGGAGCTTGGGGGCCGCTACCCCGGCGGCTCGGTGCAGATTTTCGAAAACAAGGGCGCCCTCATGGGCTGCAGCAACCCCCACCCCCACGGCCAGGTCTGGGCTCAGGATGAGGTGCCGAGCAGGCTGAAAAAGGCGCTTGAGCTATGCGCGGCGTATTTCGCGCAGCACGATCGACCGATGCTTGCCGATTACCTGGAAGCGGAGCTGGCGGACGGCGCGCGACTGGTCTGCCAAAATCCACATTTTGTTGCCCTGGTGCCCTACTGGGCCAGCTGGCCTTACGAAACCCTGGTGCTGCCCCGGCGGTCCGTCGCCGCCCTGCCCCAGCTCACGGCCGAAGAAATTTCCGCCCTGGGCGATATCGTGCAGCGTGTTTCCCAGCGCTACGACCAGCTGTTCAAGGTGCGCTTCCCCTACTCCGCCGGATTTCACCAGGCGCCCCTTGCAGTGGCGGAAGATGCGAGTTTTACTCTCCACATGCACTTTTATCCGCCCCTGCTGCGGTCCGCCAGCGTCCGCAAGTTTATGGTGGGGTACGAAATGCTGGCCGAACCCCAGCGCGACCTGACGCCCGAGGCAGCGGCGGCGCTGCTGCGCGAGCAGCCGGAGCTAGCGCTCACCCCATGAACACGGACCACCCGGTCTTAAACGCTGTATCGCGGCAGTTTCAACTCAGCTTCGGGCATCCCGCCAGCCACCTAGGCTGGGCCCCGGGGCGGGTCAACCTGATCGGCGACCACACGGACTATCAGGGCGGTTTCGCGCTGCCCATGGGTCTGCACCTTGGCGTTGGCATTGCCGCCGGCTTGGGTGCGGAACCGGGCCTGCGGCTCTATGCCAGCAGCTACCACGAGACGGCACAGCTCACGACCTGGAATTCGGACGTGACCCGCCTGCCGGGGTGGGCACGCTATGTCGCGGGTGTGGTGGTGCTGAGTCGGCAGAAGGGGTGCCCCGTGGATACGCTGGATCTGGCGATCGACGGCGACCTCAACCAGGGTAGTGGTCTGAGTTCCTCCGCGGCCATCTCCGTCGCCACCGCGCTGGCACTGCAGGCCTTAACCGGCTGGCAGCAGACCGCCGCCGAAACCTGCCTGCTGTGCCAGGAGGTGGAGCATCGTTTCGCCGGAGTTCAGTGCGGCATCATGGACCAGATGGCCTCGCGCCTGTGCCCGGCAAGCGGCGCCGTGCTGGTCGACAGCCGCAATATCAAAGCCAGCCCGGTGCGCATGCCGCCAGGCCAGGTGGAGTTTCTGGTGGTGGAGTCGGGCGTGTCCCGCAGCCTGTCCGAGTCCGGCTACAACGATCGGCGCGAGGAATCGGCGCAGGCGCTCGCAGCGATTCAGGATCATGGGATCGAGGCCGAGGACCTGCGCGGCGTCAATCAGAAACAGCTGGAGCCCCTGCTGGGAAAATTGCCAACGCTGCTCTATCGTCGCGCCCGGCATATCGTGACCGAAAACCACCGCGTCCTGGATACCTGCCGAGCGCTGCAGGGCGGTGACTTTGCTACCGCCGGCGAACTCATGACGCAGAGCCACAAAAGCCTGCGCGACGACTACGAATCGAGCCACCCACGCGTCGATCAGCTGGCCGAGTGGGCACAAAAGGCCCGCTCGGTGCTCGGCGCCCGTATCACCGGCGGCGGCTTTGGCGGCAACGTGGTGGTGATGGTCGAGCCCGACGCCACCGACCGCGTGGCTGACAAGCTGAAGCACGACTGCCGCCAGCATTTTGATCACGATCCGACGGTGCTTAAGATCAGCACCGCCCTGCCGGCCTGGTCCGGAGAAGCCGCCGGGTCCGGTAACGCATGACACAGCCATCCACCCCGACCGGCGACCGGCGCCAGAAAAACCTCGCGCGGCTCGCGCAGGAGCCGCTCGATGTGCTGATTCTCGGCGGCGGCATCAATGGCGCTTCTGCAGCCGCTTCCCTGTCCGCCCGGGGACTTAAGGTCGGGCTCGTGGACCGCGCCGATTTTGCGTCCGGCACCAGCTCCCAGACCTCCAATCTGGCCTGGGGCGGTATCAAGTATCTGGAATCCGGTGAGGTGGGACTGGTGCGCAGCCTGTGCCGCAGCCGCAACCGGCTGATGGCGGCCTACCCTGCCAGCATCCGCGAAATGCGGTTCCTCACCAGCGTGCCGAAAGGCTTCCGCAAACCGGCCTGGCTGGTCTACGCCGGCGCCCTGCTCTACTGGGCGCTGGGCAGTTTCCATACCGGCATGCCCCGCTACCTGCGGCGCGGCGAGCTGAAGCGCCGAGAGCCGGCCATTGCTGCGGCGCCGGTGGCCGGGGCTTTTGAGTATTCCGATGCGTTTTTTGTCGACAACGACGCACGTTTTGTCTTCAGCTTCATCCGCCGGGCGCTCGACCACGGCGCCGCCATTGCCAACTACGTGGAGGCGACCGCGGCGCGGCGAACCGGCGGGCGCTGGGAGGTTGAGCTCAAGGACGCGCGTACCGGCCAGAGCATGAGCGCTTCGGCCCGGATACTGATCAACACCTGCGGTCCGCAGGCGGACGCGATGAATAGCCGCAGCCAGGTGGGCACCCGGCATCACCACATTCTGTCGAAGGGTGTGCATCTGATTGTGGATCAGGTCACCCCCAACCCCCGGGTGCTGACGTTTTTTGCCTCCGACGGTCGGCCGTTTTTTATCATTCCCATGGGGCGCCGCACCTGCATCGGTACCACCGACACGCCGTCTGATCACCCCGAGGTTACGGTGACGGAAGCTGATCGCGAATTTCTGCTCGACAATGCCAACCGGGTGCTGGCGCTGGCCCGCCCGCTGGACCGGGACGACATCATCGCCGAGCGCTGCGGGGTGCGGCCGCTGGCCACCGACGGGCAGTCCGCCACCACGGACTGGATTGCCCTGTCCCGCAAGCACCATGTGGAGGTCAAGATTCCCGAGCAGCACATCTCGGTGTTTGGCGGGAAGTTCACCGACTGCCTCAACATCGGTGAGGAACTCGCCGACGCGGTGGCTTCGCTGGGGCTGCCGCTACAGGCCAGTCAGGACGTCTGGTACGGCGAGGGCAACAATGACGCCCGGGACACGTTCACGCGGCAGGCCAAGGCCCAATCGCTGGATGACCACACCGCACCCCACGCGACGGAGCCCCTGAGCGAACGGTATTGGCGACGCTATGGTGCCGGTGCGCTTAGACTGCTTGAGGTCATCGCCGAGAACCCCGAGCTTGCGCAAACGCTCACGTCGGAACTTGAGCTGACCCACGCGGAGCTGGCCTTTGTAGCCGACCGGGAGATGGTGACCCGGCTGGACGATTTTCTCCGGCGCCGCACGCGCATTTCCCTGGTACATCGGGAAGGGGCGCTGCGCAGCAGTGGTGCCCTGCAGTTGATTGCCAAGGCCCTGTTCGGCGATGCCGCGGGCGAGGCCATCGCCGAATACGAGAACCGATCCGCGCAGGAGGTGGCCTGAGAGGCTTTTCCTAGCGGAGGGTCCGTTCCAGCGCGTCGCGCCAGCCCGCCAGCAGGACCTGACGATCCTCCGTCCCCATCTGGGTGGCGAAGGACCGATCAAGCTGCCAGCGTTTGGACAGCTCATCCAGCCCCTGGTAAAGCCCGGCAGAAAGCCCGGCCAGAAACGCCGCGCCGAGGGCCGTTGTCTCCATCACCTGTGGCCGATGCACCTCAACGTTCAGCAGATCCGCCAGAAACTGGCACAGCCAGTCGTTGGCCACCATGCCGCCGTCCACCATCAGCGTGCCCGGTGATACGCCATCGCTGGCCATGGCGGTAAACAGGTCGTGCGTCTGGTACGCCACCGACTCCAGCGCCGCCCGGGCCAGGTGATCCCGCCCGGTATCCCGGGTGAGGCCGTAGATGGCGCCGCGGGCGTCCGGGTTCCAGTGGGGAGCCCCAAGCCCGGTAAACGCGGGAACCAGGTACACCCCATGGTTGCTGCTGAGGCCGCTGGCCATGGGTTCGGTATCCGGCGCCTGATCCACGATCTTGAGCCCATCCCGCAGCCACTGCACCGCCGCGCCGGCGACAAAAATTGACCCTTCCAGCGCGTAGGTCACCTCGCCGGCGAGCTGGTAGCCCACCGTGCCCAGCAACCGGCTGCGCGAATGCAGCCGCTCCGTACCGGTATTGAGCAAGACAAAACAGCCCGTGCCGTAGGTGCTTTTCAGATCGCCGCGGCTGAACCCGCACTGGCCGATGGTGGCCGCCTGCTGGTCCCCCGCCACGCCGCTGATGGGTATGGCTCGGCCCAACAGGTCCGGCGCCGTCTGTCCAAAGTCCGACGCACAGTCGCGCACCTCCGGCAGCACGGCGGCCGGCACGTTGAACAGCGCCAGCAGCTCCGGGTCCCAGCGGCCGGTCCCGATGTTGTAGAGGCTGGTGCGGCTGGCATTGGTGGCGTCGGTCAGGTGCTGCGCACCGCCGGTCAGCCGCCAGATCAGAAACGTGTCGACGGTGCCCGCGGCCAGCTCACCGCGCTCGGCGCGAGCCCGCGCGTCCGGCACTTCATCGAGGATGTAGGCCAGCTTCGTCGCCGAGAAGTAGGGATCCAGCAGCAGGCCGGTCCGTTCCGTAATCAGCGCCTCTTGCCCCGCCGCAGCCAGCTCAGCGCAGCGCGGAGCGGTGCGGCGATCCTGCCAGACAATGGCCGGGTGAATCGGTTTGCCGGTCTGTCGATCCCAGACCATGATCGTCTCGCGCTGGTTGGTGATGCCGATGGCGACCACTTCAAAACCTTCCGCCTCGGCCTGCGCCAGCGCCGCCCGACTGGTCTTTAGGGTGGTTTGCCAGATCGCTTCCGGGTCATGTTCCACCCAACCGGCCTTTGGGAAGATCTGCGGAAACTCTTCCTGGGACACCGCCACAATCTGAGCGTCGGTTGTAAACACAATCGCCCGGCTGGAGGTGGTGCCCTGGTCGATGGCGAGGATGGCGGGATTGGACATAGGGGTCTCCTTGGCAAGATTGCGATCTTAACGATGGGTCCGGCGACGCTTCAATGCCCGGGTGCCCGGAATCGCAGCGGCGGCGGAATTCCCTAACGTTTACATTTGAATTGGACTCAACAATTGCGCCTAAGGGCCGATTTCTTAAGAATAATGCCGTCACCGTCCGCCCGAGCATTTATGAGCAAACCCGCCGGCCCAAAACCCGCGCCCGACTCGTCCGCCTGGATTTCCCGCTTCAATTTTGATCTGCGGAACGGTCTCAATGCCCTCCTGAGTGCGGCGACGCTGCTCAATGACACGTCGATGGACAGCGAGCAGGCGCAGCTTGTTTCGGTGATCGAAAAGGAAGGGGCGGACCTGCGCAACCGCATCAATCAGCTGATCGATCTCAACGACATCGAGTCGGGCCGCGCAGAGCTGGAAGAGGCGGAAATTTTTGTTCCCACGCTCATCGAAGAGCTGGTGGATCTATACCGGGTGCAGGCGGCGGACCGGGACCTTGTGCTTCGCGCCCAGATCTCCCGAGCCGGATCGCGCTGGATCCAGTGTGACCCAGGCCGGCTGCGGCAGGTAATGATCAATCTGGTGGAGAACGCGGTGCTGTACTCCTCCCCCGGCGAGGTTCGCGTCGCCGCGGGCCGTTCCACCGGCAACGTGATCATCAGCGTTCGGGACGAGGGACCGGGCATGCCGCAGGCGTTGGTGGCAGCGATCAACGGCGAGGCGACGGACGACACCAGCGCCGAGCCTGGGCTCGGCATCTACGTGGCCATGAAAGGCGCGGCCCTGCTCGGCGGCCGTCTGGTGGCCAAAGCGAGCAGCGAGGGCACTCAAATCAGCCTGATCCTGCCTGGCGCCACGGTGACGCAGAAGCAGGATCCGGGCATGAACCGCCTGCGCCAGGCGGCCCGGGAAACGCAGGTGCGGCTGGCCAATCCCGGCGCCGAAGCCGAAACGGGGCTGAACGATCTGATCCGTGACTGGGGCCTTGGGCGGGAGCGCGAATCACGGTCCGAGGCGCGCGCCATATTGGTGGATCCAAAGCCAGCAGAGATCACCCAGATGCTCGCCGAAACCGAAGCGGAAAAGGTGGTGGTGCTGTGCACCAGCGAAGTTGCGCTGGATACCGTCAGCGCTGCCGAGCACCCGAGCGCATTCATCTTCCGCTATCCGGAATCCAATTACCGGCTGCTGCGGCAGATTCTGCTGCCCCAGCATGAGCGGGAGCGGGCCGGCTTCTGGGGCAAAGAAGGTCACGGCGGGCGTCGTGTGCTGGTGGTGGACGACAGCGTGGCCAATCAGATGGTCACCGCCAGCATGTGCCGCAAGCTCGGCCACCGGGTCACCACGGTAAGCTCTGGCCGGGAGGCAATCCAGACCGCCAAGCAGGTGCCTTTTGACGTGATCCTGATGGATATTCAGATGCCGGGTATGAACGGCATCGAGGCGGCGCGGGAAATCCAGCGCGATGCGGTCGGGGAAAACGCCGCACCGCTGATCGCCGTCACCGCCAACACATTGTCGGTGGATCGAGAAGCCTGCGAGTCGGCCGGCATGGTGGACTACCTGACCAAGCCGGTAGACCGGGAGAAGCTCAAGCAGACCATCGAGCACTGGGGCACGCGCACCCAGACGCTGCGGGATCAGGAGCAGCTGCGGCAGCTCAACGCCATTCCGGTCTTTGAGGCCGGGGATCTGAAGCGGCTGGAGAAAGAGGTGGACCGCTCCATCATTCCGGAGATTGCGGCGGCGTTTTTCAAAGAAGCCAAGGTACGCCTGGCGCAGATCCGGCTGGCCCTCGCGGAGGAGCGCGCAGAAGATATTGCCCGGCACGCCCACCCGATAAAAAGTGCTGCGAAATCTTTCGGCGCCCGCCGCCTGTTCCAATGGTCCCAGTACCTTGAGACGGCCGGCAAGGCTGGCAACCGGCGGGCGATTGAGGCGGTATTCGACGACGTGGAAAGCTGCCTCGCGCGAACCCGGGAACTGTTGATGGGTCACGTTGAGGACCTGACCGGCGACGACAGTTGACCCCGCGGCGGGGCGGGTTCATCCCTCGCCAGCGGACCCAGATTTTCTCCCTTTTCCCTTGATTTAGCGGCCTTTCTCGCCCTTCTGCGGTGACAAAATCCCTAATCTTCAAAACCGCCATGCTGTGAGTTGAAGCGCCCGTTTCGACCCCCTAGACTTCGGCCCAGGTGTCGCCACCGGTCCGTTTTGAATTCCAATCACGACAACGGTCATCAACCGCCGAAATTCCCTGCCGACCCGCCGAACGCTCCGGCCGGGGACCTGGCGGTGCTCGTGTCTTTTGCCACGTCGCTGCTGCAGCAGGAGTCGCTCGATGACATGGTCTGGAGCCTTGCCGAACGCATCGGCGGCCTGCTGAATTTCGAAGACTGCGTCATCTATCTCACCGACGGTGACACGCTGGTACAGGTGGCCGCCTACGGCGTCAAAAACCCCCGGGGCCGGGAGATTTTTGAGCCGCTGCGTCTTCCGAGGGATCGCGGCATCGTCGGCCGCGTGGCCAGTACAGCAAAACCCGCCCGCATTGCCGACGTCAGCACCGACCCGTCCTACATCTCCGACCAACTCCCCGGCCGGTCGGAGCTGTCGGTTCCCATCGTTTACGAAGATCGCGTGATCGGCGTGATCGATTCGGAAAGCTCCGAGGTTGACCGGTTCAGCGCGGCAGACGAGACGCTGCTGCAGTGGATCGCCACCATTGCCGCCCCGCGGCTCGCCTCCGCGCAGATCGAGCGCGAGCGTCAGGCGATTCACCGCGAGCTGAAAGAATCCCAGGGCATGCTGGAGCGTCACGTGCGCGAGCGTACCCAGGCCCTGACGGACACGGTGGCAGCGCTGGAGCAGGAGGTGCGGGAACGGCGCCGCATCGCCCGCGCGCTGAACCACGAAAAAACGCGTGCCCAGGCTACGCTCCTGTCGATTGGCGAGGGGGTCATCGCCACCAACGAAAACGACTGCATCACGATGATGAACCCGGCTGCTCAGTCGCTGACCGGCGTTGAGGAGCAAGCGGCGATCGGCCGGCCACTCCCGGAGGTGCTTGCCACCGCTGCGCTCCAGTCGCCGGAGCTGGTGCTGGAGGAAGGCCAGGATGGCGTACCGCTGCGTCTGCGCCACGCCGACGGCAGCGAGCGGCTGATTCTCCAGACGTCCCGCATCATTAAGGACAAAAGCGGAGCCGCTGCCGGATCGGTGGTGGTGTTCCGCGATATCACGCGCCAGCGGGAGCTGGAGGAAGACGTGCGTCGCACCCGCCGGCTGGAATCGCTGGGGATGCTGGCCGGCGGCATTGCGCATGACTTTAATAACCTACTGACCTCCATTCAGGGCAACCTGAGTCTGGCGCTGTCCCTCGGGCCGGAAACATCGGAGCGGGAGGACGCGCTGAGGTCTGCCGAGCGGGCCTGCGAAACCGCGTCCGCGCTGCCAAACCAGCTGCTGGCGCTTTCCAAAGGCGGCGCCCCGGTAAAGCAGGTGGGTGTGGAACTGGCGGCGCTGATTCAGCATGCCGTGGATATCTCTATGCCCGGCTCCGCCATCCGCTGCGAGGTGGACCTGCCCGCCCAGCTACCCCGTGTGGACGTGGACCCGGGACAGATCACCCAGGTACTGCAGAACCTGATTATCAACGCCCGCCAGGCCACGGCACCACCGGGCAAGGTTGTTGTTTCGGCGACGACGGCGCGGCTCGAAGATGTGGGGGCGGACGCCTGGGTTGAGATCAGCGTTGCGGACCAGGGGCCCGGCATTCCTGCACCGGATCAGCAGCGCATCTTCGATCCCTACTTCACCACCAAGGACGCCCATCCCGGCCTTGGCCTCACCACCTCGTACTGGATCGCAAAGCGTCACGGCGGCGCCCTCAGCGTGGACTCGGCGATTGGAGAAGGCGCCCGCTTTACGCTTCAGCTGCCCGCATCGACGCTCGATTCCGCTCCGGAGCCCAATGTCTCATCCCAGGCAAAGGCCGACCCCGCACATATCCTGGTCATGGACGACGAACCCGGCATCCGGTCATTGCTGGTGAACGCGCTGGTGCGCCACGGACACCGGGTACTGGCGGTGGCCAACGGCGAGCTGGCGCTGGAGGCCTGCGCCAGAGCCTTCAAGGAAAACGACGCGTTCGACGTGGCGCTGCTGGATCTGACGGTGCCCGGGGGCATGGGGGGCGAAAAGGCGCTGGACCGGCTGCGGGAGATCGATCCGGAAATCTCCGCGGTGGTGATGAGCGGGTATTCCAGCGACCCGATCCTGGCGGAGTTTCACCGCTATGGGTTTGATGCTCGGCTGCACAAGCCGTTTACCCTGCAGGACCTTAATCAGGCCATCGACGCGACGCTGCGCACCTCCGACACGCAGCATACGGCCTAAGGGCTCAAAGACAGAGCGTTAGTCCTTTAGACCGGCGGTGCGCAGCCGGCGCAGCAGGTTTGCCCAGCCGGATGCCCGGAGCACGAGCGACAGGCCGACAACAAACTCAAAAAAGGCCGCGGCGATGTAGCTATAGCTCTGAATCGTGAGGTCCTGAGTGTGCTGCGCGACGGCCAGTGAGTTCCACATCGTTAACCCAAATGCCTGAATGCCCTCAACGACAAAGTAGACACCAAGCAGCGCCAGCAGGAAGGCCTCGGTAATCCGAAAACGCTCGTCGTCTTCCGCCTGGGCCTGGACCTGGGCCTTGGCCACGATGCGGCTCGACAGCCGCCAGATCAGAATGGCCAGAACCGCAAGAACGATCATGGAAGCCAGCCCCAGCACCCATAACATCGTTGCGCGGCCCAGCGCCTGCGTGCTGACCGCACTCAAGCCCACCCCGCTGGCAAACAGCGGCAGCATCATGATCGCCTTCACCAGCAGGTAAATGGCAAACACCTGAAACGCAACGACCGTGAGTTGTTTTGTGGTCATGTTCTGGGGTTGGGCGGCTAGCTAGAGAGAACGGCGGCAGCGGCAGTATTGGCTAACATCAGAGCGAAATCGGTCACAAAAATAAAGCGCATCAAGCCTTCCACCCGCCAGACACCCTGACCTTTTCGGTTTTGTAAGGCGATGGGCAGGTTAAAAACAAACTGTGAGCCGTGGGCAACGGCAAAAAATGCACACAGCAGGGCGCGCTGCTCCGGTGCCGGGAACACGTCTGCCATTAACGCCACCACGACGTTGAACACGCAAAGCGCAAAATTGAATCCGCCCAGAAACTTCCCGGATTCGGCCAATACGTTGAAAGCCGGTGTGTCCCGGTGCGGCTTTGGGATCAGGGTTTTCGCGAAGACTTTTCCGCGCAGGGCAAACAGGTGAAAACCCAGGCCAAACCAGATCGCGTTGGCAACTAACAGTACTTCAAACACCGCGTGATTATGCCTGGCTGCTCACTTCAGGAAAATGCGTATTGCCAGAGCCTGTGAGAACACCTTAGGAATGGCGTTCATATATTTGATTTTTATGGATTTAAAGAATAGTCCAAGCCTGGCGCAGGCCCACGGCGTATAGCAGGCCAATCGCCAGGCAGATGCCGGAACTGGTCAGCCAGAAAGTCATGCTGTTACCGGGAATCACCGACTGAAGGGGCACAAACGCAATGGCCCGCAGCAGATAGACGCCCGTAATGGCGCACAGCGCCAGTCGAAGCAAAGGCAATCGGCGAATCACATCGGCGCCGGACAGGGCGTACAGCGCCCAGACGGAAAGCATGACGGCAATTACTGAGGTGACCACCGTCGGATACCAGTGACCGGCCCGCGCCATTTGCGCCATCTGCTCGCCGGCCCCGAGGACGCGATACCACGGGGCGCCGAAAATGATGCACCCGACGTGCAGCAGCGCAGCGGTGGCGCTCGCCGCGCCGGCGGCGATCAGGAAACGGCTTCCCGGTCTGCTCAAGCGCTCACGTGCTGATAAATCTGGATGAGGTTTCCGCAGGTGTCCACCAGCACGGCCAGCTTCACCGGGCCGGCCTCGGTGGGCTCGGTTGTGAAGGCCACACCCAGGTCCGCCAGCCGGCGGTACTCAGCGTCCAGGTCGTCAACCTCAAACGCTGTCATGGGGATACCCTGTTCGAACATCGCTTCCTGAAACGTCTTGCCCGCCGGGTTCACGTTGGGTTCCAGGGACAGCTCCGTATCACCCCCCTCCGGAGACACCACCGAAAGCCAGCGAAACTCCCCCATGGGGATATCCTGTTTTTTCACAAAACCCAGGATGTTGGTATAGAAGTCCAGGGCCTTCTGCTGGTCGTCGACCATGATGCTGGTGAGGTTGATTTTCATTGGGGATTCCCTGAATTAATGACAGCGGCTAGCAAACCAGATCAGGCGCTGCCTCGCTTCTTCAAATTTGCGAATCATGTTCCCACGCCGCCCGCAGAATCTGCAGACACCCCGGCGTTGGCAGGCCGCCGGCCCGACCCATCTCGCGGCGAAAGGCTGACGGTGACCGACCAAAGCGGCGGGAAAACAGCGCGCTGAAGCTGCCGAGGCTGGAAAAACCCACCGCCATGCAGATTGCGGTGATGGAATCGCTGCTGTGAGCAAGCAGCTGCTTGGCCCGCTCCAGACGCACCCGGGTACGGAACTGCACCGGCGTTTCTCCAAATACGGCTTTGAACTGGCGGATGAAGTGATAGCGCGACATGGCGGCAGATTTGGCCACCTCGTCCAGGCTGGGCTGGTCGACGCTCCGCAGCTGATCGCGCGCTTTGCACAACCGAAGCAGGTGGTCTTGAGTCAGCATCGCGTCTTGAGGGTCACCGCCGTGGGAAGTTGTGCTAACGATACCTGCAGCGCCCGGTCAGGCCAACTGCCTGGGCAGCCTCATCGTCCCTCATTGCCCGGCCAGTTCCTGGTCCAGCAGGGTCACCATATTCTCGGCTTCCCGCAGGAGGCGTTCGAGTTCCCGGGCTGCCTCGGTAGCGTACCCGCCAACAGGCAGCAGGTAGCCGGCAATTTCCGTGCTCCAGCTCAGAGAGATCTGCGGCGCGGTACACGCGTTTGCTGTGGGATTGTCCCAGCAGGTTTCGTCCATATCCTGAACGGGGGAAATATCCACCGTCTTCACCAGCGCTGCATGCAGCTCGGGAGTCCATTCGTAGCGCAGCAGCTGCTCGTTCTCCGTGGCGTCCACCACCAGCCGGGGCCAGCGGGCCAGCGCTTCCCGAATGCGCCGATTGCTGACGTAGCGCAGCTCGCCGGACTGCAGCATGGCCTCGAGGGCACCGGTCTGCGGGTCGGTAGACCGATTGTTGATCACCTGCGCGAGCTGGCCGACGCTGAGTTCAATTTCACCGTCCGGCCCGGCATCCCGCATCGCGTGAACAATTTCTTTGGCATAGCGGGCTGCTCGCCGATGCGCTGCGATGTATTGCGGGATGTAAGCGGCGTTGGCTTCAAACTCCGCCTTGAGCGCCTCGAGGATTCGCCGCTCTTCGGTGCGATCCTGGCGCTCTTCCCACCAGGCATCGATGGCGAACGCAACGAGGATGCTGGCGACAATCACCAGGCCTTCGGTCAACGCACTGCGCGATCGTTCGCTCATCGGCGGCGTGCTGCCGGTTTCGAACAGGGCTCAGTCACTCGCTCGCCTCCGGACCCGGCGTTCCCTGGTGAAAGACAATCTGCCAACGGTCGCCGGATTGCCGCCATATCGAGCTCCGTAAAGTGCATTGACACCGGTAAGTTACCAGCACCACCGCTGGGGCGAGCTCGCGAGTTTCGAAGTTTTCGATCGTCAGGGCTGCCGTCAAGGGCTCTGACGCCATCGAGTTCAAGATCTGGCGCCGATCATAGACCTTGCCCGACTTGCCAATCTCCACGAAGTCCGACGCAATCAACTCACCCGCGGCCTGTGCATCCTCCCGCACCTCGGGCCGAAGCAGACGCTCCTCAAGGTCGCGCAGGATGGCGGCTGTGGTCTGGGCGCTCATCAACTCAAGCTGGCGACTGCGAGGCCCGGGCCCTCAGGGTCCTCAAGCCCTTAGAATCTTGTCCATTTTGCGGCCTCGCGCCAGTTCATCCACCAGCTTGTCGAGATACCTGCCCTTTTTGAGCAGCGAGTCCTCCATGTCTTCGATGCGGTAGCCGCAGATCACGCCGGTGATCAGATGCGCGTTGGGGTGCAGCGTACATTCGTCGAAGAAGGTGCCAAAGGTGGCTTCCTCATCAATCAGCGACTGGATTTTCTTCTCGTCGTAGCCGGTGAGCCACGTGATGACCTCGTGCAGCTCTTCTTTGGACCTGCCCTTCTTTTCGACCTTTTTGAGGTAGGCGGGATAAATCGACTTGAAGGTCATCCTGGCTACGCGTTCCTCGGTGCCGGCTGGCGGTTTCTTCATAGTGTTGTTTAGTAGGCTTTGGTAGGCAAAAAAGTTCTTCGTGCAGCATGCTGGATCGAGCGCAGCGAATTCAACCTCCCTCTTCGGATTTAGCGCGACTCAGATCAATAATCGATCGGGAAAACTCATCGTTGATCTCGCCGGTGCCCCAGCACACGGTCCTGGCCTGGAGACGCCCTCGCAACATCGTCTGCGAGATGGGATCGATCACTACCAGATAATCTTTCCCGGGGTCGATGTAGGTGCCATTGCAGCCGCAGGCGTCCCCCACGGAGACGTTGACTTCGTTCGGAAGCGAACCCTGCAGTAACTCCTCCACCGTAAAGCTCACCGTCTTACCGCCACATTCCGGGCGCTGCTTGCTGTGCCGATGGCAAAGGGAACGAAACCGGGACAGGTGCGGCGTCACCTTCGTGGCCCGGCCCACAAAAATCTGCTCCGACCCGGCCAGCACGTCAGCGGCCGTGCGGTCGGTACAGCTCGGCGCACTCTCGGCCGGCAGAGCCAAAAATAGAAGAGCAATCAGAATGGTTCGAGGCAGGTTGCTCAAAACCTCACTTTCTCATGGCCGCTTCGCCCAGCCAGGGCCGATCACCGTTGGTTTCTATGGAAAGAAGCTGAACCTGCACGTCCCCCGCACATTTCTCCATAGCCAGCAGACAAGGCTCGACCGGCCTTGGGTGAAGGTCGCCGCAGTGGGGCGCTCCGAGCAGGCAGAACGTTGGCTCCCGCGATGGCACAGCCCGCCGCACAAAAGGGGTCGGAAGCATGATCAGGCTTTGATTGAAGATGCTCTCCTGGGTGGGATTTGTGCTGCATCCCGAGCTCAGAGCCAGGGAAAACACCGCCGTGCTGACGGCGACTGGGGCAATCCTGGAAACTACGGTCATGTGGCCTCCCTCATTGGCTATGACTACCTTCGGCAGCGGCAGCTGGCCGATGGCTGCCAGGGATTAGTCGCCAATTTCGGGAAATAGTTTCCATTCGCGCGGAGATTACACCATGCCACCAGCATCGCCGTTTTGCTCGCCTACGGATCGAGATCCTGCCCAAACATCATCCGGTGGCCGTCGTTGGTGCGGACGCCAAATTCCCGCATGCCCCAGGGCTCAGATTTCAGCGCCTTGATGATCTGCGCACCGTTGCCGGAAATCTCGGCGTGATATTTGTCTGCGTCGTCAACCACGATATAGGCAAAGTAGGAGTGGTCTCCCAGATCTTTCGGAGAAATGGCGTCCGGGCAGTGGCCTGCCATGATCTGGCAACCATCGCGCACAAACATGCGCCACCCCTCATCACCCATATCGCGAACCGAGAAACCAAGCACGTCGCGATAGTAGGCTGCAGCACCGGCGAGGTCCGGCACCGCAATGACGTACATGTTTTTTTGAATCACTAAGGGCTAGCCGCCCGTGTCCCGCGACACCTGGGTCATCACTTCATTGCAGATAGCAGGGTCACCGGTGCACCCCATGGAAGTGACGCCCTGCCTCTCGGAAGCGCCCCGCCGCACGCAGCGGACTTTCTTGATCCGGCTTCGAAGCACCCGTTCAGATCGGCAGATCTGCCCTCCGCTCACAACTTCCATCTGAGATTGGGCGACGGGCTGGACCGGTTTTTCTGCGCTGGCACAGCCCAACGTGGAAATGACGGCAAAGCTGACCAAAATGATAACCGGTAATCTGATTTTCAACGCGTGGACTCCCCTGATTTTATTCCCTTACGGCTAGTAACGCTGGTCGATGCTCAGCAGGGTTAAATCCTGGCTAAGTTCCTCCTCGACGCTCCCTCGCCAGGAACCATTCAATCATCAGCACGCCGATGATGAGCAGCACAATCTGCATCGCCAGACCTAGAGTCTCAGCCCCGATGTAGCCAGTGCCCTCGTTGATCGAAAGCTCCCAGAGCGAACCCGTATATTGCGGCTTATCACCAACAATCGCCAGCACCCAGTTCAGCCCGACGTGAAACCCCGTTGGCAAGGCAATACTCCGGGTCATCACCGCCATGAGCCCAAAGTACAGGCCCCACACGCCGGGCCCGATCAGGTTTTCGATCATCAGGCCGTGGTAGAAAGCAAAAACGATGGAGGTGACGTAGATGGCCCCCCGGATGCCCCAAGCCTGGCTGAGCCGGAACAGCGGGTAGGACCGAAACGTCACCTCCTCCAGCAAGGCCAGCAGGGTAAGGACCACAAACGAAGTGACAAGCACGGCGCCAAGGTTGGCGCCGGCCGCGGGCGAAATCTCCAGCGGCGTCAGCAGCAGCATCGCGCCGATCATGACCGCTGCCAAAGCGATTCCCAGGGCCGTGCCCAGCACAAAGTGCGGAAGGAACCGGCGCGAAACGTTCAGGCCAACATCGCGGAACTCACCGCCTTCAGTCTTGAGCAGGCGCGCAATGAAAAACAGCGTTGCCGCCGTGGCGATGGCGGCGGCAACGGGCGCGGCGGCGCTGCCTAAGCCCGGAAGCTCAAGGAACCGGAGGCCAAGAAACACCAGCAGGAAAAACACCCAGACCCCAAGTGCTCTGGCCACCACTGACAGCTTGCCGCTTGAGCCAGAACCGGAAGACCGATTAACCGCGTTTTCCGCCGTTTGCGACACCTCAGGCTCGCCGTTCCAATGGCACCCCCCGGGCGCAGAGAGGACAGGAACTGGCCTCCCAGATCCGGGTTGGCTTTTGCGCCAAGGCTTCCAGCTGCGCGTCTCGAGCGCCGGCAATTTCGAGGGCAGCGTTGCCGTAGGTAACCAGAGCACCCACCGCTACAACGTTCGCGCCCGCCTCTTCGAGTGCTTTGCTGCTGGCTTCGATCGCCGAACCCGCATTGACCACGTCGTCCACGATGGCAACCCGTTTACCCTCAACCTCTTTCCAGAATGCCTTCGGAAGCCGGTATTGGACACCGCCATCAGTCACTTCCCGTTTGGTGTAGCAGAACGGCGTCCCGAGGCCTGACGCCACCAGCAGGCCCAGAAAAGCACCCTCGGTGAGGGGCCCGCAGATCACGTCCGGCGAGTGCGCAGCAACGCGCTGACCCAGTGCTTCGGCGAGTGGTTTTACGCGCGCTGGATCAAGAAACAGCCGCTCCAGTTCCAGCCACGTGTCGCCATGGTGCCCAGATTCAAACTCAAAGTGCCCCCGGATCTCCGGGATCAGGCCGGCCAGATCCTCAACAGACATCGGCGATGGCGGCTGCCGACGCGGCAAACGGTAAGTTCAAGCCGCCTCTCATGCGTTGAGTCTCGCCGTGACCTCAATCTCTACCTTCATAGCTTCATCCAACAGGCCAGCCACAAGCATGGTGGCCGCCGGTTTGGCGGTGCTCAGGTATTTCTGGAACACCGGCCAGCAAGGCTCAAAGTCCTGCCGGTCTGGGTAGATATATCGAATCCTCACGATGTTGTCGGTGGAGCTACCTGCTTCGCTCAAAGCCCGTTCGATATTTCTGAAGCACTGTTCGGCCTGCTCAATCACGTCGTCCGAGATCGACATCGATTCGTAGTCGTAGCCGGTTGTGCCCGAAACAAACACGTAGTCCCCATCAACGACGGCTCGTGAGTAACCAATTTTGAATTCAAACTCGGAGCCACTGGAAATGTGCTTTCGTTTCAATTCCGTCTCCTTAAATGTCAGGTGGCCGAAACCACATACCTTTGGACAATTCTGGCGCGTTCGCCGGTTTTGATCTCAGAGTCCAGCACACCACCATTGCTGATGATCATTCGAGCGGAGGCTTGGTTGTCTTTGTAGCAATGGATGTGAACCGCCTCGATTCCCCGCTTGCGCGCCTCCCCAAGGGTAAGGGCCAAAAGAGTCCGGCCAAGCCCCCTGCCCCGGCGAGTCGGCCTAATCCCCAATCCGATGTGGCCACCGTATTTCCTGAGAGATTCATTCAGGGAGTGCCGAAGGTTTGAGACCCCAACAATTTCGCGATCTTCAATCAGCCAGAACGTGGAACTCGGTACAAAGCCCGCGGGAAGGTCGACACCGTTTGCCAGATCTTCCAGGCGCCGAAGCAGCGCCGGGAAGTTGTTGTGCTCAAAATCCAGTGGAAAGGGGTAGCGTTCTTCATCGCCCAACTCAGCGATGTAGGCACGATAGCTTTGTTCGAACTCAGGGCGAGGTAGGACGAGCAACGGAAGGTCATTGGCTCCCGGCACTGGTCAACGCCTCGGGACGGCAGATCAAAAACGCACAGGGTGTCTCCAACGTCATTTTCCGTCCGGGTCGGATCCTCCTGATCCTCCCGACATGGCCACACCGACGCCAATTGCGACGCCAATGCCGATGCCGGCGGCAAGATTCCCCATAGCGACGCCCAGCGCGGTACCGATGCCGACGCCAATCGCTATTCCCGCGCCCAGGTTCTTTGATTGTTTGGGTTCTTTTGCCATGGCTTGATCCGTTTTCGCGTGAGCTGAGTTCGCTTGCCCCTACAGCCTAACGCATTGGCTAGCTGCGCAAGTCATCCTGACCCTGAACCAGGCTTTCCTCAGGTGTAACGCCTTTTTTCGATAGCTTCATAGTGGGCCGCCTCCGGGTCCCACCGGCTCAGCACTTTTTGCGCCGCCTTCGGCACGTAGCAGCGCTGGTAGTCCGAACCCTGGAAGTCAATCACACTCTGGATCGAGTCAAAGGTCATGATGGTGATGAACTCGACTTCGTCTTCATGGTTGCAACGCAGCAGCTCGATGCTTCGGTAGCCGGGAATCTTCTTTGCTTCGATTTCCGGAAAGACCTCTTTATGGAGCAATGCCTGGTAGGTGTCAGCATTTTTAAGGCTTGTCCATCCATGCCAGATTCGCTTGATCGCCACTACTCAACCATTTCCAGCGGCCAACGATTTTGCCGTCCTTATAACTCCCTGAGGACTGCATCTGGCCATTGTTGAGAAAGTACTTCCACCTGCCTGATTTCTTTCCGTTATCGAATTCGCCCTGGCAGGAGACAAGGCCATTTTTGAAATAAAGCTCAAACGGGCCATGCTTAGGATTGCCGTGTTCGTCGATGCCTGGGATGTCTTTCATGGCTTTCCTCGCTCACTCTTGGGTGCAGCCCGTGGCTGCTGTTAGCCAAAGCAACCAATCAGGCCGCAGGTGGTTGCTTCCTGGCCTCCTCTAGCGCCTTAAGGTGCTTTCGGATGTATCGCATCAGCAGCAACGCCTTCTCTTCCGAGCGGAAAGTGGCTGAACCCGCATCTTCAATCGGCACCGGAAATACAAACTCATCATCGATCTGGTAGTGGAGCGCGCGATCGCGATAGAAAACGAACTTCGCGGTCTTGCCTTTGACGAGGGACTTTAAGTCTTTCATGGCGTTTCTCCCATTCCAAAAACGCACAAACCCCAGGGGTCGGTCTCAGATCCCTGGGGTTTGTGCGCAAGTAATGGGAACTGAAACTTCTCAGGCAATAGCCGCCCGTTCGCCGAAAGACGAAGCGACAACCAATCCCTTGAAGGTCCAATTCATGGCAAGAAGTCTGGGCGAGACAACCCTATCCGTCAAGGTGAAGCTCAACCACCACGCTTGAGCGGCGGGTTAGGCCGGAGACTGCGGCGGTATTCGATAAGTGTTGCGCTCCATTCCATCTGGAAAGTCGGAACGCCCCACAACCTCACCGCCGAGCCGGAGCACCAAGGCCTTCGCAGGCTCGTTCGAGTCGTTCATGTAGGTTTGAACCTCGCTCCATCCAAAGATGGAGTAGGCGTGATTGACGACAGCTCGCGATGCTTCGAATGCAACGCCTTTACCCCTTGCAGAAGGCAGTAGCCACCATGTGAGCTCCCGAGGCCACCCCTTTCCTTGCCAGAAACCACAAACGCCGACCACGTCGGCGGCACTCTCTAGCATCTGTACAGCCCACACACCAAAGCCCTGAAGGTGCCAGGTGCCGATGTCGGAGGCCAGCCTGGACCACGCAGCAGGCGTTGAGATGGGCCCACCATACGCAGCTGAGGCGTCTGCATCGGTGTAGAAGCGATCGTAGGCCTCTTCGCAATGCGGGCCTGGAGCGGTCAAACGCAGGCGCGGGGTTTCAAGAGTGGGCGCGTGCACGACAGCTCAGGCGTGCCTCGGGCTCGCATCGCGAATGAGGTTGATTGATGTGAACAGATACCAGCCAAACACCACCACAAACACCAGTCGATGCGTGACCGGCATCGACCACAGCCCGGCCAGCTGCCCCAAGATCGGAACAAACAGTAGCGTAGCAGCGACGTTCGCAGCGCGACGAACAGTCCCATTCACATACTGAACATGGGCCATACGAGCCAGGCCCAACATCCATCCCGCAACACCGAGACAGATCGCCAGGACGTGAGCCGTCGATACGGTGGCGACATCACTGCTTAGATCCATTGGCGCGCTGGTGGCAGCGAACCCGATCCCAAAAACCGCCAGGAGAACCCCAACGAGGCGGCCCTCAATTTTCTCACTACAGGCAAGACAGAACTTGCAGCGGTTCATCATGATGTCCAACGATTTTGCTCAGCCACCCCGGTAGGCGGCGAGTTGCGGATTTGTGTTGTACCCGCATATCTCAAACCTCGCCAGGCCTGCGACTTCTCCACCCGCGGTTCTAAAACCAGGCAGGGCTCTCAACTTATCAGTAATCGCTCGAATTGACTCCGCACTCAAGCCGGGCGAGTTTGCCAGCGTAAATTCAGGCCTTTCACTGGGACCAAATTTCCACGTCACCTCGATGACGCCATTCCACCTTAGAGAATTGAACACTTCCGCCACAACTGAGCCCATTTCCTCAACATACAAGGTGTAGTCAAACGAAGGGATTAGTCGCTTGAGCTCGCGCGACGCAGGGCCGGGAACTTCGATGGGCGCCGGATTGGAGGCAGGTATCGGACCCCGCGCTTCGCATTTGCAACCGCTGCCGAAGTAGCCGCAGACATAAGCCTTCGGCAGAGGATCATAGGTGGCACCCACGAGCGTGAAAAAAATGATCTTCAGCATAAACGAATTCGCTCAGCTGCCCCCGCAATCGGTCGGCCGAAGCAATTCGTTACGTGACGCCTTCATGATAAACGGCCCGTTTCGACGGCTGCGCACAGCGGCTTACATAGCAAGCGTCTATTCGAAGTTCCCTGACCTTGGTGAACATTCGGCGAGCTCTCGGTGACACCCGCGTCGATCAATACCTCGGATTCCAGCGCGCCAGCAG
>JBCCVP010000058.1:0-28286 GCA_039195135.1 Pseudomonadota bacterium | reverse complement strand
GAAAATACCGTTATGATTCCCTCGGATAGATCATTGTCGCTACATTGATGACAATAAAAGGGAAATGTCATGGACCGTTTTGAGAGCATGCGCGCCTTCACCCGGGTGGTCGAGAAAAGTGGGTTCGCCGCCGCGGCGCGGGATATGGGTCTGTCCCGCTCCGTGGTCAACAAAGCGGTGATCAATCTGGAAAACCAGCTGGGCACGCAGCTGCTGCGGCGCAGTACCCGCAAAGTCACGCCGACCGAAACCGGCCTGGCGTTTTACGACCGCTGTATCCAGATCCTCGCGGACCTCGACGAGGCGATCAGCTCGGTTCGGGAGCTGCAGGAACATCCCACGGGAAACCTCCGCATCAACGCGCCCATGTCCTTCGGCACCCGGCACCTCGCGCCGGTGGTGGCGGAATTTATGGCCGAGCACCCGGGGGTGCACGTGGAGCTGATGCTCAACGATCGTTTCGTGGATCCCATCGAAGAAGGTTTCGATCTGACGCTGCGCATCGCTGAGCCCCAGCACTTCACCTCGCTCATCAGCACCGACATCGTGCCGGCGCGGCGGGTCCTCTGCGCCTCGCCGCGCTATCTGAAGCAGTTCGGGAAGCCTGCGTCTCCGCGGGAGCTGCGCCAGCACCGGTGCCTGCAGTACGGGTATTCCGGAACCGTCAACCAGTGGCGGCTGACCGGGCCCGATGGAGACAGCGCTTACCGCATCAACTGCCTGATGTGGTCCAACAACGGCGACGTGCTCAAGTCCGCCGCCGTTGCCGATCAGGGCATTGTGCTGCTGCCGACGTTTGTCGTGGGGGAGGAGCTGCAGAACGGCAAGCTGGTCAGCGTGCTGCCCGACTTTGCGCCGCGGGAGATCATCCTGACGGCGCTATATCCCCGGCATCGCCACCTGTCCGCGAAGGTGCGACTGTTTGTGGAGCTGCTGGAAGCGCGCTTCGGCGGCCGGCCCTATTGGGATCTGGTTCAATAGCCGCGGACCCTTCCCGAAAATCGCCCCCGGCAGGCCAGATTCCAGCCATGCTGGACTGCTAGGCTGGTGAGGTAAGACGTGGATGAAACGGATCGGTCCGTCCGCTGGTCCAACCATTGAGGCAATCGGCAAGGGTGCGGGCGCAACGCGCACCGCCGGACATGAACGGAGGCGGGCAAGATGGGGCGAATCGGGGTAGCGGTACTGGTGCTGACGGGCGTCGCCGGCGGCATAGGCTATTGGCTGGGGTCCCAGGCGACCTCCCTCGCGCCGGCGGCACCGGCCGCGGAGACATCGCGACTGACGCCGACCGGGGTAGCCGGCCCGCCGGCCCTTTGCGAAACGCCGGCGCCGCGAGTCGCGCCGCGATCGGCGCCGAACGGCGCCGATTCGCCGGCCGGGACCACGGCGAGCTGCGATAGCCCCTACGCTGGGCTTGGCCCGCTGGATCTGCTGGCGCTGCCCACCGATTTTGACCAGACCCTGGCGCTCTACTCCATCGCCGGCGAGGCCGATCTGGCAGGCCTGCGGCAGTACATGGAAGATTCGCTCAGCATCGCGCTGGAAAACGAGCGCAACGCGGCCCTGTCGATTCTGTTCATGCGCTACGGCGACCTGGATCCGGACGGTGCTATCGCCCAGTTCGAGGCCCTCGGCCTGACCGGCAACTCAACGGTGCTGTATCCCCTGTTCAGCAGCTGGTCCAAGCAGGATCTGGACGGTGCCATCACCCGGGCCCGCAGCCTCAACTTCCCGCGGGATCGGCAGACCGCCAGCCGGGCCATCATGCGCGCTCACGCCAGCGAGTCGCCGGAAACCATCCAGCGCATCGCCAGCGACCTGAATACCTCCCTGGCCAGCCTGGGCCCCCAGGCGCTGGCGGCCCGGGCCCGCACCGAACCCATGGCCGCGGCGCGCACGGCGCTGGCGCTTGAAGATGCCAATGCCCGGCGCCAGGCGCTTGGGTGGATCGCCTCCACCTGGGCGGAGAGTGACGTGGACGCGGCCCTACGCTTTGCCAAAACGATCACCAATCCGGCGGATCAGACCGCGTTTCGCTATACGGCCCTGGCCCGGCTGGCGGAACGGGATCCGGAGACGCTTCTGGCCCGGCTGGGGGACGGTCCCCGAACTCCGCAGGACAATGGGCTGGCTACCACGGCGATGATGCACCTGGCCCGCAAAAACCCGGAGCGGGCTCTGAACCTGGCGCTGGAGCAGACGCCGGGGCAGCGGCAAAGCGCGGTGCAGCGCGTGTTTTCAAGCTGGGCGCAGGCCGATCCGCGGGCGGCAGCGGAGGGCCTGGAGACGGCGACGGACCTGACGGCGCAGGAGCGCCTGCAGGCGGCCGGTCAGGTGGTCTCGCAGCTGGCCCAGGCGGACCCGGAGGCAGCCCTCACCTGGGCTTCGCAGCTGGACCGCGAGTCGCCCCAGGCCAATCACTGGTACACGGCCATTGCCTCCGTCCCCCAGCTGGATCATGAGCTCGCCTGGTCTATTGTCGACCAGGAGCCTTCAGCGGTGCGCCGGGGCGCCATGACCGTGGCCGTGCTGGGCAAAATGGCCGAGATGGATCCCCTCGGCGCGGTGGATCGCCTGGAGGCGCTGCCGGCCGGCGAAAACCGGTCCAACGCCATTTCCGGCATTGCCCAGCAGTGGATTCAGCACGATCCGGCAAGCGCCATGGACTGGCTGCTGTCGCTGGGTGCGCAGGAACGGTCCAACGCGGTCACGCAGCTCGGCTGGTCCCTGGCCCAGCTGGACCTGGATCTGGCCGCCAGCTACCTGCCGGATCTTTCCGAACAGGAGGCGCAGCACTGGCTGGGCTCCCTGATGCATCACTACCTGCAGCGGTCGCCCTTTGATGCGGCCGCATGGCTGGAGCAGTATCCGAACATTCAGGGGCACGGCGAGCGTATGGGGCAGGTGGCGGCGGCGCTGGCGTCTCAGGACCCCCGGGCCGCGTGGAAGCTGGTGGACGAGATCGAGGAACGGCGCCAGCGTGACCGCGCCATGGCGCAGCTCGCCGCCGGTTGGTCTCAGGCGGACCCCCGGGGCGCCGGTAAATGGTGGCACCGGCTGGAGGATGCGGACCAGACCGGGGACGTGCTGGGCTCGCTGGTTTCCGGCTGGGCCAGCGTGGATCCCGATGGCGCCCGCAAGTGGATTCTGCGCCTCAAAGAGGACGCGCACCGGGATCAGGCGCTGACCCAGTATCTCGGTCAGACCACGCTTGAGCCGGGCGCTGCCGGCCGACTGATTCTCGACATCCAGGATGAGTCACAGCGCTATCAGGCCTACCAGATGGTGGCCTGGCGCATCGCCCAGTACGACCGGGACGCGGCCCGGGCCTGGGTAGCGGAGGCGCGCCTGCCCAGCGATAAGAAAAACGTGCTGATCAGCGAGTTCGAACGGCAGAATTAGGGCTGTCCCCAAGGGTCGCATCCGTCGGTTGCTCGGTGCGCCGACCCAGCTGCACCGCCAGCAGCAGCAGCTCGACAGCGGCTATGGCCAGCAGCAGGTAGCCGAACAGCTCCGTCACCTCCTCCGCCGCGTCTTTGACCCAGCGCAGGTAGCCATCACCCATCACCGCCTCCCAGAAGATCCGGCGACCGTACAGCCGGGCGAACACGTAGGTGGTGAGCACGCCGGCCAGGAGCAGGCCGAAGGCGAAGCTCTGGCGTAGCTGAACCAGTTCGCCCGGCAGCCGGTGCCGCTCCCGAAAGGCGAAGAACAGCACCGGGATCAGCGTTAGCGTCACCCCGACCTGCCAGCCACCGTCAGCGATGAACAGGTCAAACAGCGCATCCTGTTCCCGGATCAGGGAAGCGAAGAAAAAACCAAAAAGCAGCAGATTGCAGGTCGCGAGGGACGGGGCATACCGGCGGGCGAGCAGCATGATCGCCGCGCAGAAAGCGAGCAGCAGGCTCTCCAGAACCTCGGTATAGCTCTCCTCCGTGAAGCCGACAATTCCCGGCTGCTTCGCGTCTTCCATGACCGGCACCATCAGCAGCGCCACCAGGGCAATGTATAAGACCCCCCGCAGCATGATCGGGCCCGCCGCGCGCCAGAATGACGGCGTACTTCCGGGGTTATCCCGTGGTTCAGAAGAACTCATTGGTTTCGGCCTTTTTTCAGGCTCTTCTTGCATGTCCACCAGACCAGTATAGCGAGAATCGTATTTCATCAGGAAAAAAGCCCTTTTTCCTGAGCGGCTTCGCCTTGCCAGGCCCCGGGCACCCGGGATCACAATCCCACCGGCTGTCTGTCGAGCTCTGACGCAGCCTGCGATTCTGCTATAACTTCGACCTATGATCGAGCAGGGAATTGCAGCTCAACCGCAAGCGCTGGAAGCGCTGCTGACGGAGCACGAAAGCGTGATCCGCGCAGCCATCTCGCGGCACTGTCCGCGCTGGCTGAGCGCCGAGGTTGACGATATTTTCCAGGAAGTGCGGCGTCGTCTGTGGGTGGCGCTGAAAAACGAGAGAAAACTCGAACGGCCTGCGTCCTACCTGTACCGAACGGCGGTCACAGCGACCATCGACGCCATCCGGCGATCGGATGCACGACCGGAAATCACCATGGATACCGAACTCGATACCATCGCGGCGGAACCTTCGTCGCCGGCCGCCGGCGGCTCGCCGGAGCAGCTGATGGGGACCGCAGAGCTGCTCGGCCGGGTGTCGTCCTGCCTCGCCCAGGTGGCTACCCGCCGACGCGAGGCGGTAAAGCTGCACCTGCTCGGCATGACCACCCGGGAAATTGCAGCGGTGCACAACTGGACCGAGCCCAAGGCCCGCAACCTCGTCTATCGCGGACTGAAGGACCTTCGCACTGTCCTGGCGGCGGAAGGCATTGAATATGAAGCTGACTGAAGACGATCTGAAGCGCCTCGTAACGCAGGCGGAAAAGGCCCAGGCGGGAGCGGGGGAGCCGATGGACGGCGAGTTCGTCGCCCGGGCCGCGGCCGGCGAACTGAGCGATGAGGAACGGGCGCGGCTGCCCGGCCTGATGGCCCGGCACCCGGAGCTGGCGGCGGAAATTGCCCTGGCGGTGGAGCTTCATCAGGGCATCCAGCCGGAGTCGGCGCCCCGCGCAGGAAAGGTGGCGCCCCGATTCCTGGCGCTGGCCGCCTCGCTGGCGCTGGCGGTAGCCGCGGCGTTCTGGTTCGCCCGCCCGGCACCGGATTCCACGCCGCAAGCCCCGGTGCTGCGCAGCCAGACCGAACAGGTGGAACCAGCGGATGGAGCCGAGCTGACCGCTTCGCCGGAGCAGTTTCGCTGGGAGGCCCGTTCGCTGCGCAACCGGTATCGCGTCCACGTGCTGCGGAGCAGCGGCGAATCGGTCTGGCAGTCGGACTGGGTCGAGGGCACCACGCTCCAGCCGGAGGGCCTGGCACTCCCGCCCGGTGACTACGTCTGGCGGGTGGTGGCCCGGGACGATTCCAATCCGGGGCTTGCGCCGAGCTACGCGTTTTCGGTGCGCGCCAGATGATGATCCGGCAAAAAACCGTCAGCGCCCTGGGCGCGTTAACCATCGCCATGGCCTGTTCATTTTCTGCTGCCGCAGAGGTTGAGGTCTATGAATCCAGCGTCGAGGCCATCGAGGTTGGTGCCACCATTACCCGCTGGCGGGTTGGCGCGGCGGGCGGCGAGATCGGCGGGCCGTTCGACTGGCTGGATGTGCGCCGGGAGTGGCTGCCGCGAGGACCGGTCACGCTGCTGGGGTCCGACGCTAACGGCGAAACCCGCCAGTGGACGCTCAGCGCCGGCGACGGCTGGGCCAAAGGGGACCCGGCCGGATTTGAGGCCTATCGCACTCTGCTTGCGGCGGGTCAGCCGGAAGCCCTGACCGCGGCCATCGTGGCAGAGGGGGATCCGGCCCGAGCATCCTGGCTTGCTTTCCGGGCCGCCGAGGCGCTGGATGGGTTGGGCGATGCGGCAGCAGCTCACGCGTTCTTTGATCAGGCGGCGGACCGGGGGGAAGCCGGCGGCCTTACCCGCGCGCAGTACCACATCGCCAATTCCAACGCTTCGAGCCGCTGGCGGGCGGGCCAATACGACAACGTTGAAGCATCGCTTGCCCAGGCGGCGGCGCTGGCGGATGCCGACTCGCTGAGCTGGGTGTACGCATCCCAGTGGCTGGGGGTGCTCTATACCCAGCGGTCCCGGTTCGATGACGCCCGCGCTCTCTTCGGCCAGGTGATGCCGGTGGTGGAGCGGCTGGCGCCGGGCAGCGAACTTCAGGCCGACATCTATCACAGCATGGGTAACGGCGAATTCTGGAGCGATCAGCACGAGCAGGCCCTTGAGTACCATGAGCGCGCCCTGACGATCCGTCTTGCGATTGATCCCAACAGCCTGGCGGTGGCCCGAAGCTACGGCACCATGATGAATATCCCCTGGCGCCGGGGTCAGCTCGACGAAGCGGAGGCGCTCGGTCGCAAGGCCCTGGCGGTCTACGAGGCGATGGAAGACGACTACCTGCAGGCCTCCATGCTGACCAATCTCGCCAATGTGGCGCACGATCGGGCGCGCTACGACGAGAGTATCCGTCTGCGGCAGGAGGCCCTGAAGCTGGCCCAGGCAAGCCAGCCCGACAGCCTGCTGGTGGCGGACAATTACCTCGGGCTGGGAAATGCCTCAAAACGCATCAATGACTACCGGGCGGCGCTTCGCTATCTGGAGGCGGCCCGGCAGCTGTATCAGAAGCTGGCTCCGGAAGGGCGCCAGATGGCATTTGTCCTGTCTTCGGTCGGCGAGGTTTATGCCCGAGAGGACGATCATGTTTCGGCGCGCGAGGCGTTTCAGTCCGGGGTGGACATCCTCCGGAAACTTGCCCCGGGAGGCCTCATGGCGTCCTCGTCGATGTTCAACCTCTCGAGCTATCTGCTGGAGCAGGACGAAGTCAGCGATGCGCAGCCGGTGCTCGAGGAGGCCTGCGGGATTATTCAAGACAAGGCGCCCAACAGCTGGCGGGAAGCTATGTGTGCCGGGAAGCTGGGGGAGCTGTATCGCCGGCTTGGCCTGTATGACCAGGCCGGCCAGCAGCTGGAACGATCCCGCCACCTTTACGCGCAGCGCGCGCCGGGCAGTGCGCGGCTGGCCACCGCCTACCGCAACGCGGCGCTGCTGGCGCGGGACCTCGGCCGCGAGGGCGAAGCCGTCACCTTTTTCCGCCAGGCCATGGACGCCCTGGACGATCAGGCCGCGCTGGTGGGGGGCGGTGGCACCGGCTCGGAGAAAATCCAGGCCGGTTTTGAGTCGCTGCACAAGGACCACATTCAGCAGCTGCTGGACCTTGGGCGAACGCGCGAGGCCTACCAGGTGCTCGGCCGCTATCACGGCAACTCCATTTCCCAGCTGTTCAGCGGTGAGCTTTACGCCGCCGCCGGCGCTGTGCCCGAGGCGCTGCTGACCGAGCGCCGGGCGCTGGCAGAAGACTACGTGCGACGGCACAAGGCGCTATGGCAGCTGCCGGCGGAGCAGCTCCCGGCCCGGCTGGCGGAGCTGGAGCGCGTGCGCCAGGAGCGGCAGCGCGTTAACCGGGAGGTGCGCGACTACCAGCGCCCGCCGGCAAACCGCGAACGCCAGCGTGAGGCAGCGGATCACGTGCTGGCCTTTGCCCAGCTGAAAGACGGCATGTGGTTGTTTCACGAGCGTGGCGAAGCGCTCACGGCGCGCCGACTGGTGCTGAGTCCGGAGGAGCTGGCCCAGCGGGTGGATCGGTTTCGATTGCTGATCCAGCAGCGGGCAGATCTTCAGACACTCGCCCCGGTTGCCCGGACCCTTTACCAGGAACTGGTTGGGCCGGAGCTAGAGCAAGCCCGCGGCACGGTGGTGCTGGTGCCGGATGCGGCACTGCATCTGCTGCCTTTTGCAGCGTTGATGGACAAAAACGACGATTACCTTGTGGAGCAGCTCAACCTGCTGCTGGCGCGGAATACCCGACCGCACCTGCCTCAGGCGCTGCCGCGGGAGGCGCGACTGGTGGCGCTTGGTGACCCCCCCGCGGACTCGCTGCGGCTGGCCAGTACCCGGGGCGGGAAGCTTGGGGCGTTGCCGTTTGCCCGGGAAGAAGCCCAGTCGATCACCGCGCTGTTTCCCGACAGCGAGATGCTGCTGGGCGGCGCGGCTACGGAAACGCAGGTTCGCAGCGCCGCGGCGAACGCCGGCGTCCTGCATTTCGCCACCCACGCGGTGTTCGACAATGCCGAGCCGCTCAACTCCTACCTCAAGCTCGCGGAAGGCGGTGGGGAGCACGACGGCAATCTGTACGCCTGGGAGGTGTTTGAGGAACTCAATCTGACAGCCCGGCTGGTGACCTTGTCGGCCTGCGAGGCAGCGCTGGGAGAATACGTCGCCGGCAGCGGACTGTTGGGGCTGACCCGGGCGTTCCAGCAATCCGGGGCCGAGTCGGTGGTTGCTGCCCTGTGGCGGGTCGCGGACGAATCCACCCCGCTGCTGATGGCGGGATTTTACGAGCAGCTGGCGGCGCAGGCGGAGCCAGATGCGGCGCTCCGGGTTGCCCAGGCGCAAATCAGCCAGAGCGAACAGTTTGGTCACCCGTTTTACTGGGCGGCCTTTCAACTCTACGTGGATTAGCCTGCGGGGGTGTGCCGTCCCCATAAGTTGCAGCCCGCCGGACGGCGGGCTGCGGGAGAGATCGATCAGCTTACAGGTCGCTTGCGGCCACCTGCGCAATTTGCGGCCACTGACCTTCGGCCTTGACGATATTGCCCGGCACGTCTTTCTGCCAGACCTTGTAGGCCTGCAGGTTCTTGTTCACGTACAGCCGGCCTTCGACAATCTCAAACGCCTTGCCGTCGACGCTGAATTTTTTGCCGAAGGAGGCGCCGAGGGCGCAAAAGCCGCCGTAGGCCGGGGCGTACTTCTCCGGGTTGCTCTGGAACGTGTCGCGGTTAGCGGCGCTGGCAAAGCGATAAACCGCACCCTGGTAGGCGGCGGTAAATCGGGCGTCACCTTCCACCGGCTTGTTGTCGGTGAAATAGGCCACCGGATCATGGCCGGCCAGGATCACGTCGTTGGCGTCGGTGTCCGTGTCTACGCCGGCCATCGCCGCGTTGGCCAGCATGGCCAGAAGGATCAACATGGCTTTCATGGGAGTTTTCATCGTTTCGTTTCCTCGTAACGTGGGTTGATGCCGGTCAGGCAGATTCAGAAATGGCCTCAAGCAGACCGTTAAGCTGCGTTTCGGATTGCACGCCGACGCGTGTCTCGACAAGCTGGCCGCCAACAAACAGGTGCAGCGTCGGGATGCTGCGCACCTGCCAGGTGCGGGCCGCTTCCGGGGCCACGTCCACGTTGACCTTGGCTACCGTGACGGTGTCCGCATGGGCCTGGGCCCAGCGCTCCAGCACCGGTGCCTGGGTCCGGCAGGGGCCGCACCAGTCCGCATAAAAGTCCACCAGCACGGGCCGGTCACTGCCCGCGATCAAATCGTCGAAGGTCCCATCGGTTACGGAAATCACGTTGTTCATGGCTCATCGCTCGCCGTGTTCAGAAGTTGAGTGGTACTCTACGCCTGAATTGAAAACTTTTTTATGCCATAAATCGCGTTTTTTATGTCAGAAAACACAAAGAATTCGGACTATCTCAGCGATCTGCTGCGTCAGCTGCGCTTTTCCGCCCGCGTGTTTTTTCGCGACGCCTACTGCGGCCTGTGGGCCGTGGATACCTCCGGCACTCGTCAGGTGCCATTTCATCTCGTGTCCCAGGGTGAGGGCTGGCTGCACGGGGAAACCGGAGAACCCCGCCGGCTGCTTGCGGGGCAGCTCGTGATGTTCCCCAACGACTCAACCCACGTGCTGGCGGCGACCTCGGACAAGCCGAATCCGGCGCACATCAATGCCGGGCCGCCGGAGCGACTGACCGGTGACATCACGCGGCTGGTCTGTGGCTACTTTGAGTTTGAGCGTGCTTCGGCAGCGCCGTTGCTGGCCAGCCTTCCACCGGTGCTGGTGCTCGACCTGAACGAGACGCGGTCACCGGGAGCCCGGGACGTGGTGTCCTTGTGGATGCGGGAGGCGGCCGGCGACACGCTGGGCAGTGATCTGGCGGTGGATCGGCTGGCGGAGCTAGTGTTTATCGAGGCGCTCAGAACGCAGATTGCGACGGGCCAGCTGGCGGGCATCGTCGGCGCTCTGGCAGATCGGCGGTTGGGACCGGCGCTGGCCGCGATCCATCGGGATCCACAGCTACCCCACACGCTGGAGGCCCTGGCGGCAACCGCAGGCATGAGCAAAACGGCTTTTGCCCAGCGGTTTGAAAAGCAGACTGGCTTTACGCCGGGCCAGTATGTGCGCCACTGGCGCCTGCAGCAGGCAGCCCGGGCGCTACGCGAGACCGATCGTTCCATCACCGCGATTGCCGAATCGGTGGGCTATCAGTCCGAGGTGGCTTTTCGCAAAGCGTTTCGGGCGCATAGCGGCGTACCGCCCGGGCGCTACCGCCGGCAGGACGGCGAACTGTAATAATGCGCGTCGGCGGCATCAGGAATTGAGGTGATGGCAACCCAACTCGTCACGGAGCGACTGCTTTTGCGCCCGGTGGATCCGGAGCGGGACTTTGAACGCTGGGCCCTGACCCAGGCCAATCCGGATACGGTGCGCTACCTGGGCTACCCGCCGATGAATCGGCTGCAAACCTGGCGCCATATTGCCCTGGTGCTGGGGCACTGGCAGATCCTTGGCTATGGGTTCTTTTCGGTGGAGGATCGGCGCACCGGCCAGTGGGTGGGCCGCGTCGGTCATTGGAATCCGCAGGGCTGGCCGGCGCCGGAGGTGGGCTGGACAATTGCGCCGGACTGCCTGCGCCGGGGCTACGCCAGCGAGGCGGCTCGGGCCTGCGTCGACCACGCCTTTGAATCTCTGGGTTGGTCCGAGGTTTCCCACGTGATTTTAGAAGGCAATGTCGCCAGCGCCCGGGTTGCGGAAAAAGTTGGCGCCACGCTGTACAAGACGGTTCCCAACACGCCGCTGCTCAGTGATCAGCCGGTCTGGGTCTATCGCCAGACCCGCGAGCAGTGGCAGGCGCGCCGCTGACGCCATCCGCCGTCAGAGCAGATCGATCATCTGCGCCTGGCCAAATTCTTTGATCGCCGAGATCGCGAGAATCCCGGTAAACACCACAACAATTGTCACGGCGTCCCATTCATTGAGCGTGTAGCCCAGCGCGAGCGCCGCCGCCGGCGGATGCTCCATATCCAGGATGACCATCAGAAAAATGGCGGTGCCCGTCGCGAGGGCCGCGATGCCCAGAGCTACGGCGGGGTGGCTGCCGCCGTACGTGGTTTCCACAGCGGTCGTGACCACGCCGCTGAACACGGCGAAGACGCAGCCGGACAGCGTGCCGACAGCGTAGCCGCCAAGCAGGTAGCGGGGCCGGGACGCTTCGATATGGGGCATAGTAAAGGCGATAAAGGCACTGGCGCCCAGGGAGGCCACGAGCACGGTCTGAGTCACCGAATCGAGCACCAGCAGCACCACAAAAATGGTGACGGTGGCCAGCAGACACTGGCCAAAATAGGCCGGGAAGCATCGGCGGAAGTCCGGATCCAGCAGGCGACAGGCGCGTGGCTCGGTCCGAGTTTTGCGCCGGCCCACCGCATTGCTTCGATGTCCTGCGTGGGAAGCCATAGTTATTCGGATCGACCGGCGGGGGCAAAACTGAAGGGAAAGCCCGCTGCCGGGCCGCGGGCAAAAACTGGTTGTCCGGACTCAGTCGGGCTGAGCGTCTTCGCCAATTACCGCACCGCCGGCCGTCCGCGAAAGGCCCTGGAACACCGCTACCGTCCGGCCGTCCTCGCCGGTTACCCGAACCGTGTACACGCCGGTGCGGCCCTGCGCGCTGTCCTCCCGAGCCTCGGCGGTAAGCACCTCGCCGGCCTTCCCCGGGGACAGAAAACTGATGTTGGCTGCCTGGGCAAAGGTGACGACGTTGCGGGAATTGCAGGCCCAGGCAAAGGCGGTATCGGCGAGAGCAAAGATCATGCCGCCGTGGGCGGTGCCGTGGCCGTTAAGCATGTCTTTGCTGATCTTCATGGAACAGCGGGCCCAGCCGGCGCCGGCGGCCAGCAGCTTCAAACCCCAGGCAGCGGCGGTGGATTCCCGGGCGTGGAGAAACTCCGCAATCTCCCGGCCTCGATCATCTGCGTCGCTGGCATGCTTCAAACTCAAAAGCCCGTCCGGGAGGGGCCGCCCGTCATGGCGACTCGGTGAGATGTTCGATGTCGGTGACCAGTTTTTCGCGGTGAGCCTCTACTTCGTTCAGCGGCCGCTGCCGGAATTTTCCGACCTCGGCGCTGGTGTAGCGGTTGTAGGAATCGGGCAGGCTAGTTTCGCCCATTTCGCGGAGAATCCAGTTGAGAAGCTCCGCGAGTTCGTCGTCCTCCAGCGCCGATAAGGCTGAACCCGGAACCCGCACAAGGTATTCCCGGCCTTCCTGCGTTCGCAGAAATTTGCCGATCTGCCCTTTCATCTGCGGCACGTCGGAGGCACCTGAACCATCCGGCATGTGGCAGCCCTGGCAGTGCATCCGATAGTGAAATTGGGCCCGATCCGGATTGATCTCGGCGATTGACGAGGACGCAGCAAAAAGCGCCGGCAGCAGCAGCAAACGACTCACCGGTCGAAGGCAACTCCGAGCACAATCGCCGTGGAACAGTGATAGGTCGCACTCTTGGTACCCAGGCACCAGTTGACGTCGTTGGTCTTGTCCGCGCGGTAGGGCGGCCGGTCACCCTCGTCCCGCATGCAAAGGCAGGCGCCGCAGGATGATTTGCCGCAGCAGTCGTTATAAGAGATCACGTATTTGCGCCCGTCGCCTGGGTTTTCGCAGGTGCCGATCCACGTGATCGGTGACATTTCCGTGCCCGGAGGACAGGTGTTGACGGTGCCGCCGCAGCAGCTGCACAGGAAGCCGTCAATAGCGCAGTAGCGCCAATAGTCGCAGCTGGTGGAATCGCCTTCATCAACCGGCTGCGCGGGCTGGTCCGACTGGGCCCGGGCCACCGGCAGTAGGGGAACCGCCGCCCCGCCGACCAGGAGGGCGCCGAATCGGGTCAGCATTCCCCGGCGTGACGTGCGGTGAGCCAGATCTCGCGACCTGCGCTCAAAAAAACGATCAAAAAAATTCATGCCGTTCAGCCTCCAAAACCGGTAACGACTGTTCTTTTTAGTCCACAGATATTCATGCGTTATCAGCCTCAACCACTGGTAACGACTGCTTACTATTCATGTAATCCTGAATCGAAGCCACTTTCCGCTCCTTGGCCTCAAACAGACTTTCGAGATGCTCTCGGGAATTGACAATGCCCAGGGCGGCGATGCGGGAGGTCTCGTCGATCAGCACGCCGTAGGGTAGCTTGCTGACGCCGTAGGTTTTCCCCAGCACCTCGGACACCACGTAGGGAAAAGCGCCGAGCTCCCGCTCAGCGACATATCCGCGGTGATCCAGCGCTTCACCGTCGCTGGCCAGAATCACGTCCAGCCATTCGCGCTCGGCGCTGGCGGCCGACTTCACGGCCGGCACCAGCTCGGAGCAGACCGGGCAGTCCGGCGCCAGAAAGAACAGCAGCTGAGCGCGCTTCTCATCCTGGTTCCGGGCCTCGCCGATTTCTGTCAGTTCCCCCGCCAGGTTTTGCACGGCCAGGGAGGGCGCCGCGTCACCCACCCGCAGCTGGCTGTTCATCATCAGCGCGCCCGCCGGTGCCACCCGCTCGTACAGGACCCCAACCTGCCGGGCCAGCGCCAGGTTGATCAGCGCCATCACCACAAAGCCGATCCACAGCAGCACGTGGGAGACCAGCAGCCAGTCCATCAGCGCGCTTCCTGCATTTGCTGTGCATTGCTGATCAGCTGTTCGACCCCCAGGTACATGACAACCAGCAGGAGCGCAAAGGCGCCTCCCAGCAGCGAAGCGCTTGTATCGGTCAGCAGCACCAGCCCCGCCAGTGCGGCGCAGATCACGTTGCGGCCTACCAGGGCCCAGCTGTGGGACAGGGTCGACGACAGGCCGCCGCAGCCGCAGCGGGTGGCGCGAATTCCCCGCGCCAGCATCCGGCTCATGGCCAGGCCGTAAAGCAGGAGCAGACCGGCGGCCAGCGCCGCGCCGACGGCCCGGGTCGGCGCCAGCAGCAGGGCCACGCCGGTGGCCAGTTCGGCCACGCCGAGCAGCGTCGCCGTGGCGCGGGCCAGGGTTCTGGATCGCATCAGCCCGGGCAGCTGGCGCTGGATCAGCGCTGCGTACTCCTGCGGCGCGCGCAGCTTGTGGAAGCTGGCGATCGCAAATAGCCAGGCCAGAAACCAGGCCGCGGCGATGCTGGTGGTGGCCAGCAGCAAACTACTGGGCTCCGGTCGCCAGCAGCGGGGTCTCCTGGCCGAAGCCGGTGATGGTCTGCTGGAATTCGCCGCTCCGCGCGTCGTAGACCTCCAGGGACATCGCCTCGGGGTTGGTGACCAGCAGCAGCGGCTCACTGCCGCGGCTCACGGCAATTGACAGGCCCCAGGACTGCAGCGCGATGCGCTGAACCCGCGACTTGGTCGCCGGATCAAACACCCAAACTTCCGGACCGCCGCCGCCGTGGGTCCCGTCCGCGGCGCCGGAATGCATCAGCAGGTAAAACCGCCCCAGATCGTCCTTGTCGATAATCGCGACGCCGGAAGGGGCCCAGTTTTCCGCAGCTTCCTCCCCGGTGGCCATGGGCCAGGCTTCGCCTACGCTGGCGACGGCACCGCGCAGATCCACGGGATGGATCAGCCCCGCGAAGGACGGGAAGTAGGCGATACCGTCGATGGTCGCTGCGCGATCAAAGATGGGCGTGGTGTCCGAATCAAAGAACACCTCGGAGCGCTCCTGCTGGGCCACGCTGCCGTCTTCGGCAAGCTGGGTGCTGAAGAACCGTCCGTCCGGGCAGAGCGCGCTGAAGCCTCGCGGGCCGGTGGGATAGGTCATGACGCAGCCGGGGGTACCCACCTCCGAGAGAATCTCCCGGCTGTCCAGGTCCACAATGGTGGCGGAGGTGGCCGGGCTGAAGTTGGCAATCGCAAGCCACTTGCCGTCGTTGATGAGTGTGACGGCATTGCGCTGTGGGATGCCCATAAAGCGTTTGCCTTTCGGCAGCATGACCTCGCCGACGGGACTCAGGGTAGCGCTGTCCCAGATGGTCAGCAGATCGATCCGGTCGCCGCGCTGGCCGCGGGTGTGGAAGGTCTCGGTGGAGTAGATCTCCCCGCGCGCCGGCGACTGGGCCAGGTTGCCGATCAGTGAGGAATTGAACATCCCCTTGAACTGCTCGCCCAGCGTCTTTGCCGTCACGTCAAGAATGTAGACCTTGCCGTCGGACATGTGGAAGAACGATGCGTCGTGGACGATAAACCAGTTTTCCGGGTACTGCGCGGGCAGCGTTTCAATGATGCCGAGGGGTTCCGGCGCCAGGGCAGGGGGAGCGTCCTGAGCGCAGACCTGGCTGGTGATGAAACTGCTCGCGATCAGGAAAACGGTACGGAATTGGGGCATCGGCTTGCTCGGCTTCGATTCACTGTTTTTGCGCCAAAAGCGACCGATTCCGCGGGTCCGACGCCAGGCAAACCGGCTACGGTCTTGCGCACTACGGTGGCTTTTGCAACGAAGTTTGAGTCTACCACAGTAGGCACTGGATACGGCGCCGCGGCCGGTGACTACCGGTAGCATGTTAAGTACGCAATGGTAAATAATGCGGCCCCTAATCATCGCCAGTTGCCGAGTAACTTTCATGGTGTGCCGAACTCCTGATCCCTCGTCCCTCGACCCGATCGAAAAAGCCAGCGTCGACGAGCTGCGCGGACTGCAGCTTGAGCGGCTCAAATGGTCCCTGCGGCACGCCTTTGACAACGTCGAGCAGTTTCGCGGCAAGTGCGAAGCGAAGGGGGTTCATCCGGACGATCTGAAGCAGCTGGAAGACCTGGCGAAGTTCCCATTCATGGTGAAAGACGATCTGCGCGCCAGCTACCCGTTCGGCCTGTTTGCCGTGCCGATGGAGCAGGTGGTGCGCGTGCACGCCTCCAGCGGCACCACCGGCAAACCGACCGTGGTGGGCTACACCCGACAGGACATCGACCACTGGGCGGACCTTGGCGCCCGCTCGATTCGCGCCAGCGGCGGCCAGCCCAGCGACATCATCCACGTGGCCTACGGCTACGGGCTGTTTACCGGCGGGCTTGGCGCCCACTACGGCGCGGAGCGGCTTGGCGCCACCGTGATTCCCATGTCCGGCGGGCAGACGCCGAAGCAGGTGCAGCTGATTCAGGACTTTGCCGCCGACATCATCATGTGCACACCGTCCTACATGCTGAACATCGCGGATGAATTTGAGCGCCAGGGCCTGGACGCGCGGGAGTCTTCACTCAAGGTGGGCATCTTCGGCGCCGAACCCTGGGGCGAGGACATGCGGCGGGAGATCGAACAGCGCTGCGGCCTGGATGCCGTGGACATCTACGGCCTGTCGGAGGTGATGGGGCCCGGCGTGGCCAACGAGTGCATCGAAACCAAAGACGGCCCAACGCTGTGGGAAGACCACTTTTATCCGGAGATCATCGATCCGGAAACGGGCGATGTGCTGCCGGACGGTGAGCTGGGGGAGCTGGTGTTTACCTCCCTCACCAAGGAGGCGCTACCCATCATTCGCTACCGCACCCGGGATCTGACGCGGCTGCTGCCGGGCACCGCGCGCACCATGCGGCGGATGGAGAAGATCACCGGCCGCAGCGACGACATGCTGATCATCCGCGGGGTCAACGTGTTCCCCACCCAGATTGAGGAACGGGTGCTGCAGATCGAGGGCCTGTCTCCCCACTACCAGCTGCACGTGGCGCGGGAGAACAATCTCGACACGCTGAAGATTCTGGTGGAGCGTACGGTAGAGACGGATGCCGTCGCAGACGACCTGGGACTGGCGCTGCGCAAAGCCGTGAAGGACTTTGTCGGCGTCAGCGCACAGATTCAGGTGGGGGACCCCGGCTCGGTGCCCCGGTCGGAGGGCAAAGCGGTGCGGGTGGTGGATCACCGCAAAGGCTGATCTCCGCCGGCGCTACAAAAGCCGCTCAGAAAATGAGCGGCGCGTGCGCAAGGTTTTCCCCCATCGAAATCCGTTTCGCGTAACCTTCCCGGCTGTAGTCCACTCCCGCGGGGTGTGCAATCGGGAAGGCGGGCTTCGCTCAAGGGTTGCCGGATACCGTTACCGTCGCCGTGAACGCCGCCCGCACGTAGGCGTCGAGAGACTCAGGCACCGGGCGCTGGGGCAGGTACATACGCACGGCGCCGAGGGGAAACGCTACCAGGCCCAGGTGACACGCCTCCAGCGCTGCGCCGGTGCGTCGGGCGTACGCCCGGACGGCGGCCACGCCCTCCCGGTTGACCTCGGCAATCTGCTCCCGAAGCTCCGCCGGTGTACCGTGACCCAGAAACTCTGAGCGCCGGCAGCAGGCCAGAATCAGAGCCCGGGGCTCCTGCTCCCGGCAAAACCGGGGCGTAACCACGGCGGCCTGTTCGCCGGCGTCCGCCGCGCCGGACGTTAAGGCGCCCACAAATTGGCGCTGGAACGCGTTCACCGCGTCGAGCCAGGCGCTGGCCATCAGCCCCTCCCGGGAACCGTAGCGGTGGTATAGAGAGCCCACGGAAACGCCCGATTCCTCCACCACGGTTTTGAGGTTGATCGAGCCGTGGCTGGCGACCCGGCGCCCGATCTGCGCAAACACCTCGGCGTCGTTGACGGTTGACTTTCGCCCCATTTAGAAATTATATACTAGAAAATAATTTCTAAAAAGGAAATTACTGATGCTGTTGAGCGCAGGAATGCTCACCGTGGTGGTGGCCCTGATGCACTCGGTACTGGGCGGCCGCCACCTGATCAACCCCATTACCCGGCGCACTGATTTGCCCGTGATCCTCGGCAGTGCCAGCCACACCCGGCGCACGCTGCATTTTGGCTGGCATCTTCTGTCCCTCAACTGGATCGGGATGGCCGGACTCATGATGCTGATGCACTTTCGGCCCGAGCTCAAAAGCCCGCCGTTTCTGGTGATGACGGCGGGCCTGTTTGCCGTGTTCGGCCTGATATCGCTGGTTTACTCCCGGGGAAGGCATCCCGCCTGGTGGGTTTTTTTGCCCGCGTCTGCGCTCCTCGCCCTCAGCGCCCTGGGCTAGCGCTGGGGCCGGTGCCGAATCATTGAGTTTGCATGCCTGCCGAACCTATAGTGCATCGCTGAGCAAGCCATTCGGAAATACCCCCGGTTGAGGACCCAAGCCATGCCGCAAAACCCATTCACCGCCCGCTTCCCTGCGCGCCGCTGCGCACCCCTTTCTGCCGTACTGTCGGTGGGGTTTGTCCTGCTGGCGGGCTGCGCCACCACGGGCAGCACGCCGGTCGTCCCGGATGCCGAACCAGTGATCAGTGCGCCGACCGTCAAGCTGGTCGATCCGACCGGCGCCTATCCGAAAGTCCCGCTGGAAAAAGACACCGTCGTGGTGAAGGTGATTCAGAACGGCGTGCAGAACCTGCAGGACGCCGAGTCGGTGGAAGCTGGGCTTGAGCACAATCTTCAGCGCATGGTGGGTTTTGCCGAGCAAGCGTGTGCCGAGGGCAAAAAACCGGATTTTCTGCTGTTTAACGAGTTTCCGCTGACCGGCTACTCCAGCGGGGCGCGGGCGGAGAAGCTGAAGTTCACCATTCAGATCCCCGGCGCCGAGACCGCTGCGCTGGGAGAAGTTGCGAAAGCCTGCGATACGTACATCATCTTTGGCAGCTACGCGAACGATCCTGCCTGGCCCGGCCACATTCTCAGCATCAACGCGGTGATCGGTCGGGACGGCGAAGTGAAGGAGCGGTACTGGAAAACCCGCAACGTAAAACGCCTGGGCAGCGATGGGGAAATTCCCACCACCACCATCGAAAGCGTGCGGGACGAGTACCGCGCCCGGTACGGCGTAGAGGCGGAATTCCCGGTGCTGCGCACCGAGTACGGCAATATCGCCGTGAGCACGGTGCAGCTTGATCCGTTTGTCTTTGCCGCCTACGCCATGCGGGGCGTTGAGATTATGTTCCGCACCTCAACCCTGTTCTCCAAAGAAGACGTTCGGGCGACGGCGTTTTTTAATCGCTTCTACTCCGCCATGTCCAACATCACCTTCCCGCCCGATGGCCCCTACGCCAAATACGGCGGCGGTTCGCTGATTGTGGGGCCGGACGGCAAGGTGCTCGCCGAGGACGAGACCAACAACGAAAGCATCATTGAGGCCGAGATACCCATTGCAGAGTTCCGCGAGGGTCGCCGAATTCCGCGCTATCCCCTGGAGGTGGTTGCGCCAGTGTTTGAGCAGTACCAGCAGGAGGTCCCGCTGAATCACATGGACATGCCGGCGGAGTCGCTGCCAAAAACGCGAGCTGACATGAAAACCCTGCTCGACACCCAAAGCCGCTGGCTGAACCCCGATCGATGAAACGCCGAATGGGTCAGGCCCACTTGGGGTCTGACCTCGAAAGTGCCGCAGCGGTTGAACGAGCGCCAATGCGAAGGTTCCGACGGATATCAGCCTGTTCAGGCTCAGCCTTCGAATCCGTCCCCAAACACCAGGGATGAAGACTCAATAACGAGGTCCAGGCAATCGATGTACGGCCCGTTATCGGTGTCGTGGTGAATCTCCAGCACCGCCGGCCCCGTCGGAAAATCGACCGGGATACCCAATGAACCAACTACCAGGATGTCACCACTGCCACTGCTGCCCTGAGGATAGTCCGTCACCAGAACGTCCGCCCGGCTGCTCAGTGAATGACCGAGGGTGACCCGCAGCGGCCCCTGGCCGTGGACAATGGTAATGAGCCACGGCACCTCAAAGGCCTGCCCCCGGCGATACACGTTCTCGCCCGCCGCAAGCGGTTGGGTTGCTTCGGAGAAAAGGCAGGATTGCTGCAGCCCACAGGGCTCATCATCCCCGCCATTGACGCACACGGGCTGCCGGTTCGGCGCCGGCGCCGCGGTCAGGGATGCTGGCATGCCTGGCTCCCCAGGTTCGGGAACACCGCCGTGGCCCAGCGCCGCGCCGGCAACCAGGCTGGCGGCAAGTCCTGCCGTAAGCGCGAGACAGAGATTTCGCATGCGCCTCTCCGCACGCAGAAACAGCGCTTATTGTGTGCCGGCAAAACGACCGATTAGTGTGAGGGGCGTCCCAGAATCGGGCGCCGGCTCAGTTCTGCGGCAGGCGGGAAGGCCGGGGCGGGTTGGTATAGGTGAGCAGCACACCGCGCACCTGTGTGGGGGAAATCTGGCCCAGTGCTTCGGAAGCCACCGAAGCCGGGGACAGGCCGCAGAGCGTAAGGCCCTGGGGCGACACCGTGCTGACCTGCTTAACGATGGATCCCAGCTCGAGGTGCTCCACCAGCACCACCTGGCCCGGCCGGACGCGCCGCGCCGGCCGGAACAGGGCGTACGCGCCGGACTGAAGCAGGGGCCGCATGCTGGCGCCCCTGATTCGGACAAGCGAAAACCCAAACAGGCGAAACATCGGGGCGTCAGTCGAGGATCGGCTGCACCATCGGCAGGGCTGGGGCGTAGGGGGCTGTCACCCGCTTGCTCTCTTTGCCCTTGGTGGCCCAGAAGATCTCGGCAAACTGGTTGACCAGTTCCACCAGGGCTTCCCCGTCTTCCCGATGCACTTCCTGCTTGCAGGCGCTGGCCTTTTGCATGATGCCGTGGGTCAGCTCATGAATATTTGGATGATCCTCCAGATGGGCCGCCTTGAAGTAGTCGCCCCAGATGATCCGCACTTCATGTTTGACCTTTTCTGCCTCCTTCTCCTTGAGCGCGACACAGCGGCTCAGAAAATTCTGCAGGCCCGCGGGATCGCTGAATTTTTCGTTTCCTTCATGGATCAGATCGATCATCCGCACCACCGACACCGCCGCGATGAGCGCCGGGCCCGGATCGTAGATGCCACAGGGGATGTCGCAGTGAGCCGAAGCACTTGGGATCGTGCCGGTGGCCTCATCCAGTTTTTTGATCAGTTGATGCAGCACAAATCTCTCCTAACGATGAATAATCCGAACGAGAAGGTTAACGCGCTCAGGTGAAAAGTCTATGAAAATTGAGCGCGAGGCCGGCTCAGTCTTCGGCCCCACGTTGAGGCGAGCCGGCGGCCGCCGCGCAGGCGTCATTTCCTGTGCGCCGCTGGCAGGTCTCCTGGCCGGGATGTTCGTCCCAGTAATCCACCACGCCTTCGCCCGCCAAAAACTGAAAAAACTGTTCATCCGCCCGCAGCGCTGTCGTCACCGGATGCCACATGAGGGTCATCATCAGGCGCCGGGCGGCGCAGCAGGACTCGCGCAGCGTGGCCAGGGCGGGTTCCACGTCCGCCTTCGCGGACCGCAGCAGAAAATTCAGCGTGGCGTTGCCCGGAGCCGTCTCGTCGGTCGCGGTTGCGGTGGGCGCCAGCTGCTGCACCACCGCCTCCGCTTCACTCTGACTGTCGACGCCAAAGCGGGAAAGGCTGCGTCGGATCAGCTGGCCTGCCGCGGCCGGGTTATCGGAGTAGATCAGATCCTGAAATCGCGCAAACTCCGAGACAAAGTGGCCGCGCTCCACGGCGCGCCGGGAGAAGCGGGCGGACTGGTCAAACGCGCCGCCAAGGGAGTGGGCCACCGCGACCCAGGAATTGTTGACCCCGGATTCGGGGTCAATGTCGTAGGCGTTTTGCGCCTCCAGCAGCCCCCGGCCCAGCTCGCCAAGCTGCAGAAAATGAACCGCGGCCCACAGGCGGATCAGGTCGTCCCGGGGCTCCAGCTCGATGGACTGATCAACGTGTTTCCGCGCCTCCACCCACTGGCCCCGTTCGCCCAGCAGATAGCCCAGCACCGCGTGGGCCAAAGCGCTCTCCGGATTGGCGTCCAGGGCCCGGCGGGCGGCGCGAAACCCCAGCGCGGCGGCGTTGTTCAGGGGCGTGGCCACGTAGCTGTTGTATTGGGCGTAGGCGGCGGCGAGCAGCGCCCAGGCGCGGGCAAACCCCGGATCCGCGGCAACCGCTTCCTCGAGCCGCTCCACGGCGCTCGGCAGCGCGTCGCCGTAGCGTTTTCGAAACTGTCCCAGACCCTGCAGGTAGAGGCTGTAGGCCAGCGGGCTCTGGGTCTGGCGCGCCGGCTGGCTTGCCGGGCGGGCCAGCACCGTCAGCTCCAGCGCGCCGCCAATGGCGGTGGCGATTTCGGTCTGAATCTCGAAGACGTCCACCAGGCCGCGCTCAAACGATTCGGCCCACACAAGCTCGTCGCTGCGCGTATCGTAGAGCTGCGCGCTGATCCGCACCCGGTCGTCCGCCTGCCGCACGGTGCCGGCCAGCACGTGATTGACCTCAAACCGCTGTCCAAGCTCCGGCACCGCCAGGTTTTCCCCGCGCAGGGCGAAGGTGGACGAGCGGGAGGCAACCCGCAGCCCGTCCAGGCGGGCCAGCACGGTGAGCAGCTCATCCGCTACCCCGTCGGCAAACTGGGTTCCGCTGGCCTCGTCCGACAGGTTTTCAAACGGCAGCACCGCCAGCGATGGACCGCGGGTCTCGGGAGTGTCGGTTACCGCGGGCCGCGGTTCCGGCGGATCGTTGGTGCTGCGCCAGGCCAGCACGCCAAGGATGCCCAGCAGCGCCGCGGCAATCACGAGATTGATGTAGCGGCCGATCACCGCATTGCGGTTGGCGGCCCGCTGCAGCTCAAGTCTGGCGCTGCGGCCCGCGGTGGATCGCCGGGCGTTTCCGTCCTGACGGTCCGTGTCGGTGCCCGCGTGCCCGAGGTACTGATCGAGCAGGTGCAGCAGCTCGTCCACGTCGGCGTAAAAACGTTCGTGGCTCAGGTGAGCGGCGTTGAGCCGCGCCAGCGGCCGGATGCTCTCCGGCAGCTCATCTTCCAGCGGCATGGCTGCATCGCCGACCAGTAGCGGCAGGATGCGCAGATCGTTGCGCAGGGCGGTTTCGATTTCGGTGCGAACAAAATCGCGCGACCGGTCGATGCGACGCCGGCCCTGGCTGTCCTCCGCCTTGAGCCAGGCGTTTCCGATCAGCACCAGCACCACCGCGTTTTCCGGCATGGCCGCCTCCATCGCCTCGATGAAGTCGGCGCCGGGCTCGATGCTGTCGACGTCGAGAAAGACATCGTCGTCACTGAAGTGGTCGAGCAGGCGGTCGTAAAGTCGCCCGGCGGATCCGGGTACGTCGCTGCGTCGGTAGCTTAGAAAAATTTTGCTCAGGGGAATCGACCTATTCGGCTGCGGCACAGTTTAAGCCAGCGCATCCCTTATCGGAATTGCCGCGAGCAATCCCGCGTCAACTTGTATTTAGATAATTTTCTAAATATCTTATTGGGGTGATGAATCAGGCTCTGTTTCAGGCATTGGCGGATCCAACCCGGCGTGAGATTTTGCGCATTCTGCGCGCCGGCTCGCGGTCCGCCGGCGAAATTGCTGAGAACTTTTCAATCAGCAAGGCGTCCCTGTCGCATCATTTCGGGCTGCTGAAGCGGGCGCAGCTGGTGCGGACGGAGCGGCGCGGTCAGCACATCGTCTATTCCCTGGACACCACGGTGATGCAGGATGCCGCGGCCATCTTATTTGAACTTCTGGACCCCGCCGGCGTAGCCGGTCAGGAGAAAAAATCATGACGTCAAAACTCGCCCACGGCATCAGCGCGGCGCTGGTGGCGGTGGTTACGCTGGCCAGCATGCTGGCCTACCCCGATATGGCGGATCGGGTACCCACCCACTGGAACGCCGCCGGCGAGGTGGATGGCTATTCCAGCCGGCTGAAGGCGGCCGCTCTGGGACCGTCGCTGGCGCTGGGCGTCTGGATCGTGATGTGGGCCATACCCAAGATCTCGCCCAAAGGGTTTCGCACCAGCGGCTTCACGCCGGTCATTAACCTCTTTCAGGTGGTGCTGGTGGCATTTATGGCCGGCATCGGCGGCATCATTATTGCCGCCGGCCTGGGTCACAGCGTCTCCGTGGAGCGGCTGATCCCCCTGGGCACCGGCCTGCTGATGATCATCCTGGGCAACTACCTCAATAAGGTCCGAAAAAACTTTTTCGTCGGCATCCGCACCCCGTGGACACTCGCCAGCGATGAGGTCTGGACCCGCACCCATCGCCTGGGCGGTTATCTGTTTGTCGCCGCGGGAGCGTTGATTGCGGTGAGCGGTCTGTGGTCGCTGGGCACCACGCCGATTGTGGTGATCGCGATCAGCGCGGGCCTGATACCGGTGTTCTACTCCTTTTTTCTCTACCGCAAGCTTGAGGGGTTTGATGATGACTAGGACGCTTGCAGCAGCGGCGGGATTTTTGTGGTTGTCCCTGGCGTCCGCCCAGCCGGAAACCGTGGTCTTCGACCATGACGGTTTGCCGCTCCACGGCACGATCGAAAAAGTGACGGGCACGCCGGCCGCCACCGCGTTGATCGTCGCCGGGTCCGGACCCACCGACCGGGACGGCAACTCGCGGCTGCTGCCGGGACAAAACAACAGCCTGCGCTATCTGGCCGAAGCCCTCTCCGGCGAGGGGGTGATAACGCTGCGCTACGACAAGCGCATGGTCGGCGAAAGTACCGCCGTGGGTCTCACCGAGGCGGATTTGCGGTTTGATCACTATGCGGCGGACGCAGCTTTTCTGTCGCGGGAACTCCAGCAGCAGTTTCCCGGACTGCCGCACTACCTCATCGGCCACAGCGAGGGTGGTCATCTGATTCTGCTGGCGGCAAAGCGTGCCCAGCCGGACGGGCTGATTGTGCTCGCCGGCCCGGGTCAGCACCCGGCGGATCTGATTGGGACCCAGCTGAAGGGTCAGCTCGGAGCGCCGCTGCTGGGGCAGGCGCTTGCCGCGCTGGATCAGCTTCGTTCGGGAAAGACCGTCGCCGACCCACCACCGGCGCTCCACAGCATGCTGAGACCCAGCGTGCAGCCCTATCTCGTTTCCTGGTTTCGCAACGATCCGGAAACACAGATCGCCAGCATCGATCTGCCCAGCCTGCTCATCTACGGCCGCCGGGACATTCAGGTGCCGGTCAGCGACGGCGAACGACTGGCGGCGGCGGCCACCAACGGCAAGCTGGTGGTGGTAGAGCACATGAATCACGTGCTGAAAAACGTCGCCGAGGATGCTGCGCCGATGCAGGGCTACAGCGATCCGGCGCTGCCCGTGGCTCCTGAGGTCATCGCCGCCATTAGCAGCTTCCTGGGGCGTGCCGAGTAAGGCGGCAGACAGGTTGGCGCCCGGCGCCGTCCTCCTGGGATACGATCGTGCCAACGCCACCTTGCGAAAACCAGGTGGCGCGGAGACTGTCATCGCCACCAACTGATTGCTAACCTTCGCTCCTGATCAACGACGTACCAGGTTCGGAAGGTGAACGCGTGAGCATTACTCAGTTGTTGTCTGACACCCCGGTCGTGCCGCTGGTGCAGGCGGATGACCCGGCGGTGGCGGTGGAAACCTCCCGCGCCCTGGCGGCCGGTGGCTTGACCGTGGCGGAGGTGGTGTTTCGCACCGATCGGGCGCTTGAGTGCCTCCACGCGGTGGCGGAGCAGGTGCCTGAAATGACCGCCGGAGCCGGCACGGTGCTGTCCCCGGAGCAGGCCAAAGCGGCCATCGCCCACGGCGCGAAGTTCATTGTATCGCCGGGGCTGGACGCTTCGGTGGTGGCGGTGGCCAGCGATGCCGGGGTGCCGATCTATCCCGGCATTATGACGCCGAGTGAACTGCAGCAGGCTTTCAATCTGGGCCTGGAAACGGTCAAGTTCTTTCCCGCATCCATCGCCGGCGGTATTCCGGCGCTGAAGGCGCTGGCCAGCGTATTCCGCACGATGCGATTTATGCCCACCGGCGGCGTCAGCCCGTCGAACCTGCCGGACTTCCTGGCGCTCCCCGCGGTGCTGGCCTGCGGCGGCAGCTGGCTGACACCGGCGGCGGCCATCGCCGCCGGCGAATATGACAAAGTCACGGCGCTGGCGGCGGAGGCCGTCGCTATCGCCCGCAAGGCCCGAGGAGGCTGATCATGTGTGATGAACGAACCGAAGCGGATATTGACCGCTATCTGAAAACCAACACCCTGACCCGGCGGGAACTGGGCAAAGGCGGCGCAGCGCTCGCGCTGGGCCTGGCGCTGCCGCCGTTGGCCGCCGCGCAGGCAGTTACCGAGCAGGAGGTGGTCGTGGAGACGCCGGACGGAGAGGCGGACGCCTACTTTGTGCATCCGGCTTCCGGCGCTCACGCCGCCGTGATCGTGTGGCCTGACGTGATGGGCATTCGGCCGTCCTTCCGCACGATGGGCAAGCGGCTTGCGGGAGACGGCTACGCGACGCTCGTGGTCAATCCCTACTATCGCACCGCCACCGGGCCGGTGATCGCCGAGGGGGAAAGCTACCGTATGCCCGAGGTGCGGGAGCGGCTGCGGCCGCACCGAGGTTCCCTCTCGCCGGAAACGTGCGTGACCGACGGGAAGGCGTTTGTTGAGTTTCTGGACGCCCAGGCGGCGGTGAACAGCAGCCGAAAGATGGGCACTACCGGCTACTGCATGACCGGTTCCTACGTGATGCGCCTGGCCGCCGCGATCCCCGAGCGGATCGGCGCCGGCGGGTCATTTCACGGCGGTGGACTGGCGACGGATGCTGATGACAGTCCGCACCGGCTGGCGCCGCAGATCAAAGCAGGCCTGCTGATCGCCATCGCCACCAACGACGATGCCCGGGATCCCGAGGCCAAGGTGCGGCTGCGCGAGGCTTTCGACGAAGCGGACGTGCGGGCTGAAATCGAGGTGTATGAAGATGCTTTGCACGGCTGGTGTCCGCCCGACTCGCCGGTCTATAACCACGCTCAGGCGGAGCGGGCCTGGACCCGGCTGCTGGCGTTGCTGGAACGGGAACTGGCCTGACCGCGCCGCCTGGCGCTCCTAGTCGGACGCCAGTGCGCGGACAACCCGGTTGGGTAGCTGGGCGTCATCCCAGTCCAGGCGCATTTCGCCGAGACGCACAATCACCAGATCCCGCTCCCGGCTGATGTAAACGCGCTGCCCGCCGTAGCCGTCCAGGAAAATCAGATCTTTAATCAGAAAAGGTTCAGTCTGGGAGACGGACAACCCGGTGTTCTTGTCGTTGTAGTAGCGCCGGTCGACTCGGTCGACGCCGCGCCAGATCTGCCAGCCATAGCCGGGATTGCGTGCTGACGGCGCCACCATGCGGTTGATAAGCGTACCGGAGATAATCTGGTCGCCGTCGTAGCGGCCTTGGTCCTTAATGAGCCGACCGATCTTGAGCCAATCCTGGGCCGTTGCCAGCAGGGCCGTGTAGGTCCGGGGAAATCCGTCACTTTCGTTGCGCCACACAAGCGCCTCGTTTGCGCCCAGGCGCTGCCAGATCCGCGTTGCCAGGTAATCGGCATAACGCTGGCCTGTCGCCCGCTCCACAATTAATCCGAGGAGCTGGCTGTCGACGTTGGAGTAGGAAAATACCTGGCCCGGCGCTGTGCTTGCTTCGAGACCCAGGATCATTGGCCTGGTTTCGGAGCCCCCGGCAAAGAACCGGCCCATTTCCGAGTCGGCGCCGCCGGCGACCGACAGCGGCCGGAGCCCGCTGCTCATGGTGAGCAGGTGATCAAGCTGGATGTTTCGCCGCTCATCTTCGGCCCACTCGGTCAGCCAGGTTGCGGCCGGTTGCGTTGTGCCGTCGAGAAATCCATCTTCTATTGCTGCGGCTACGGTCAGCGCAAGCACCGTTTTGTGCATCGACGCCGACTCGGGCCGGAGCGAGGCATCGTATTCGCCAAAATACTGTTCGAGCTGGAGCGCACCGTCAGCCCAGATCAGCAATGCGTAGGACTGCATGTCACGGGCGTAGGCGACCGCGTCGACGAAGCTCGCGCCGGGTTCCACCGGCTCACGCGATGTCGCCGGACTCCCGGCGACTACTCCCAGGGGCTGGTGACGTTGAGCGGCGGTGGCAAAACTTGGGGGCTTCGGTGGTGCCGCGACTTCGGCGGCCGGTGTGCCTTCCCGGGTCCCCGCGCAGGCCGCCAGCAGCGCGAGCACGCCCGCCGGCAAAAGGTACTGCCGCCGCCGGCAGCTGCGATCTGGCGTCGTCATCTTAAGCCCGCTTGGTTACGCGTTGCGCTTGATGATACGCGGCTCCGGGCGCGTCTGTTATTTATACTGCGCATGTCTGGCAACCTGCACTGCATTGGTCCGCTTCAGACAGCTGGGCTACGCTTGCGCGCTCGCACCACAGGTTCTTCCAGCCCTCCGT
>JBCCVP010000057.1:0-28351 GCA_039195135.1 Pseudomonadota bacterium | reverse complement strand
TGAACGGCGAGGTGATGGCCAGCACCGAACCCGTCGTCTTTTTTATGCGCCAGCAGTCGGTGCTCCGACGAAGCGGATGACGGAGCGGGGCAACGGCCAGGCGCCTTCTGCGGGAGCGAGGAATCCCGCCTTGCCATGAGCGCCGTTGCCCAGAATACCGCCGCCCCGGCGACTTGGGATCCCACCCTCAACCAGCTGTCCACCGCGCTGCTGGTGATCGATGGAGATCTGAACATCCGATTTTTCAACAACGCGGTGGTGGAGGCGGCGGGCTGCCGTCCCGAGCTGGGGGCCGGGCTTGAGAGTCTGGGTGCCCTCGGCGATCTGCTCAAACCCACCGCCGACCGCGCGCTCAGCGCCCGGGAAACCATCCTGGAACGGTTGGCCGTCACTCCCAAAAGCCTGCACCAGCATGGCCTGGACGTGGCGTTTACGCCGCAGCGCGATCCGCTGCGGCTGCGTATTGAGATGATGCCGGTCCCCGGCGCCCATCACGATGAGTCGCTGCAGGAACGGTGGCGCCAGGAGGCGCTGGGCCGCTTCACCCGATCCCTGGCCCATGAAATCAAAAACCCCCTGGGCGGCATGCGCGGCGCGGCCCAGCTCCTAAGCGCCGACATCGATCCGGAGCTGCAGGAATACACGCGGGTGATCGTGTCGGAGATCGACCGCCTGGCCCGCCTGGTGGACAACCTGCAGGCCCAGCGCTCGGTGCGCCCGCGTCAGCCGATCAACCTGTTTCGCCCGCTGGAGCGGGTGCGTCAGCTGCTTGGCGCGCAGTATCCCGGGCTTAAGATTAAGCGCGACTACGATCCTGCCCTGCCGCCGATCGAGGGGGATTCCGACGCCCTCGTGCAGGGCATTCTGAATCTGGCGATCAACGCGGTGCAGGCTGAAGCCACAGAAGTGGTGTTCCGTACGCGCATCCGTCGCGGCACCAAGCTTGCGGACGGTGCCCCGGGCAGTGCCATCGCCTTGGAGATTGAGGATAACGGCCGCGGGGTTTCGGAAGAGCTGAAAACCATGATGTTTGTGCCGCTGGTTTCCGGCGCTGGCGGCTCCGGCATGGGCCTCGCCATCGCCCAGCGCGTGGCCCACGAACACAATGGCGTGGTGCGCCTGCTCCACGCCCGCAAACCCACGGTGATGCAATGGTTGTTTCCGCTCAGCTGAGCAGCGCCACGCATCACATCTGGGTGGTGGACGATGATGAGTCCATCCGCTGGGTGCTGGAGCGCGCGCTAAGCAAAGAAAACTGGGCGGTGCAGTCGTTCAATAACGCCGCCGACGTACTGGCAGCGGGACACGGTGGCTGGCCCGACCTGCTCATCACCGACGTGCGCATGCCCGGCCTGGACGGCTTGGATCTGGTTTCCCGGCTGGCGGACGCAGCGCCGCACCTGCCGGTGGTGGTGATGACCGCCTATTCCGATCTCGACACTACCGTGGGCGCCTTCGACCGCGGCGCCTATGAGTATCTGGCCAAACCGTTTGACGTGAACGACGTGGTGGCGACCGTGCGCAAGGCGCTGGAGTCGCCGGAGCCGGAACGCCCCGGGGATGAACCGGCCACCGCCGGGGTGATCGGCGACTCGCCGGCCATGCAGCAGGTGTTCCGGCAGATTGGCCGCCTGAGCCGGTCACATCTGTCGGTGCTGATCACCGGCGAGACGGGGACCGGCAAAGAACTGATTGCCGCCGCCCTTCATCGGCTGGGCCCCCGGGCGAACGGTCCGTTCGTGGCCATGAACACGGCAGCGGTGCCCAGCGAGCTGCTGGAGTCGGAGCTGTTTGGCCATGAGCGAGGCGCCTTCACCGGCGCCACCCAGCGGCACCTTGGCCGGTTTGAGCAGGCTGACGGCGGCACCCTGTTTCTGGATGAGATCGGCGATATGCCGGCGTCGCTGCAGACCCGCCTGCTGCGGGTGCTGGCGGAAGGGCAGTTTTACCGCGTCGGCGGCCGCCAGCTGATCGGCGTCGACGTGCGGGTGATTGCCGCCACGCACCAGGACCTGGCCGCGGCGGTGGCCGACAAGCTGTTTCGCGAAGACCTTTATCACCGCCTGAACGTGGTGCAGATCCAGGTTCCGCCGCTGCGCGAGCGCAACGGTGACATCCGCCTGCTGGCGGCCCACTTTCTTAAGGTGGCGGCGGAAGAATCGGGGCTGGAACGCAAGCAGCTGGCGGCGGACGCTGTCGACCTGCTTGAGCGTTACCAGTGGCCCGGCAACGTGCGCGAACTGGAAAACCTGTGCCGCAGCATCACCGTCATGGAGCCGGCGCAGCGCATTACCGCCGCTGATTTAAAATCCCGTCTTAACCCGGACGAAGCGGACCTCGCCGTACCCAGCGCCGACTGGGAGCAGTCCTTTTCCCACTGGTTCGAAGCGCGCCTTGATGAAGGCGCGGGATCGCCCATGGCCACCGCCAGCGATCAACTGCAGCGGCTCATGATCCGCGCCGCCCTGGCGCGCACCCGGGGCCGGCGGGAAGCGGCAGCCCGGCTGCTGGGCTGCGGTCGCAATACCCTGACGCGCCGCATCGCCGCCCTCGACCTCGACGTCTAGTTTCCCACTCGCGCCGCTCCCGGCGTCAGCTATACAAGGCCAGATGGCCCGCACTATACTGGCGCGCAAGCGCACGGGCGGCTGTCGGGAACCGCCGCCGATTGCCAGGGGAAGAAAAACGGACCAGAGGGCTGGGAAGCACCGTCGCATGAGTCAATCCACATTTCCGCCGGACGCGGTTGAGGAGCAGATTCCCGACTACCGAGCTGCGGAACAGATACTGCGCGAGCGTGATCCGTCATTCCTGCGCTACGTGCAGCAGCGGCGCCTGTCGTTTGAAAAACACTTCGGCGCCGACGAGTACGCCGCCTTTCTCGATAAGTCCGAGCGCACGCTGGTGATCGCCTATGCGCGTTTCGCCCTGCGCCACGGCAACTGGGGCGACGACCTTCACGCCTACCACAACGAGGGTCACGCGCTGGAGATTCTGGCCGGGCGCATCAACTATCTCTGTGAACAGGCCGGCGCCGACCGGCTGAAGCCGCTCGACTGGGTGATGCTCACCCTGTTTGCCGCCACCCACGATCTGCGCCAGCGGGAAACGCCGGACATCGAGGCGTTGGTGGGCAACAACGAGCGGGCCAGCATCGAAGAGGCCCACCGCATCATGCTGACGGCGGGTTTTGACCGGGAGGCGGACGCGTCGGTATTTGACGATCTTGAGCTGATGATCGCCGGCAGCACCTTCAACGTTCAGCCCAAGAAAAACCCCAATATTCTTCCCGCGGAGGCGGCCGCCTCCTGCGGTGCGCTGGCGCCCATGCTCGTGAAGGAGTTGGACCAGAACAATCCGCACTGGCAGGAAGATCCCGCGCTGAAACGCCGGGTTCGCCTGACGCTGATTGCGTCGGACCTGGATACGGCCAACGTGTCCGAGCCCATCTTAAAATTTGCCAACAGCGCGGTGCGCCTGTGTCGGGAAATTGAGTTTCGCAGCGGCCGGGATCTCGACAGTCCGGAATCGGCGCCATCGGTGCTGGGTTTTCTGACCCGCGGCCAGGAAGCGTACTTCTTTGAGTTACACCAGTTCGATTCGATTATCGGCAACGAGATTCTCGTGCCGATGAAAGAAACCAACGCGCCGCTGCTGACGATGCTTTGTGAGCATATGCGGCAGTCTTTTGGTTCGGCGCCGGAGGAGGGCATTACCGGCCGCATGATTCTCGATGAGTTTATGCACAAGGCTTCCGAAATTGCCGGGCGCGTTGCCAAAACCTGAGGCGGGTGCCATCCATTTCCGTTTGCTTGTTCTAAGCCCGTGATCGGTCTGCTGCAGCGCGTGACCGAGGCGCATGTTTCTGTCGCTGGTGAGGAAGTGGCCCGCATTGAGGCCGGCCTGCTGGTGCTCCTGGGTGTGCAGCCGGACGATACGCCGGCGGTGGCCGACCGGCTGCTTGAGCGCCTGCTCAACTACCGCGTGTTCAGCGACGACGAGGGCCGCATGAACCGGTCGGTGCGCGACATCGGCGGCGGTCTGCTGCTGGTGCCGCAGTTCACCCTCGCGGCAGACACGCGCAGCGGCAACCGTCCCGGCTTCAGCACCGCCGCGCCGCCGGCGCTGGGTCGCGAGCTGTTTGACTACCTGGCCGGTCAGGCGCGGGAGCTTCACCCCAACGTAGGGCAGGGGGAGTTCGGGGCGGACATGGCCGTGGGCCTGGTCAACGACGGACCGGTCACCTTCTGGCTGCAGGTGTAGTCCTGTTCCTACAAACCCCGCCGCTTTTTACCGACGAACCGACGCGCTAATCCCATCTGGGCCAAACCGGCCCATCCTGGCATCGTATTAATCCTCAGCAGGGGAAGCTGGGGCGAAGAGGGACCCACCTCGACACAGGAAGTGTTCAGGTGCCTGCCACGGACGGCAGTTTTCCCTTTCGGTTGTTGCCAGACAGCCGGAAAGACCCTGCCGATGTTTCTGGGGAGTCACATCGGCAAACCGTCGAAATGGACGCAACTAGGGGCCAGGGACCGGCCCCACTTTTTTTCTGCGCAAGCCACCCGAGATGCCGGATGTGCCGGGTCGGACCCCGGGAGGGTCTGATCCGGCTGCCTGCACCTCCCAATCCAGATCGCCCTCTAAAGCCCTCTCCAGTAAACTCCCCGCGTGACCAGCCCGCCAGAAAAAATGACCCGCCAGGGCAGAGTCTTCCGCTGGCTCCTGGGCGCCCTCGGCCGCCTCTCGCTGCCAGCCAACCGCCGCTTTGCCAGATTCGTCGGCTGGCTCTTCCGAACCCTGCCCAACCGCACCCACCGCGTCGCCGAGCGCAACGTGGCGGCCTGCTTCCCGGACCTGTCGGAAGCGGAACAGAAGGCCCTGGTTGACGACACGATGCGCCAGATCGGCTACGGGTTCCTGGAACTGCCGCTGTTCTGGCGCCAGCCCCAGGAAGACACGTTTTCCCTGATTCGCACCATCCACGGCAACGAATACTTTCAGGAGGCCATCGCTGCCGGCGAAGGCGTGCTGGTGATCGCCCCCCACCTGGGCGCCTGGGAGCTGCTGTGCCAATGGCTGACGGCGCAGGCTCCCAGCACATTCCTGTACCGCGAGCCCAAAGACCCGGGCATCGCCAAGATCGTGACGGACAGCCGCGAACGCCTTGGTGGCGAACTGGTCCGCGCCGGTGGCCCCGGCGTGCGCCGCCTGTTCAAGGCACTCCGGGAAGGCCGCATGGTCGGCATGATGCCCGACCAGCAACCCAAGCGGGGCCAGGGTGAGTTTGCCCCTTTCTTTGGCCACCAGGCCCTCACCATGGTGCTGCCGTCAAAATTCCTCCAGCGCACCAGGGTACCGGCGGTGCTGGCCTACGCCGAACGGCTCCCCGACGCCCGGTCTTTTGACCTGCACCTTGTCCCCGTCGACGAAGCGCTGCGCTCGGCAGACCTGAGCGAGTCGGTAGCGGCGATTAACCGGCAGGTCGAAGCGCTCGTGCGCACGATCCCCGCCCAATATCAGTGGGGCTACAAACGCTTCTCCATGCGCCCGGAAGGCGAACCCCCTTTCTACGACTGACCGCTGGCGGCCTCGCCCGATTCCAGCTCCGACTCAAACTCCGGACTCAGCTGGGTCCGCAGCCAGGCCCGGGCAAACCGCCAGTGACGACCTACAGTGGCGGTGCCCACCGCCAGAGCCCGGGCTGTCTCTTCCAGACTCAATCCCTGCAGGTACCTCAAATCCACGACCGCAAAAGCTGTCGGGTTAATCCGCGCAAGACGCTCCAGCGCCTGATCAAGCGCGGCCCACCGCGGATAGCCTTCCGGCGCGACGAGCCGCGCATCCTCGGGTGACACGTGCGGCTCCCGCCCGCCCCGCTTGCGGCTGAGCCGCCGCCGGGAATGATCCAGCACCACGCGCCGGATCACCCGCGCCGCAATCGCAAAAAAGTGCGCCCGGTTGCGCCACTCCTTGCGGCGCTGCTGGTCGAGCCGGATGAAGGCCTCGTTCACCACGTCCCCGGCGTCCAGCGTGGCATGCGGCGGCTGGCCGCGAAGCGCCCGCCCCGCCAGCCGCGATAGTTCCGGATAGAGCTCCCTCAGCAGGCCGTCACGCACATCCGCGCCCCTGCCCGGCCCGTGATTCTGCCAGTGGCTCAGACGCTGGGTGATGTTTTCGATACTCATGGTTCCTCCTTCAAAGTCCGCCCGCCGGCGTTGATCGATGCCGCCCGCGGCTGTCGCGTCAGACTGGGACCGGCAAGGAGAACGAGCAAATGTCGCTTCGCCGACGACAGGATCTGTTTCGACCCGGCGCGCTGGCGGCGCGCCGCGATGCGCTGTTTGGCGAGGTGCTGCTGAGCACACCGACCGCGGCGCGGCGCGTGCTGCTGTTCGCGGGCCTGGCCGTAGCCGGCGTGACCGCACTGCTGCTCTGGGGCCAGTACCGGGCCCGGGAGTCGGTCACGGGGTATCTCACCGGCGCGCGGGGCGTGTTTGCTGTGCGGGCAGACAAGGCCGGTCGGTTGGTTGATCTCCCGGTGAGGGAGGGCCAGCGGGTGCGCGCCGGTCAGGTGCTCGCTCGGCTGGCCGGTGATGCGTTTGGCCCGGATGAAAACCTGTCGGCCATCCGGGTACAGGCCGAGCGGCAGACCGTGGCGGAGCTGGAGCTGGCGCTGACCCGGCAGGCCGAGCTCGACGTGCTGGCGCTGAACAATCTGGATCAGGAGATACGCGAGGCAAAGACGAATCTGGCGCTGCTCGAGGCCCAGCTTGCCGCTGGTGTCCGGCGCCTGCGGCTCGCCCACGCTCAGGTGGAAATAGCCGGTGCAGCAGCTGAGCGCGGGTTGATCAGCCGCCTCGAGCGGATCCGGATTGAGGCAACCGGGGTCGATGCAGAACTTGCCGCGGATGACGTACGACTTCGCCTCGCGCGGCAGCGGGCCAATCTCGAACAGCTGCGGCGGGAGCGGGCTCAGGTTCCATTGCGGGCAGCACAACGCCGCGGCGAGCTGCGTCGACAGCTGCACAGCGCCCGCGCCAAACGTTCCGGCGCGGCCTACGCCGAAACGTTTCTGCTGCGCGCTCCCGTAGCGGGCGTCATTACAGGACTGACCGTTAAGGAAGGGCAGAAGGTGACGGCGGGCCTGCGCCTGCTGACCGTGCAGCCGGAAGGGCCGCTGGTGGCCCGCCTTCTGGTGCCCACCCGCGTGGCTGGAAAGCTGGCGGAAGGCCAGGATGCCCGGCTGCGGCTGGCGGCATTTCCTTATCAGAAGCACGGCCTGCTGCCGGCCCGCGTCACCGCCGTCTCCAGCGCGCTGGCCGAAGCAGCGGAGCTGCCGCCGGGCCTGCGGCTGAGCGAACCGGCTTACTGGGTTACGGCAGAACTGCAGCCGGCCCCGCGACTGGCCGCCGTGGCGCTTAGGCCAGGCATGGTGCTGAACGCCGACCTGCTGCACGATGAGCGACGCATCTGGGAGTGGCTGGCGGAGCCGCTGCTGAGCCTGCGCCGGTGACATCAATGCCGGGGGCGTTGCGCCTCACGCTGACCCCGCCGCGGCGGCGCGTACCGGTAATCACCCAGGCCGAGGCGGCGGAGTGTGGCCTGGCGTGTGTGGCCATGCTGGCGGCCTATCACGGTCAGCAGCAATCGCTGGCGGAGCTGCGGGCGCGTTTACCCGGTTCGCTGAAAGGCGCTACGCTCCAGCAGCTGCTGGAGGCAGCTCGCAGTCTCAAGCTGGCCGGTCGACCACTGCGCCTCAGCCTTCAAGAACTGCCGCAGCTGCGCACGCCCTGCGTGCTGCACTGGACCCTCAATCATTTTGTGGTGCTGGAGCGCGTATCGGCCAAGCACCTGGATCTGGTAGACCCTTCCCGCGGCCGCTTGCGGGTCAGCCATGCAGAAGCCGACCGCGCGTTCAGCGGCGTGGCGCTGGAGCTGCAGCCGGCGCCGGGTTTTGCGAGTCGCCGGGCACTCCCGGCGTTGGCGCTGAGCCACTTCTTCCGCGCGGTGCGCGGAGTGCGGGGCAGCCTCGCCGGCGTGCTCGCGCTATCCCTGTGTCTGCAGCTGCTGGTGCTGGCGGCGCCGTACTACTCGCAGCTGGTGGTAGACGAGGCGATTGTGACCGGCGATCAGGATCTGCTGGTGATTCTGGCGCTGGGGTTTGCAGCGCTGGGTCTGTGGCAGCTGGTGGTGGCCACCACCCGATCCTGGCTGCTGCTGTATCTGGGTACGCGGCTCAAGGTAGCCTGGGTGGTGCGCCTGTTCCGCCATCTGCTGAGCCTTTCCTTGAGCTTTTTCCAACGCCGTCATGTTGGCGACGTGCTGTCGCGCTTTGGCTCTATCAATGCAATCCAAAACCTGGTGACCAACACCACCGTGGAGGCGTTGGTGGACGGGGTGATGGCGCTGACCACGCTGATTGTGCTCACGCTCTACAGCGGAACCCTCGCGACCCTGGTGGTGGCGCTTACGCTGGCCCGCCTGCTGATTGAGCTGGCGTTCTACCCCGCAACCCGCCGGGCCCAGGAGGCGGGCCTGGCCAGCGCGGCGGCGGAGAACAGTCATTTTGTGGAAACCCTCCGGGCCCTGCCCACGCTCAAAAGCGGCGCGCTTGAGTCGATGCGCGAGAGCGCATGGCAGAACCGGCTGATCCGTTCAATCAACGATACGCTGACCCTCAGCCGGCTGGGAATCTGGCAGGGCGCGCTGACGCAGCTCGTTGCGCTGGTCGAGCGCATCGGCGTTTTGTACGTTGCGGCGCTGACGGTGCTGGCGGGCGAGATGACCGTGGGCATGCTCATGGCATTTATGGCATACCGCAGCCATTTCTCCAGCGCTGCAGGCGGGCTGATCAGTACCGCGCTTGCCTTCCGTTTGGTGGGGGTGCATCTGGACCGGCTGGCCGACATCGTCACGGCGGAACCGGAAACTACCGCCGGTGTGCCGCTGCCGCGTAGCGGATTGCAGGGCCGTATCGAGATTCGGCGCCTCACCTTTACTTTTCATCCGCACGAAGCGTCGGTGATCGACAACTTGAGCCTGGATATCCGCGCCGGTGAATGTGTGGCGCTTGCCGGACCGTCCGGCTGCGGCAAATCAACGCTGCTCAAGCTGCTGCTGGGGCTGCTCACGCCGGACGCCGGCGAGATCCGCGTGGACGGACAGCGCCTGGATCGACTGGACCTTTCGGCGTACCGCGGCCAGGTCGGCGCCGTGCTGCAGGACGATCAGCTGCTCAGCGGGTCGCTGCGGGACAACATCTGCCTGTTTGATCCCGGCGCGGATGAGGCGCGGCTTAGACGGGCAATCCGACGGGCGGCCCTTGAGCGTTTTGTGGAGGAGCTGCCGATGGGGCTGGAGACGCTGGTCGGCGATATGGGCAGCACGCTGTCCGGCGGGCAGCGCCAGCGCCTGCTGCTGGCCCGGGCCCTTTACCGGGAGCCGCCGATCCTGCTGCTGGATGAATCGTCCAGTCACCTCGACGTAGCCACCGAGCGGGCGATCAACGCGGGCCTGCGGGATCTTAAGGTCACCCGGGTGCTGGTGGCTCACCGCCGGGAGACGCTGGCGATGGCCGACCGCGTGGTGCACCTGGCGCCCGGACCTGATCAAAGCTGAGCGCTCGCTGCGCGTTATCAGTCAGGCCGACGTTTCTGGCTTTTGTGAGACGCGGCGATGGTCAGATAAGGAGATCGTTTATGCATCCACTCACCCCGTTTGAATCCTGTCAGGTGGCCGGTGGCCGCAGTGAGAATAAGGGCTGGATTTTTGTGTCGCCGGGCACGCCGGATCAGCCGCGCTATGTGGTCCTGCCGGTGCGCGGGATTCCGCACAATCCCCTGCCGCCGCCGCCTCCCGTAGCGGGCCCGGATCTTTAGGCCCGGTGGCGGGCGACTTTTACTGGGTAGCGGCCCATGATTTTTTCCTGGGCTCTACCATCAGCCCCGGCCACTGGGGCCGGGTGCTGTCCAGCTACCTCGTGGGTACGCCGGTGGCAGCCTCGGCGCTGAACCAGGCCACTGCCAGCCGCGCTGTGCAGCGGCTGCCCACGGCGCTGCGGGAGTATATCTTTGAGAGCGTGCGGCTGCGCCTGAACCCGCAGCTCCCTTCGCGTCTTGAAGCCCTGTTTTTGTTCGCAGACCTGGAGCACGCCCAGCGGCTGATCGTAAGCCAGCGGCCGGCGCGCAACCATGAGTTTGTGTACCGCGTTGAGCTGGTGGAGGACCGGCCGGCGGTGGCCGCCTCGATGGACATAACGCAGGTCCACCCCGGGGATACCGTTGCCATCGTGGCGCAAAAGGCCCAGCTCTACTGGACCGGCTATGAGAGTGACACGATGGAGTGGCTCACGCTGAGCCCAATCCGGGTGCTCGACAAGGTGCCGCTGATCCGGCCGGCCGCAACACCGCCTTCGCGCAGCGATCCCGGTGCGGTGCCGGCGGAGCTTGCTCCCGCGCAAGGTGCTACAGGACGGAGTCCGGGTCTTGCAGGCGGCAGTACCGGCGGCACAGGTCGGCGCCCCAGAGCGCCGCATCAAGCTGTTCCGCCGGGGTGAGCTCCTGGGTGAGGCGCGCCTTCAGCTCGCCGATCTGCGGATCCAGGCCGTGGGCGGCCAGGTCTGCGGCCTCAAGGTAGGCGAGGGCGCCCTGTGTATCGGCCTCAAAAATCACTGCGTCCATGATGGCGATGCCCATGGCCAGAAACGCCCGGGGATGACCCGTCAGCAGCGCCCGGTCGAGATAGTCGATGGACTTCTCCCGATGCAGATCGAGGTAAAACGGCTCGGCAAACACCCGCGCCTGGGTCTCCCGCAGCAGGGCCGGCAGCTCGTTGTAAAAGCGCACCTGGGCGGGCAGGTAGTCAAGATCGGCGGACAGCATCAGCCAGTCGGCGGCGGTGCGCACCAGGTCATCGTCGGCAAACGGCTCGCAGCGCACAAATTCGTTGGTGAGCCGGTCCATGGCCCGGTTGAGGCGGTTTTCTGAAACGCGGCGCCGGTTGTCGTCGAAGTACTGGTTGTACTGTTCCAGGCGAAATTCGAACTGCTGGTCGGAGCGGGGTTCACCCACGCAGCTGCGGGCAAACTCGTAGGCGGCGAAGGCGGTTTCGCCGTCGATCTGGTCCACGCTGGCAGTTGCCGCCGCGTAGTCGTCGTGGCTCCACTCGGCGGCGGCCTGGGTCTGGCTCAGCGGCAGGTCGGGTTCGGTTACCACGCGCTCCTCCAGCGACAGCCGCTGTTCCTGCACCGCGGCAGCCTGCGCCTCGGTCGGCTGCTGGCGACCCGTCGCTTCCTTGGCCAGGCCCTGGTTTGGGGCGGCGGGTTTTGGAGCCTCGGCCTCGGCGTTCGCGACAGATTCATCCTGGGGTGCCGCCGCCGCCGAGGAGTCGCCCTGCGGGGCTGACGAGTCTTGCTGACGGTCCAGCCAGAGCAGGGTAAACGCAGCTGCGATGCTGCCCGACAAAACACCGATGAGGATCCAGCGTCTCATTGGCCTACACGTTGGGCCGGCAGTAGGTCTGGCACAGTTCCCGGCCTTCCACCCGGGCATCCGCTACGTCTTCTGCCGCCAGCACGGTTTCCAAAAGCGCCATCACTTCCCGCGCCTCCTGGTTGCCGCCGCTGCGGGCCAGGTTAGCGGCCCAGGCGTAGGCGTAGGCCGCGACGGGGTCTTCGTCGAAGATGATGTTTTCGCGAAGCGCGATGGAGTATTCGTACAGCGAGTCGTGGTGGCCCGACTTCAGCGCCGCTTCCAAAAATGCCGGCGCCAGCCGGCGGTATTCCCGCACCCGGTCCGGATGCCGGTAGACGCCCCAGCGATCCTGGGTGAGCAGCCAGCGGGCACTGCGGTGGTACGCCACCTGAGCCTGGGGAAAGCCGCACATGGCCGCCAGCGTCAGCCAGTCCAGCATCAGCGGGATCAGCGATTCATCCGGCGGCAGCGACTCGCAGCGCACCAGCTGGCCGCGGTAGCCCTCGACGATGTTGTCGATCTCCTCGGCTGAGAGTCGCCGCGCCATGCGCCGACTGTTGCGGATGCGCTCTTCCCGCCGTTCAAGCTCCGCCACGCTGCGCGGCTGCTGGTGGCAGGTCCGCAGGTAGGTGTAGAGCTCATAGATTTCCCGGCCCGACAGCTCGTCCCGGCGGGCGGCTTTTTTGGTGTAGGTCTCGATGGTCCAGTTGCGGCTGACGGCCTGAAACTCGCGGAAGATCTCAACCTTGGTCTGGTCGTATTCCTCGTCGGTGAATTCCGATTCGGGCCAGAGCTGTGCGGTGGCCTCGGCCACCTGCTCGGCGGTGATCTCCCCGGTCGGCGCGCGGCGGGGTTTAGGCTCGGCCGCGAGCCGGGGTCTGTCCTTTAGACTTCGGGCGACCGGCGAAGGCGCGTCTTCGCCGGACGCGGCTGCGAGCTCGTGCTTTGGCGATGGCTCGGACACCCAGAGCGCAATGCCCAGCACCCCGCTGGCGCCAGCGGCGATCAGGACGAGGATGAGGGTGCGCGGCTTCACTCCGCTTCAGACCCGCGCCAGGTCTCAAAGGTTCCGGCTGCAACGCTCTACAATGAAGGGATGTGGGAGGCGATTTCGCTTTGGGGAGCGCTGGTTTCCGGTCAGGTGCCGGAGGTGCCGCTGAACGCCGGCACGGTCACGCTGGCGCCCGCTAGTGCCCCGGCTCCCACCGAAGCGCAGCCAACGCTTTGGGTGGTGCGCAATGACGACATGCCGGATAGCATCCCGCGGCTGGGAACTGCAGGCCGCGGCCACAGTCTGGTGCGGGCCACGCCGGCAGATCTGGGCCAGGTGTTGGCGGCGCCCCTGGCGCCCGCCCTCAAGCTGTCGCCGTCGCTGCGCCGGCAGCCGGTCGGCAACCTGCTGCTGGCGGTAACTCCCGATCGAGAACCCCTGTCGGTGCTGGCGGCGCTGCGCCGGGAACTGGGTTCTTCACTCCAGCTCAAGGTCGTCCGCTTATCCTCCCGGGCGCACCTGCGGCTGACTGGCTATCCGTCGGACCGCGCCAGCCTCCTGCGGCTGGCGGCTATGCCAGGGTTGCTGTGGATCCAGCCCGAGACGCTGCCCCGCACCGCCAACTCCGAATCGGTGGGTCCGATTCAGGCAAACGCCTCGTCCGGTGGCACGCCGCCCACGGCCACCCCAATCTGGGATCAGGGGCTGCTCGGTAGCGGCCAGATCATCGGCATGGCCGACTCCGGCCTCGATCGCAATGAAGCCTGGTTCACGCAGCTGGATCGCGGCCTTGGCGTGAATATCCGCCTCACCGATGCCATACCCACCCAGCCGCCACTGCCCGGGCCGCTGTTTCCCGATCGCAAAGTGATCGGCTACTGGGTGATGCCCGGCGCGACGGCCTATGACAACGACGCGGCCTGCGGCTTCGCCCCGAACGGATTTCACGGCACCCACGTGGTGGGCACGGCGGTGGGGGATGCCGGCCTTGCCTCGACACCCACCCAGCCCAATCATGATCCCGGCGATGGCATGGCACCCCAGGCCCAGGTGCTGTTTCAGGATCTGGGGGATGACGTGGCCGGCTGCCTGACCGGTGCCGGCGGTGGCCCCATGTGGACCCAGGCCCGCGCCGCCGGCGCCTACATTCACAGCAACAGCTACGGGTCGTCCTACATCGGCGATTACAACCTGCAGGACTTTGCGGTGGATGACTTTCTCTGGCGCCACCCGGACATGCTGCTGGTTTTTGCTGCCGGCAACGCCGGCGGCGGTCCGGGTAATCCTCAGGTGTTTCACTTTGGCCACGCCAAACACGGCCTGACCGTAGGGGCGCTGGCCCGCGGCAACAGCCCCATTACCTGGTCGTTATCCAGCCGGGGGCCCGCCTCCGACGGGCGTCTTAAGCCAGACATCACCGCGCCCGGCGTGAACATCCGCTCGGCTGCTGGCGATAACCAGAACACGGGCTTTGAGTCCGGGGAAATCCGGGAATTTACCGGCACGTCCATGGCAGCGCCGGCGGTGGCGGGCGCGGCGGCCATGGCCCGGCAGTATTTTGCCGAAGGCTTCTACCCCACCGGCAGCCGGGTAGCGGATGACGAAGTCTTGCCCAGCGGCATGCTGCTCAAGGCGCTGCTGCTCAACGGCACCCGCACCGACACCGACACGCCGTCGCTGGCCAGCGGCTGGGGGCGCGTCTGGCTCGACAGCAATCTTTACTTTGCCGGGGACGCCCGGCAGGTGCGCGTGTTTGACGTGCCCGGCGCGGCGGGCCTTGCTACCGGAGAGACCTTCCAGGTGCCGGTCACCGTAGCGGCCGGCGCGGCGCTGCGCGCCACGCTGGTCTGGTACGACCCGCCGCCGAGCTTCGTGGCGGCCGAAGCGCTGGTGAACAACCTGGATCTGCGGGTGGACGGCCCGGCCGGCACTTTTCTGGGCAATGTATTCGCCGGCGGCGAGAGCGCTGCGGGCGGCACTGCCGACGTGCTTAACCCGGTGGAGCAGGTGCTGTTGGTATCGCCCGCGGCCGGGGACTATCAGATCACCGTCACGGGAACGGCGGTGCCCGGCGATCTGGACCCTGAGTCCCGCCGGCAGGGTTTTGCCCTGGCGGTGTCGTCCGCCCAGTGCGACTCGGCCGTTGTCGACGCGCCGGACTTCTCCCTTTCAACCGACGCCGCGGGCGTGACCGTGGAGGTAGCAGCGGTGGCCGGCGCCGCCACCTATCAGGTGTATCGTCAGCCGGGCGCCTGCGGGGCCGCGGCGGAGCGCCTCGTCGGCAGCAGTGCTGCCTCGACCGTCATCGATGCCACGGCCCAAGGCGGACTCACCTACGCCTACCGCGTCCGCGCCGCTGACGGGTGCGGCGAAGGGCCGGTGAGCGCCTGCCAAAGCATCGTCTCCGCCGGCGCCTGCTCCCTCAGCCCGCATTCCATCCCGTCGCCGCCCCGGTTAACGGCAAACCGCTCATTTTGTGCGAGCCGGCTGGAGTGGGAACCGGCTGCGGCCACCTGTCCGGGAGCGAGCCTGCGCTACGAGGTGCACCGCGCCACCGATCCCTTTTTTCTGCCTGAACAAGCCACGCGCGTAGCCGAGGTGGATACACCAAGATTTGATGACTACGCTGCGGCGCCCGGCGTGACGCACTACTACCGGGTGGTGGCCGTGGACAGCCTGGGCAACCGTAGCGCACCGAGCTTGCCGGTGGCCTACAGCGCGGTGTCCGAGGCGCAGGAATCCGGTGACTACCTGGACGACGTCGACACACTGGCGCTGGCCACCGCGGAAGCGCCCTGGCAGGTATCCTCGATCCAGGCGAGCGGCGGCGGCCTAAGCTACGCCAGCGCCCAGCCCGGCCTCAACTACCCGCCCGCTCGCTGCGCGGCGATCACCACGCCGGCTATCGAACTGCAGAGCGGGGCGCGCCTGAGCTTTGCCGCTCGTTACGATCTCGAGCCTTCCTACGATGGCGTGGTGCTGGAAATCTCCGTGGCCGGCGGCGCCTGGCAGGATCTGCCGCCGGCGGAAGGCTATCCCGGCTCGTTTGAGCTGACCGGCTCAACCCCCGGCAACGCCTGCGGTTTCGCCGCAAGCCAGGGCGCCTTTTCCGGCTCCAGCGGCGGGAGTTTCTCGAACTATTCGGCAGACCTGTCAGCCTACGCGGGACGCGAGGTGCGGCTGCGCTGGCGCCTGTCGACCGATCCGCTGATGGAGGCGGAAGGGTTTTATCTGGACTCGGTGCGCGTGGATGCGGCCAGCCGGCCGATGGAATGCACCGCCGACGAACTTATTCTGGCGGACGGGTTCGACTGAGATACGCCGAAATTCCGACGTTCTTTGGGGCGAAAGGCCCCACCCTTTGCCTCTCAAGATCCTCCAGCTTCCGCCGATAGTTGAGTGTGGATTCCCTGCGGCCTACCCCATGAGTGACGTCTATTTTGCGCGCCAGCCGGTTTACGATCTGAACGAGCGGGTGGTAGCTAATGAGCTGCTGTTTCGCCCCGCTGATGGAGAGACGTTCGACGGCGACATGGCCACCGCCCGGGTGCTGATGGCCGCGATGGTGGATCTGGACTTTGAGTCGGTGAGCGTTGGCAAGCCGGTGCTCATCAACCTGACGCGGCCCTTTCTCACCGGCGAGTATCAGCTGCCTATGGCGCCGGACCAGGTGATCCTGGAAGTGCTGGAAACCGTGCACGTGGACGACGCGGTGCGTCGCCACGTAAAGAACCTGGTGGACCGCGGCTTTACCGTGGCGCTGGACGACTTTGAGTTTGGCCAGTCCACCGAGCAGCTGCTGCCGCTGGCGCAGCTCGTCAAACTCGATGTGCTCAGCATGACGCCGGAGCAGGTGGAAGATCACGTGCACCGACTGCGGGATCAGGGCAAGCGGCTGCTGGCGGAAAAGGTCGAAACCAAAGAACACTTCGACCACTGCCGGTCTTTAGGTTTTGAGTGGTACCAGGGCTACTTTCTGTCGCGCCCGGAGCTGGTGAGCGGCAAGGCCATTCCCGACAGTTTTTGCTCCGCGCTTCAACTCATGAACGAGCTGGGCCAGCCGGACGCCGACGTGGATCAAATCGAACAGCTTATCCAGCGGGACGTGGGCCTGAGCTATCGGCTGCTGCGCTACATCAACTCCAGCTTCTTTGGCTTTGCCAGCCCCATCAACTCTATCCGCCACGCGCTGGTGATGATGGGCCTAAACGAGATCCGCCGCTGGGCGTCGCTGTTGACGCTGGCGGGGATGAAGTCGGAGCCGGTGGAGCTGCTGCGCGAATCGCTGCAGCGAGCCCGCATGTGCGAAATGCTGGCCACCGCAACCAACCAGCCGGACCCGGGTCGGTTCTTTACCACGGGTTTGTTCTCTCAGCTCGACGTGCTGCTGGCAGTGCCCATGCCGGAGGTGCTCTCTGCGCTACCGCTGGCGGAGGAGTTTACCGACGCGCTGGAAAGTGAGGCCGGCATCTGCGGCGAGGCTCTCAAGTGCTGCCGGGCATATGAACGTGGCGCTGTGCAGGACGCCACGTTCCAGGCCCTGGCCTTCGACGACGTGCGCACCTGCTACTTAGATTCCCTCCGCTGGTCCGACGAAGCCATCTTCGACCTGGTCGCCGCCGCCGGCCCCGACCAAAAAACCGACGCCGCCTGACGCTGCGCAGCCGCGCCGGTGGGCGGCTAAACCAGCTGAGCGTGCAAAAATGCCCGAGCCCGACTCCAGTCCCGTTTCACGCTCCGTTCGGATCGCTCCAATATTTTGGCGATTTCGCCAACGGTTAGACCGGCAAAAAACTTCATCTCCACCAGGTCATGAAGCTGTGGCTCAACTTCCCCCAGGTCTGCAATCGCCGCATCAAGGTCCAGCAGGTCGGGGTGGGAGGCATTGGTGTCGGCAGCAAGGTTCTCAGTTAGCGTTACCGCCGGCTGCGCCCCCCCACGCCGCTGCGCGCCAGCCTGCCGCGCGTGATCGATCAAAATCTGCCGCATGGCTTTTGAAGCACAGGCATAGAAGTGACGCCGATCCACCAGATCGAGGCGAGCGGCGCTGGAGAGTTTCAGATAAAGCTCGTTAACGAGCACGGTGGGCGTCACCGTTTCCCCGGTTTGAACCGCCGCAAGTCGCGCCGCAGCAATCCGCTTAAGGTCGGGATAGATGTCCTCAAACACCTGCTTAAGCGCATCTGCATCCCCATCCCGCGCCGCCACCAGCAGCTGAGTAATCTCTGTCATCCCCAAAGTGTAGTCGGGGATTCACCCAAGGTTATGGCCGGATTCGAAGCCGCGTCAGACCCACTTGGGGTCTGACCCACGAACGTGGCACGGCAGCCGCTTAGCGCAGAGGCAAGATCCCGGATCTACCGGGAACCGTGCACTATTGAAAGAGCGTCTTGAGCAGGTCGGTTGTCCGAGCTACAGGATCACTCCGAATCAACCGCTCTTCCTCAGCAACATAAGCAAACAGCCCATCCAGAGCCTTCTGGGTCACATACTGATCCAGGTCCAGGTCATCCTCATCCTGACCAAGCTGACTCAGAAAACCACCAGCTTTCTTATTGAGCTCCTTGTAGGCCTGCGTAACCCCAGTCCGCCCGGTAGCCTCAGTCACAATCGGCAAAAACTGCTCCGCGAGCGCACCTTCGGTCTTCTCCCGAAAATACTGCGTCGCCGCGTCATCCGGCCCGCGCACCAAAGCAATCGCATCTTCAATGGTCAGCTCGCTCAGCGCTTCCCCGAACAATTCGGTTGCCACCGGCACCGCCTCCTCCGCAGCACGATTCAGAGTTTCATGAAACTCTTCCACATACCGATCCCCACCGAGTTTGCGTGCAGTCTTGGCGACGCGGTCCACGGCATCCGGCAGGGGAATCTGCACCGTCTCGCTGGTCCAGAACCCATCACGCTGGCCGAGCGTAGTGATCGCTCGTTTGACACCCTGCTCGAGGGCCTCTTTGATTCCGCTTGCCCGCTGGTCCGACGACAGTCCGTCTTCCGGCGCGGCAGCAGGTTCGTCCGCCGTCTGCTCGGTGGTCTCCTTTTCGTCGTCGTTGAGAAGACCTTTGAGTTTGTCCTTAAGGTCAGCAGACGCTGCAAAAGGCAAAAGCAGTACGGTGGTTAGAAGCAGGAATTTGACTTTCATGGCGTTTCTCCCCGATACGTCGTCCCAACATCTTAGCGCAGCCGCCAACTCACCAACCGCTCCACCCCACACTCGTTGACAACTGACAGCTCCGGCGCAAACAACGCTTCCGGGTCAGACCGGACGGCGTTGCCCGGGCGCCGGCCGCGAATCCGAGCATGCCCGTGCTACACTCGGCGTCCGAATCCCGACCTGGGGGCAGTTGTGGCATTCACGGGCAGCGCGTTTGGCATCGCGATATGCAACCGAAAAGGTGGCGTAGGCAAAACCACGCTCGCCACCAATCTTGCTTCGGCGCTTGCTGGCGCCGGCCACACCACCACGCTGCTCGACTGCGACCCACAGCAGTCGGCCAAAGCCTGGTTTGAACGCCGGGAAGAACCACCCAAACACCTTACCGTGGAAGACGCTTCCGATGCCCAACGCATCGTCGGCCCGGCCGCCGCGCTGAAGGTAAAGCCGCACTCGGCATTTGTCGTTTACGACTCCCGCCCCATGTCCCGCAACCACATGATGAGCGAACTGCTGCGCCGGGTCCGCCTGGTGCTGGTTCCTTTGCTGCCATCTCCGATGGACCTTGCGGCGAGCGCCGACTTCATCGAAGAGCTGAAGCGGACGCCAGAATATCGGGATCAGCGCGTGCAGATCGGTATCGTGGCCAACCGGGTTCGCGGCGCGCAGCTGTCATCCCGGGCGCTCAAGGAACGGATCGAGCAATGGGGATTGCCCCGGTTCGTTAGCCTGCGTGATACGCAGCTTTACGTTTACGCGTCGGCCAAGGGGCTAGGTGTGGCGGAGCTGCGGACGGCACGGGCGCGAGCCGAGCGGGAAACCTGGGAGCGGGTGGCACAGTCGATGGCCCGGGCGGCCGGTTACGTCTCCGAGCCGGTGCGGCAGGACGCATCTCCCAACGAACCGGTCCCTCTGGCCGCCCAGTAAAGCTCCGCCGTAAGGCACCGGGTCAGACCCTCTCGGTGTCTGATCCCGGAGTCACCACCGTGTTTTTACAAACCGTGGGCGCGGCAGTCGATGTCGGCGTAGTGGGTAAACTGCCAGCGATCGTCGCGGAGGTCTGCAAGGTACCAGCCGCAGGCGTCTTCCTCGCTGCCGCCCTCGTAGGCATCGCGCCACTTCACTTTGAAGATCGACATGGAGCCATTCACGTGGTCTGACTTGTAGCCCACCACTTTGCTCGACAGCCAGCCCTCGGCCCGCCACGACTTCATACCGGCGGCCAACCACTCCCGGGCGCTGGAGCCTTTGGGATCCCCCGGATGATCCACCACGGTATCGGCGTAGTTGTCGACAATGGCCTCAAGGTTTTCCCAGGGCTTGTCGTTCCAAAGCGGCGCATACTGTTTCTGATACCAGTCGTCCGGATCGGGCGCGGCCACCGCGGCCGAGCAGAACAAACAAACCAATCCCACTGCCAGAAGCTGTCTCATCTCGTTTCTCCCATGAGCTGTTGCGCTAGATGAGAATTATCAGCCTCAGCCCACCCCATTTCGTCGCGGCGGGTAGGCCGATGTTCCGCCGGGTCAGACCCGGCGGGTCATTCGAAACTGTTTGCGAACAGCAGTTTGGCTTGCACCGTGATGACGAAATGTTGCGGCTGTGATTGATCGACGCCGCCATTGCCCGTGCCGCCGTTGTCGCTGGCGATCACCGTGAAGGTGGAGACGCCGCTCGCGCCTGTCGCTGGGGTGTAAGAGAGATTTCCAGACTGATCGACGGCGGGCGGCTGCGCGAAAAGATCCGGGTTTTCCAGATCAGAGATAACCACCGTCAACTGTTGCCCGGTCTCGTCTGGCGCGCCGGCATCCAGCGCTGCCCAGTTGGTGACAATTTGCGCGCCGCTGTCTTCAGCAACGGGCGGTGGGTTTTCCGCCAAGAGCCTTGGCGCGTCGTTAACGGCATTGACAGTAATCGTGAAAGTCTGAAAGTCGGACACGTCGACCCCGCCGTTGGCGATACCTCCGTTGTCGACCACGCGCACGTCAAGGGTGCTGGTACCGGACAGGTCTGGCGCCGGGTTGTAGACCAGATTGCCCAGCGTGCCGATGGTGGGCAGCACAGAAAACAGACCAGGGTTGGAGATGTTCTCCACCTGATAGGCGAGGGCAAACTGGTCCGATTCGCCCGGTCCCGCGTCAAACGCGGACCAGCCGGCAACGGTTATCCCACCGGGATCCTCATTGACCGTCGGCGGATCAACCGCCACAAAACTCGGAGGATCATTCACGGGCAAAATGTCGACCGTGATATCCACCAGATTATCGTCGTCAGAAAACCCACCCAGTGCGTCAACGGCGCTGGTAATGTCTACGGCCTCGCCCGGCTCGCGCCAGCGGCCGTCCCACAGCCTGGCGGTCAGCGCGCCCGGCGCACCGGAATAGTGTGCCGCAGGAACGAAACGCAGCGTTGACCGGGGGCTGAGCACCAGCGCGCTGGCATCGCTGAGGGTGGTTTCCACCGGGGCCCAACTCGAGCCATCGACGGCATATTCCCACTGGCCTTCCGCGCCCGACGCGGCGTTGCCGATAATGGCGATGCCGCCGATCGAGTCTTCGTCGTAGTAAAGCGATCTCAGGGCGGTGATCGGCGTACCGGCTGGATCCACGACATCTTCGGCTACCGCAGCCAGTGGGAGGCTCGATGCCAGCGCCAGCGGTACCGCGTTGCCAAAAACCACGTAGGCTTCGCCAGCACTCTGGACAGGCTGAGTAAGAAAAGCGCTGATGGCAATGTCCGCCAATCCGTCGCCGTTCATGTCGCCCCCACCCGCAACCACCCGGCCCGACCGGTCTGTTGTGTCAATGCCCGGCAACACCAGTCCATTGCGGCCGTTCAGCGTGGCCAGATCAAACTCGCCCGAGAAAGGCTCGGTGGAGCCGAACAGCACGTAGGTTTTGCCCGCGCCGGGTTGCGCCGAGAAGAGAATGTCGTCCAAGCCATCACCATTCACGTCACCGGCGCTGCCCGATGCAACCCCGAGTAGATCGCCGGTGGCTTCAGCGTTGACGACGAATCCGTCGCTTCCGTCCAGCAGCTTAAGGTCAACCGTGGGCGCGGTGGTGGCGGTGCCAAACACAACGTAAACCCGACCATCCTGCCGGAGGCTAACGGGGTTCAGGCCCAAAGCGCCAATGATCAGATCGTCGCGACCGTCACCGTTAAAGTCGCCGGCGGAACTGACATTGATGCCAACACCTTCTCCGAGGCCCACGCTCTGCATTGTGAAGCCACTAACCCCGTCGAGCGTGGCTATGTTCAGCTCAGCGGCGAACGGTTGCTCGGACCCAAAAACCACGTATGCCTGGCCGCTCTGATCCTCGCCGTCCAGATCGACGCCATTAGCCCCAATCACCATGTCATCGATGCCGTCGCCGTTGAAATCTCCCGCGCTGTTCACCGATCTTCCCAGACTGTCGAAGATGGCCTGGCCGTTGATCACAAATCCATTGCTGCCGTTCAAATCCGCTGCGGTGAGATCAGGAAGAAACACGGCATCGTTTCCAAAAATCACATACGCCTGGCCCGCTTCGGTAAATGGCGCGCCAACAAGCAGGTCGTCCAGGCCATCGTTATTGATATCGCCGGCCTTCGCCACGCGCGCCGCCTCATCGAAGGGATCGGTTCCGGTGAACGTAAACCCCTGAAAGGCGTCGAGCAGCGACACATCAAAAGAGGCCGCAAAATCGGTGATAGGTCCGCGCAGGAGATAGCTCTGACCCTGGTCATCGACACCGGTAGGATTGGCATCCTCGGCGCCAAGCGCAAGGTCGACGATGCCGTCCCCATCAAAATCGCCAACGCCGGCAACGGCGATTCCCAGCCGGTCGCCTTCCGTGGCACCGGTAAACGTGATGGCATCCAATGCATCTGGCGTCGCAAACTGGGGGAACCCCTGCCTCCGCCCGAGGATGAGGTAGGCCGTACCGGCGTTTTCCAAACCGTTGGCATCGACCCCGGTGGCGCCAATAAGCAGGTCGGCCAGCCCGTCGTTATTGAAGTCGCTGGACAGATCCAGCGCGTCCCCCAGGAAATCGTTGGCCGCGGCACCACCGATGACGAACCCATTCTGGCCATCCAACTCGGCGAGCGGCAGTGACTCCTGGGATTGAACATCAAATGCTAAAGCGGCGAGCAGAGCAGTGAGTGGGACAGCAGATCGTTGCTTCATAAGATTTACCCTTCAAAGCTGTCGGCGAATAGCAGCTCGGCCTGCACGGTGATCAGGAAATGCTGTGGCTGCGACCGATCGACGCCGCCGTTTTCAGTGCCACCGTTGTCGCTGGCGATTACCGTGAAAGTCGAAGTGCCACTGACTCCCTGCGCTGGCGTGTAAGTGAGTTCGCCAGACTGATCCACAGCGGGTACCACGGCGAACAGGTCCGGGTTTTCAATTTCTGACACAGCAATCGTGAGCTGCTGGCCAGACTCATCCGGCGCTCCGGCAACCAGCGTGGCCCAGTTGCTAACACTCTGTGCGCCGCTGCCTTCGGCAACCGGCGGTGGGTTTTCCGCAATCAGGTTTGGTGCATCGTTGACGGGATTGATGTTGATGGTGAAGGTCTGAAATCCGGATACGTCCACACCGCCGTTGGCAATGCCGCCGTTGTCTACCACGCGCACGTCGAAGGTGCTGGTGCCGGACACATCCGGCGCCGGGTTGTACACAAGATTGCCGAGGGTTCCGATGGTGGGCAGCACCGAAAACAACCCGGGGTTTGAGATGTTCTCCACCTGGTAGGCGAGGGCAAACTGGCCCGACTCCCCGGGCCCAGGATCAAAAGCAGACCAGGCAGATACCGTTACCCCACCGGGATCCTCGTTGACCGTTGGTGGATCGGTTGCGACAAAACTTGGCTCATCGTTAACCGGCGTTACGGCCAGCGCGGCCACAACGAGATTCTCGCTGTCAGAAAAACCACCCAGCGCGCCGATAGCGGTCGTGATGTCCACATTCTCGCCGGGTTCTCGCCAGCGGCCATCCCACAGGCGGACCATCAGCGAACCGGGCTCGCCGAAGAAATTTGCTTCGGGCACAAATCTAAGCTGCGCCGTCGGCCCAAGGACCAGGGCGCTCGTGTCGCTGAGCGTGGACGGCAGCGCCGTCCAGCTCGACCCCTCCGCCGCGTATTGCCACGCCCCCTCGCCGGCTGAGGATTGATCGTCGATCACGGCGACCCCACCGAACGCTTCCATATCGAGGTATGCCGCGGCAAGCGTGAAGTCCAGACGATGACCGGCCGGGTCACTCTGATCTTCCAACACCTCGCCCAGCAGCGTGCCGTCGCTCAGCGCCATGGGCGCGGCATTGCCATACACCACATAGCTTTCGCCGGCACCCGGCTGACCCGAAGCATTTGCCAGCCGCGCTCCGATCAGCAGGTCCGGAAGTCCGTCGTCGTTTATGTCTCCGGCACCGCTGACGGCAAAGCCGGATTGATCGAGTTCGTCGATGCCGGGAAGAATCAGTCCATCCGAGCCCGACAGATCTTCTACGACCAGTACAGAGGGAAACGTGGTACGGCCAAACACGACGTAGGTAGAACCCACGCGCTCCAGTCCGCCTACCGTTTCCTGGCTCGCGCCAATGAGAATATCGTCGATGCCGTCGCCGTTAACGTCGCCGGCACCCGCCACCGCCTGGGCGACTCGATCGTTAACATCAGTTCCGCGGAAGGCGAACCCATCGGTGCCTGACAGATTGCCCAGGTTGATAGAGGCGGCAAACGTCTGATCAGACCCAAACACGACGTATCCTTCGCCGGCCTGACCGGCTGAACCGGGGTCGGCAAAACTCGCCCCAACCAGGACATCATCGATGCCGTCGGCGTTAACGTCTCCGCCCGCGCCGACAGCCCGGCCGGCGTTGTCGAACAGATTGGCTCCGAGCATTTCAAAGCCGTTGTTCCCGTTTAGGGCTGACAGATTGAAGCTTGCGAAACCCTGGTCTGATCCAAAAACGACGTAGGCCTTGCCGATACCGTCGGGCCCTGCGGTGAACGCGCCAACGACCACGTCCGCAAGGCCATCATCGTTCACGTCGCCGGCGCCACTTACCGCTCGGCCAAGCCTCCCACCATCGGCCTCGGCAACAATCGTAATCCCGTTAGACCCGTCAAGCGTGGAAAGATCGAGGACGCCGGCGAATCCGTTCTCGTTGCCAAACACCACGTAGGCTTCGCCGTCGTCCACGTCCGCGTAGGGCGCACCGATCACGAGGTCATCAACGCCGTCGCCGTTGAAGTCGCCAGCGCCGCTTACCGCCCGACCGGCCCCGTCCTCAGCGCCAATGCCATCGATCCGAAAGCCGTTTTCGCCGTTAAGGCTCGCCAATGACAAGCGCCCTGGCAGGCCGCGTTCCGCACCGAATACGACGTAGGCTCGGCCAGGGCCCAAATTTCCGGGCGCACCAATCACAACGTCGTCCAGGCCATCCGCGTTGATATCGCCAGCGCCGCTGACCGAAATGCCGGCCTGATCCAAACCCACGTTGCTTTCAATCGTCAGCCCATTCGTACCGTCGAGGTCTTCAAGACGTAAGCTCTGGGCGAAGCCCGATCTCTGTCCGAAGACGATGTAGCTCTGCCCGGCGAACCCCACACCGCCCGGCGCAGCGTACGGCTCGCCAATGATCAGATCTGCCACCCCATCACCGTTAAAGTCGCCCGCGGAGCTGACCGAGTGGCCGCTTTGATCATTCTCGGCGATGCCGCTGAGGGTGAAACCGTCGGAGATATCGAGGTTTTTGAGCTCCTGGACCCTCTGGGCGCCGACCTGGGCCGAGAAAAGGCCCAAGGCAATCGCCGCGCTGATGCGGGTCCGTCGGGCTTGCTGCGGGATCAATCGACTCATCCGTCTCTCCGGTGCTGGTGATCGAGTTCTCACCATGGTCCGGAGCCGAAATGAAGTCTTGAGGGAAACCTAAGGATCTCCCAACGAAAAAATAAGCAGGGTGGTGGGTGGGTGAGTCGGTGGGCGGGCCAGACCCGGACATGCGACCCGATATTTTGCCCGGCCAAGCAATCATCTATAGATGAGCTGAATTCATCCAAAACGCCAAAATTATCACCCCGCAGCCGGTTGTTTAAACCCCTGAAAACCCGCAGGTTTGTTACGTAAACGTGAACTCTCAATCAGGGTTTGGCGAAGCCAAATGAGCGTGTTAGAATTGCGCGCCTTTGAGCGCGGTCCACGGGCGAAATGCCCACCGAAAGCGCCCGGAGGACGGGTGGATAAAGCGCCATACTTGCGGGCCGCATCACGCGTCTATCGCGCCAGCCTGGGATCACTAGCCTTTTTGCTTTTGCTGAGCGCCGCCGTGGCGGGATTTCGGTCCCCGGGCGACGGGTTAGCTACGCTCACCGGAGGGCTGATCGCCTGGCTGCCGCACCTGCTGATGACCAGCAAGGTATTTGGCATCACCCGCAAAGGGGTTCAGCCTGTAACGCTGGGCGGCCTGATGCGGGCCGAGGCCCTGAAGCTGGGTCTCACCGCCGCCCTGTTTGCCCTGGCCTTTTTCTGGCTGCCGGCAAGCACGGCACCCTGGCTGTTTGCCGGGTTTATCGCCACGCTCCTGGCGAATTTGCTGAGCGTGGGCAAAGTGATGGCGTCGATGGACGCCGAAAGAGCGGCAAAAGCCGCGGAAGTTAAAGACAAAGCGGAACCGGCGGGCCAGTAGCGAGCTCGCCACCCCATAGACACCTTATATAGAGTGCTACATGGCAAGCGAAGGCGGAACGCAGACAGCCGGTGAATACATTGTTCACCACCTCCAGAACCTGACCTACGGTCGGCACCCTGACGGTACCTGGGGTTTTGCCCATGGCGCCCAGGAAGCAGCCGACATGGGTTTTATGGCCATCCACGTCGACACCATGTTCTGGTCGTTGCTCCTTGGCGTGATCTTCTGCTGGCTGTTCCGCAAGGTGGCCAAAAACGTTGAGGCCGGCGTGCCGGGCAAGCTGCAGAACTTTGTCGAGAGCATCGTCGAGTTTGTCGATAACAACGTGAAAGATACGTTCCACCACGAGAGCAAAGTGGTGGCCCCCCTCGCCCTCACCGTGTTTGTGTGGGTGTTCCTGATGAACTTTATGGACCTGATTCCGGTGGACTGGATCCCGGGTCTGGTGCATCTGGCCGGCGTTGAGTACCAGAAGGTGGTGCCGACGACGGACGTCAACGCCACGATGGGTATGGCCATCACGGTGTTTGTGCTCATTCTTTTCTACAGCCTGAAGCAAAAGGGCATTGGCGGCTTCCTCGGTGAACTGGCCGGCCAGCCGTTTGCCGCTTCAAGCACGGCCGGCAAAATTGCCGCCGCGCCAATTAACCTGATTCTGGAAGGCGTCGCGCTGCTGGCCAAGCCGGTGAGCCTGGGCCTGCGACTCTTCGGCAACCTCTACGCCGGCGAGCTGATCTTTATCCTGATCGCCCTGCTGGGTCTGTGGCAGCTGCCGCTGCACTTTGGCTGGGCCGTCTTCCATCTGCTGGTGATTACCCTGCAGGCGTTTATTTTCATGATGCTGACCGTGGTGTACCTCGCGCAGGCCCATGACCATCATTAATAACAAGCGGGGTCAGGTCTTGCATTGCCACATCGGCCTGGCCGCTATGCCAATGCAAGACCTGACCCTAATTCCAATTTCGCAACAACGAAAAACCTCGAACGGGAGTAAGTAATGGAAACTGTAATCGGAATGACCGCCATCGCCGTGGCCCTGCTGATTGGCCTGGGTGCTCTGGGCGTAGGTATCGGTGTGGGCATCCTGGGCGGCCGCCTGCTGGAAGCCAACGCTCGTCAGCCCGAGCTGGGCCCCATGCTCCAGGGTAAGTTCTTCCTGGCTATTGGTCTGCTCGACGCGGTCGCGATGATCGGTGTGGGTATTGCGCTGTTCTTCACCTTCGCCAACCCCTTCATCGGCCAGCTGCAAACTGCCCTCGGCGGATAAGCAGACACCGATCTTGGAGGTAGGCCAGTGACGGTCGTAGTCGAGGTAGGGATGTGCAAAGTCGGGAACGTTAACGGCCCGACTTTGTATATCCCTACCTCGGCTGCGGACGGCAACCTGGCCGGTAACTAAGCCTCCAGAGCCAAGACAGGAGAACAACGATGAATATGAACTTAACGCTGATCGGTCAGAGCTTCGCGATGATCGTGTTCGTCGGGTTCTGCATGAAGTTCATCTGGCCCCCCATCGTTAACGCGCTGGAAACCCGCCGCAAGAACATTGCCGACGGCCTCGCCGCGGCCCAGGAATCGGGCCAGAAGCTGGAGCAGGCGGAAGCCGAAGCCAAGGAGCTGGTGACCAACGCCCGCGCCCAGGCCGGCGATATTGTGGAGCAGGCCAACCGCCGCGCTGCACAGATTGTGGAAGAGGCGCGTAACGAAGCGGTATCGGAGCGGGAGCGGCAGGTTACTGCGGCCCAGGCCGACATTGAGCAGGAAGTGAATCGCGCCCGCGAAGAGCTGTCCGGCAAAGTGGCCCAGCTTGCGATATCCGGCGCCGAGCGCCTGCTGCAGCGTGAGATTAACGCGGACGCACACCGCGACATTCTCGACAAGCTGGCGGCGGAGCTTTAAGCCATGGCCGACGCCACCACCCTCGCCCGCCCCTACGCCAAAGCCGTCTTTCAGGTGGCTGCCAAGGCCGGGAACCTAAGTTCCTGGGCCAGCACGTTAAGCGTTGCTGGCGCCGCGGCGGAGGACGACACCGTACTGCGCATGATTGCCGACCC